>CAYWMW010000235.1:0-5066 GCA_964458975.1 uncultured Lewinella sp. | reverse complement strand
ACTAGAAACTAGAAACTAGGGAACTAGGAACTAGCTTCTGGCCGCCTGGCTTCCGGTTCTAGACGGTCTAATTTGTTGCATTCAGCACGTAGTTACCTCACCTCAAACCCATCTCCAATAGGGTGTGCCTCGCAGTACTTCGTGCTCGCCTATGGTTCAGCGAAAAGGGCTGGGGATGAGCTTACGAGCGGCAGCGAGCAGCCTAAATTAGTGCTAGAATTAAACTTGAAGCAACCCTAGTTCCCTAGTTCCCTAGTTCCTAGTTCCTAGTTCCTAGCTCTCTAATTTCTAGTTCCTAGTTCCCTAGTTCCTAGTTCCTAGTCCCTAGCCTACGCACTCTTCCCCCCATAATCCCGCCCCATCATTTCCCAGACGGTGATGAACAGGGCGGCGATGGTTGGCCCGATCACGAAGCCACTGAGGCCGAAGTAGGTAATGCCACCGAGGGTGGAAATGAGGACGAGGTAGTCGGGCATTTCGGTATCCCGGCCAACGAGTAGTGGGCGCAGGAGGTTGTCAACCAAACCGATGATCAGCGCTCCAACCACCAGTAGAATGGTCGCTTTGATCGGATAGCCCTGGGCAAAAAGTATGATGACCGCCGGGAACCAAACAATCGCACTACCGCCCACCGGGAGGAGGGCGAGTAAAGTCATCGCCACACCCCAAAGTAGTGCGGCGGGGATGCCGAGGAGGGCGAAGACGAGCCCGCCGATGGTGCCCTGAACGAGCGCAACCACGAGGGTCCCCTTCAGCGTCGCTTTGCTGACCTGAGCGAAGCGCTCAAAGAGCTGGCGCTCCCGAACGTTGCCCATCGGAATGGTATCGATGATACGCTGAATGAGCTGCTTGCCGTCCTTAAGGAAAAAGAAAAGCAGGTACAACATCAGGGTAAACTGAACGAATACGTTGATGAGGTTACTGCCGAAGCTCAGCACTTTGGTCGCTATGAACTGGCTGACCGTTCCTACGAATTCGGTGATCTTTTCCCGGACACTGTTTGGGCTGATGCCTGCATCACCCAGCATGTCGTAGATGCCGGGTATTTGGCCCTCTACGTAGTCAACCACAAAGTTGGGGTCTACTTCTCCCGCTTCGATAGATTGGTAGAGATCTAACCCTTGGTTGACCAGGGCAATCGCCAGGAAAATAAAGGGGATGATGACAAAGAAGAAAATCAACAGCGAGGTGATCGCCGCCGCAAGTCCACGCCGCTTTTCCCCAACCCGCCGGCGGACCCACTTGAAGAGACCGTAAAAAATCATCGTCAGTACCACGGCCCAGAGCACCGTAATCAGAAACTGCCCGATCATGCCGAGAAAGGCGATGGTCGTAACCGCTACGAGGATGAAGAAGAGGTTGGCACGTACCAGCCCGAAGATCCGGTCTTCCTGTACCGCTTCACTTTCTTGTACGGTAGCCACCATCACGGGGTCGGTAACGCCCGGTTGGGCCAACTCTTCTTTTTTGCTAGCCTCCTTTTTCGATGGGGTCTTCTCAGGTTCTTGCGACACGGGGGGGGGATGGGTTTAAAAAATCAGATTGGGTGTACGGTGCTATTTAGCGCGGTAGGCGCACCGCTTTTATCATGTGCCCGTCCGGGCTCTCCTTATCGTAGAGAATAATGGCTTCCTGCTCAATGAGGATATTGACCAACGAGTAAGTGGTGCCGATGGCATAGCCTTTATTGGCCAGGAACTGGGTCACAAACCACTTCAAGCCAACGTAATCAGTGTAATTAAGGCTCAGCGCTTCCTCCAGGTGAGAGATGATTTCCTCTTCGGTGATAACGATGTAACCAGGCGCTGCCGTTTTATGGTAGGTTTTTACCTTGTGCTCCAGCTTGATCTTTCCCAGGATTTTTGGCCCGGTGAGTTTCACGCGGTTGTCGTAGTCAGAGTGATCGGTCTCTTCCTGCATTTCGCCGCGTGGCAGATCGGTTGGGGCGCGGCTCCCGGCCATCACCTCCTGGGCTTCCTGCTCTTTGGCTTCCTCTTCTTCCTCGCGGACGATGTCGATGTTCGCCCGGTGGATGGCCTGCTTTTCCTTGAGGCTAAGTACAATCTCATCAATGTGCTTTTCCGCTTCGGTGATGATGCGGGTCAGCTCGGCGGAAAGGTCCTTGCCTTTCTTTAGTTCGCTGTGGAAGAAGGTAGCCTGGTGGGCTACTTTGTTCCGAATCTTCGACATATCCTTCCAGAGTTTCTCGAAGTTCTTATCCCGGAAGAAGGTCTTGAAGTATTTGGTGTAGTTCCCCTGCAGGTTACCTTTCAGTTCGTTGAGGCCCTCCACGGTGGATATCTGATCCAGCATTTCGAGCACGCGCTCGGGGTCGTTGAAGCCGGTAGATTGCTTGTAGATGAGCAGGCCGAGGTCGTCAAAGTCCGCAAACTCAATATCGGAGTTGATGAAGTAGCTGAACTGGTTGGAGCGGTTGCGCTGGCGGTTCTTGACCTTGTCGATCATCTTTGGCGTAGCGGTTACTTCCCACCAGTTCATCCCGACCCGCTGGAAGAAGAATTTGATCAGGTACCGGCGCAGCAGGTTTTCAACGGAGTTGATCTTGGGGTAGAGTTGGTTGGCGATCTCTGCGGAGATGTCGTCTTTCAGGATCCGGAGGTGAGCGAATTTGAGGCTTTCCCGGAGGTGTTTCAGCAGTCGTTGGCGGTAAGGTTCGAGGGTTTCAAAATACTTGCTTTCAATGCGCAGAACGAAGGCTGCTTCTACGAGGTCGGTAATAATTTTGCTGGTGTCCACCGGAAGAACGGTGAGTTGCATACCGTCTTCCCCTTTGATAAACGATTGTCCGTTTTTATCCTGAGTAATGATCGGCGACTTACCGTTCCAGACTTCTTTTGAATAACTGAGGGCGTGAATGAACGCTTTTTGAGAATTGATATCTGCTGGGTCGATGCACAGCAGCTCGAAGGTGAAATTTCCTGACATGATGTTGTAATATTGGCCATTGGTATAAATGGATAGTTATAACGGGCAAGATAGTCATTTTAGTCAGGTTATCATGTGGTCTTTCTGCCCTAACGACTCAGTAAATAGCGGACAGCTGGCGGAGGCAAGCGTTTGCCGCGATAATACACGACCACCATCGCCTCATTGATGCCAGCAGCTTTTGCTTTAGCCTGGGCTGTTTTTGCGTCGTACGCAGTAGCAAGCCCCCTGATCTGGTACTTATTCCACTTGCCTTCCCTTACTTTTTGAATGGGGTAGGGTACCCGCTTCCACTGCGCACTGGAAAGATCCAGGGTGCGTTCGGTAGCGATCAGCTGAACGGCGTAACGCAGCTGGCTATCTGGCACATTCTCCAGGTCGAAACCCGAAGGGGGAGGTGGGGTACTAACTTGTTTGGCATTTTTGAACTTATAGGGCATAGAATCCGCTGGCGGCTGAACGGCTACGGCAGCGGGAGAACGCCTGGCCCGTTCGTATACGCTGGGCTGGGTGCGCAGGCTGTTGGTGACCTCCCGGCTCAGCAGGTCAGATAACTGTGTGTTACGCGGTGTTGCGGGCTGAGCGTAGACCCTTGTGGGCACGGGCGTGCCGTAGGCGGCCGCTTGGGTGCGGCGCACTTCCTGCGGCCTCGGGGCGGGAGGGCTACGGGTGCCCACGGGTTGAGGCGATTGGTAAGTAAGCGGGTTGGGGGGGACGCCCCGGGCCGTCCACTGCTTGCGCCGGGCCGGGGGTGGCGGCGTAGAGGTCGTTATCTCCCGGTTGAATACATTCACCTGCGGCCGGGGTGTTTTTACGGCTGGCGCTGCGGCAGGCTGGGAAGACGAGGCTACCGCTTTGGCGTTTACTGAAGAACTGACGGCAAGCGGTCCATTGTCTGCACCTCCCACAAGTTTTTTGTAGTAAACCGCAAAGGCTTTGAGGATGGCGTTGGCGAGTTTTTGCTGGCCGGGGCCGCTCAGCAGGTAAGCCTCTTCCGCCGGGTTACTCATGAAGCCGGTCTCGACCAGCACGGCGGGCATGGTGGTCTCTTTCAGGACCACAAAGCCTGCTTGTTTTACGCCACGGCTTTTGCGGCCTGCGTTTTTGAACTCAGATTCCACCAGGTCCGCAAAGAGGATGCTCCGCTCCAAAAATGCGTGCTGGAAGGTGCTCATCATGATGTGGCCTTCGTCGCTGTTGGGGTCGTAGCCGTAGTTTTTCTGGACGTTGTCTTCCAGCAGGATGGAAGCGTTTTCGCGCTTGGCAACGGCGAGGTTGTGCTTGGCTACGTGCTGGCCCATCACGAAAGTCTCGGTTCCGTAGGTGGCAGAGCTGCCCGGCATGATGTTGGCGTGGATGCTGACGAAGAGGTCCGCACCCGCCTCATTAGCGATCCGCGCGCGCTCGTAGAGCGGGATGAAAGTATCGTCTGACCGGGTCATGATGACCTCCACACGGGGGAAATTGGTCCGAATGCCAATCGAGAGGAGTTGGGTGATCTTCAGGGCGATGGCCTTCTCGTAGCTGTTGCCGCCCATGCCGCCGGGGTCCTTACCGCCGTGGCCTGCGTCGAGGACGATTTTGAAGGTGGTTGTCGGTTGCCCATTGTCGGTTATCCGCTGTCCGCTACCCGTTGTCGGTTGTCCGTCGTGAAACTGACAATCGACAACCGACAACGGGCAACCGTCCACCGCCAAAGTCGTACTTTTGCCCGCCCCATCCTTTAAGGATAAGTTAAAGGCAGCGGTTGCGGACGACGTAGCGGCGCAAACCGTCGTCATTGGGGTACACAAAAATAGTAGCAGCGATAGTGCGTAGTAAGCTCTTGGTATCATCATTCTCAGTTCAGCGTCCGGTCAACTCCGGTAATCAAAGGGGTACGCAAATATATGATATTATTTGTTGCCTTAATATCAGGGTTTTACTGGTGTTAAGCTTCCTTTGGGCGGGGACGCAGGTGCAGGGAATGGGTACAGGCCTTGCCCCGAAGGGCGCAATTCCATCCTCTCTGAAGACGGTGAAGATGGGTACCGCTGGTAATCCGGACTACTGCTCCTTCGGAATTTGGCAGCTCGCTTCGCTCGTAACCTCACCCCCGGCCCCTCTCCTGGGGAGAGGGG
>CAYWMW010000234.1:0-7301 GCA_964458975.1 uncultured Lewinella sp. | reverse complement strand
CCTAAGGGCCGCCTCGGCCGACGAGCTAAAACAACTAACCATCAATACCCCAACCATCAAAAGTCCGCTTACCTTTCCCCAACGTCTGCTCGTTTTGGTACTGGCGTTGGTATTCGTATTGCCGCTTACCGCCCAACGGCCCATTCCGCCCAAGTCGAACGACCTTGTCAACGACTACGCGGGGATGATGAGCCGGGGCGAGCAAGACCGGTTGCGTTCCAAGCTCACCCAGTACGCCCTGGAAACTTCCACCCAGATTGCGGTGGTGACGGAGACTTCGCTGCAGGGCGAAACCGCTTTTGACCGGGGGCTGGCCATCGCCCACGGGTGGGGCGTTGGTGGTTCTTCGCAGAATGATAACGGCGTGATGGTTTACATCGCCAAAAATGAACGCCGCATCCAGATCCTGACGGGCTACGGGGCGGAGGGTTTTCTGCCGGATGTGCTGGCGAAAAGAATCATTGAAAACGTGATGAAGCCCGCCTTCCGGCAGGGGAAAGTATACCTGGGTATTGATCGGGCTACCTCCACCATCATGGACCTGGGCAAGGGGGAATACACCGCCGATCAGGTACCCTCGGGTGGGGGAGGGGATGGCATCCCGCCCATCGTTATTATGGGGCTGATTCTCGTGGTTTTCATCCTCATCTCGTACTACGGCAACCAGCACAACGACGACGATGACGACGACGGCGGCTACTGGCGCAACGGCCCTTACGATATGGACGATCCGCACCGGAAAGTCAGACGGCGCAGGCGCAGGGGCGGCGGCTTCATCATCTTCCCTGGCGGCGGCGGCGGCGGTTTTGGCGGCGGTGGCGGCTTCGGCGGCGGTGGCGGTGGTTTTGGCGGCTTCGGTGGCGGCGGTTTCGGCGGCGGCGGTGCTGGCGGCGGCTGGTAGTTTGTGGTAATGTGGTTCGGTGGTTCGGTGTTGCTGCCGCACACGATAACGGGTTAGGAGGATAAGAATGTTGGTGAAAAGCACTTCAAACATTCTTATGACCCTAATGGGAACGACTACCGAACCACATTTCCACCGAAGCATATTCACGGCCAGATCCCCCGCTCCTCAACGCCCTTTGCACCTGCGGCCGCGCCCAAATTCGCGCCCGTATTGGAACTTCAAAAAGCAGGTGGGCGCTACACGCAGGTGCAGGGGGAGTTGAAGGGCCAGGATAGGACCGAAAGCACACGGGATGTCACGAAAATGTCTGTTATGACAAGTTTTCTGGAATCATCGAGCCGAAAGAAGACATAAATGGGCTTTATTTGCCCGAAAGGGCCTAAATCTGCGCAATGTGTACGAACCGAAGGGTAATCATAGCGTTACGTCCTAAGACAATCTTCAGCACAGCAATTATCGCTGATTAACCAAAACAAACCAAACAAAACGCCCCTCCAGCATGGACAGCCTTAAACAGAAATTTGCCGAAAAAGCCCTTATCCTTTACAAAGAACTCCGCGCCATAAATAAGGAACACGGAGATAAGGTGATGGGTGAGGTGAAACTGAGCCAAATCACCGGTGGTGCTCGGGGCATCAAAATGATGGTCTACGAAACCAGCCAGCTCGACGCGCAAGAAGGCATTCGTTTCCGTGGCTATTCCATTCCTGAGATTAAGAAATTGCTGCCCAGCGGCCCCCAGGGCGAGCCCCTGCCGGAAGGCCTTTTCTGGCTCATGCTTACGGGAGACATCCCAACCGAGGCAGAAGTAAAGGCCCTGACCAAAGACTGGCAGAGCCGCGCCGAAGTACCCCAGCAGGTATACACTACGCTGGACAGCCTCCCGGCCGATACTCACCCGATGACACAGTTCACGATCGGCATCATGGCGATGCAATCCGACAGTGTTTTTGACCGGCGCTACGCCGAGGGGATGCCGAAGACGGACCACTGGGATGCGGTCTACGAAGACAGCATGAACCTCATCGCCCGTCTGCCCCGCGTTGCTGCCTACATCTACCGCCGCGCCTTCAAGGGCGGAGACCACATTCCGGCGGATAAGAGCCTGGACTGGTCCGCCAATTTCGCCCACATGCTGGGAAGCGACGATGAAGACTTCCGCAGCCTGATGCGCCTCTACCTCACCATTCATGCCGACCATGAAGGAGGGAATGCCTCCGCGCACACCGTCAACCTCGTGGGCTCTACCCTGGCCGATCCCTACCGCGCCTTTGCGGCCGGTATGAACTCTCTGGCCGGCCCGCTGCACGGCCTCGCCAACCAGGAGGTGATCAAGTGGATCTTCGAGATGATCGAGAAACTCGGCACGAAGACGCCCACCAAAGAACAGATACAGCAGTACGTACAGGAAACGCTGGATGCCCGCAAGGTCATCCCCGGCTACGGCCACGCCGTACTGCGCGAGCCCGATCCGCGCTTCACCGCCCAGCGCCGCTTCGCAGAGGAGTACATTAAGGATAGTGACCTGATTGAAACGGTCTGGAAAATCTTCGACGTAGTTCCCCCGATGCTCGAAGCACTTGGTAAGGTGAAAAACCCCTGGCCAAACGTAGACGCCCACTCCGGCGCACTGCTGGTACACTACGGCTTCAGTGAGTACAGCTTCTACACGGTCCTCTTCGGCGTAAGCCGTGGACTGGGCGTTCTTGCCGCTGGCATCTGGACGCGTGCGCTCGGAATGCCGCTCGAACGGCCTAAGTCAGTCACCAGCGACTGGATCAAGCGTCAGCTAGAGGCTTAAGTGAAGGAATTAAAGTAAGAAAGGGGTAAGGGTTGTAATTTCTCCCTTGCCCCTTTTATCTTTACCCCACTCACTACTTTATTCCTGTACCCCCTTTCCTCCTTTCCTCCTTTATTTCTTTACCCCCTTACTATGAATGTACCAGCCAACCTCTTCTACACCGAAGAACACGAATGGGTCTTGATTGAAGACAACATCGCTACCGTAGGTATTACCGACTTTGCACAAGATGCGCTCGATGAGCTCGTATACGTTGAGGTAGAAACGGTAGGGGAAGAACTTGACCGCAACGAAGTATTCGGAACCGTAGAAGCGGTGAAAACCACCAGCGATCTTTTTCTGCCGCTGGCGGGTAAAATCATTGAGTTCAACAGTGAGCTTGATGAGAACGAAGGAGACAACCCAACGCTCGTCAATGAAGACCCGTACGGCAAGGGCTGGATCATCAAAATAGAGCTGGCCGACGCCGAAGACCGGGAAGGATTGCTCTCCGCAGAGCAGTACCAGGAACTTATCGGATAATTTTTTTTGGAACACACACCAAAAAAAATGGAAGCTGCATCTTCCCCCCGTAAGCGGCGCATACAACGGTTTGCCTCAATAGCTTACGCCCTGTTCCTTTTAGTGGTTAGCCTGCTTCCGGGTGGAAATTTACCGTCGGTTCCCGATTGGTTTTCACTTTTTTCGCCAGATAAGGTCGCTCACTTTGGTGCTTACGGTGTTTTTGCCCTATTATTGTCGGTGACCTTTGCGGAGCACCGAATTAAACGGGCGGTGCTTTATGCGATCTTCATTGCCGCCAGCTATGGTGTACTGATGGAGGTTTTGCAGGGAATCAGCGGAACGGGACGGCATTTCGACCCCGTAGATATGGTGGCCAACTTACTTGGTGCTGTACTCGGAGGGTTGGTTTTCTACCTGTTCAAATTACTCAGAAAAAAGACTTCCGCAACGGCGGGCAGTCTCTACGAATAACTTTTATAAACTCAATAGTCATGTTTCTAGTTGACATTTCCCTTTCCGGAGGTGCACTGGCAGGAACGCTGGCGGCTATTCTGTTGCTTTTTATTGTCATGATCTTCTTTATGAGGAACGTGTACAGTAAGCGGACAGAAAAAGCGCTCCAGGGTGAATACCAGGAGGCCGACAAAGAGAACAAATCGTACCTGGCCAACCGGGCGAAGTACGAGCGTCTCGACGTTTTCAGCCTCAGTTCTACCTTCTTTAACTTCGGTCTCGCCCTGGCGGTAGGTCTTTCCCTGCTTGCTTTTGGTTGGACGCAGTACGCCAAGGAGATTTACATCCCCGACGGTGCCCTCGAACTCGATGAAGAAATCGAGATGGAGCCACCACGGACGGCCGAGCCGCCGCCCCCACCCCCTCCCCCGCCGCCGCCCGTAATTGAGGAAGTGCCGGAAGAGGAACTCATCGAGGAAGATCCACCAGAATTTGAGGATACCTCCATCGATGAAGAAACCGTGATGGAAGCTCCGCCGGAAGTAGTAGAGGAAGCAGCTCCGCCTCCCCCGCCACCACCGCCACCGCCACCCCCCAAGCCGAAGGTCGAAGAGATCTTCAAGGTGGTAGAGCAGATGCCACTCTTCCCCGGTTGTGACGACCTGGGCAGCTACGCTGAGAAAAAAGCGTGTGCTGATAAGAAGATGCTCGAATTCATCTACGGTAACATCAAGTACCCCGCCATCGCCCGTGAAAACGGTGTTGAAGGTATGGCCGTTGTCTCCTTCGTTGTGGAGAAAGACGGTTCGGTAACCGATGCCAAGGTAGTGCGTAACCCCGGTGCCAAAACCGGTGAAGAAGCCCTCCGCGTAGTTGAACTCATGAACTCCAAAGGCCTCAAATGGAGCCCCGGTAAGCAGGGCGGACGGAACGTACGCGGGCAGTTCAACCTTCCCGTAAAGTTCAAGCTCGAGTAAAAGGAATCATGTTCCTGTAACGAATGAAGCCGATGAAGTTCCGTTAGGAATTTCATCGGCTTCATTCGTTACAGGAAACACCCTGGAGCGAGTCGGCCTCCGGCAGCGAGCATATTACCACCGGATGCACTGCCCGGAATAGCATTGCCAATACAACAAGGTTGCCACACTGCAACAAATGCTGTTACAAGGAACCTCTGCTTAACTCTGTGAGATAACCTAAACCGCGAAGCGGTAAGTAAGCACAAACCAAGAGCCGAAGGCTCCCCCGTCACTGATTACCGGACGCAAATCATTCCAAACTCCCAACCGAAGACAACTCGCTACAGCGCAAATTCGTTAGCTTTACGTACTTCTTCCCCAGAATCTTCGAATGAACAGTCTTATGCGTTGGTTATTACTATCACTTTTCCTTGCCGTCACTACCGTAATCTCCGCCCAGAACAACCAGCTGGCGCAGCAGTATTACCGGGATGGTGAGTACGAGAAGTCTGCCGAGCTTTACCTCGCACTGGCAAAAGAGAAGCCGGGGAACAGCTTTTATTTCGATCGCTACGTCACCAGCCTGCTCCGGTTGCAGCGCTACGATGACGCAGAAAGCGCCCTAAAGAAACAACTGCGCAAGCGCCCTGAAGAAGTATCCCTGTACGTGAAGTACGGCCAGCTGCTGGAAGAGAAATTCGACGAAGAAGGAGCAAAAAAGCAGTACCTGCGAGCGGTGGAAGAACTCCCCTCAGACCAGTACCGGATCACCCAGTTGGCCAATGCTTTCATCGGGATGACCAAGTACGAGTACGCCATCAAAGTCTACGAAAAAGGCGGACAGTTGCTGAAGAAAAAGGGGGTCTTCAGTTATAACCTGGGCGACCTGTACCGGCGCAAAGGAGAGATTGAACCGATGATCAGCAATTACCTGGACGCGATTCGGGACCAGCCAAGGCGCGCCCGGCAGGTGCAAACGTACTTCCAGCGGTACCTGGGCAAAGAAGGCTTGCTGGAGGCGCAGAAACAACTCTACGCCCGCATTCAGGAATCGGGGGATAAAGACCCGACTTATCCGGAGATGCTCGCCTGGGTATTCATTCAACGCAAAGACTACAAATCTGCCCTCCGTCAGGCGCGAGCCCTGGATAAGCGGCTGGATGAAGAAGGCAACCGCGTACTCGGCATCGGCCGGATGGCGGCCAACGCCCGCGACTACGAAACGGCCATTGCCGCCTACGATTACATCACGGACAATAAAAGCCCCGCCACCGGTATTTACCTGGAGGCGAAGCGGGAAGGCTTGCTTACCCGCCGCCGGGCCATTACTGACGGCTACGACTATACCCGCGAAGACCTCCTGATCCTGGAAACGGCCTACGAAGAGTTCCTGGCGGAATTCGGCACCAACCCCGCTTCGGCCCGCATCACGATGCAACTCGCGGAGCTGGAGGCCATCTACCTGAACGACCTCGACAAAGCCGTTGCCCTGCTGAGTTCCGTTGTAGAAACGAAGGGCGTGAAGGACAAAACCCAGGCCGAGGCCAAAATATCTCTGGCGGATTACTACCTCATGCAGGGCGAAGTGTGGGAGTCTACGCTGCTTTATAGCCAGGTGGACAAGAAATTCAAGGAAGACCTCCTGGGCCATGAAGCCCGCTTCCGCAACGCCCGCCTCAGCTATTTTCGGGGAGATTTTGAGTGGGCGCAGTCTCAGTTCGATGTCCTCAAGGCTTCCACTTCCCGCCTGATCGCCAACGATGCGCTTGATCTGTCCGTCTTCATCATTGATAATCTCGGGCTGGATACCAGCGCCCTCGCCCTGCAAACCTATGCCGACGCGGAGCTGCTCGTATTTCAGAATAAGTTCGAAGACGCGTTCACTAAGTTAGACGAACTGAAAACCAACTTCCCCGGCCACGAACTGGAAGACGACATCGTTTACCTCAAAGCCGACATTTACGTGAAGCTGCGCCGCTACGACGAAGCGATTGCTGCGTACCAGTCTATTCTGGACACCTACCCGGAGAGCATCCGCCTGGACAACAGTCTCTGGAAGCTGGCCGGGCTCTACGAAAACCAACTAGGGGATAAAGAAAAGGCCAAGGAGCTTTACGAAACCCTCTTCATTGATTACAGCGGCAGTATTCTGGCCGTGGAGGCGCGGAAGAAGTACCGGGAGCTGCGGGGGGATGAGATAAAGTAGTTTAGTCCTTTAGACGTAGGCTGTCTAATCTGACGGTTTTTACCCGTAACGGGTTTTTACCGCTAAAACGCGGAGCGTTTTCTTTGGAATAGCCCCTCTCCGCCGAGCCTGAGGCGAGGCTTGTTGGAGAGGGGATGGGGTGAGGTTACCACGGGCTGAACGCGACAGATTAGACAGCCTACCTTTAGACGCTGCCTCATTTTGCAGGTAGCGAGCCATCACTTTAAACGAGTTCAGTGGCAGCAACTAAAATGTTGGATGGCTGAGGTATTGTTTGGGTACTTCATCCGTCAGCCAGACATTGTTAGCGGAGCAGTAGAACTTATAGCCAGCCTCGTGCATACCCGCTGCATCCACGGTGAAGATGACCGGCTTGCCGTGGCGGGCACCAACCTTAGTCGCTGTTTCCAGGTCTAGACTGAGGTGAACGTGCTGACGGGATCGGGCTTGCAGGCCGGTGGCCATGATGGAAGC
>CAYWMW010000233.1:0-7321 GCA_964458975.1 uncultured Lewinella sp. | reverse complement strand
AATTTTAAAATTTTTTTATTATATTTGCTCATAAGAAAAGTACACAAGCAAATATTTAGTTGTAAGTAGCTGTTTATTCAGCAGGTGCTTTTTAAAACGGTTAAACCGTTTTACGCTTGAATGAAATAAACGTACCTGAGCAGAACCGCTGCCGAACTGGAAATTGCAAGGATCTCTCATCGTCAACCCAACCTTGTAATCACACACACACACATGATAGTTACTTCAAATTCTTCTGCCCTGGACTTACTTCTTCGTTACCACCAGTTCATCAAGGTGCGCCGTTGTGGTACGCGTGATGAAATCGCGTCTATGCTTGGTGTCGGGAAAAATAAATTGTCGGATTTACGACGTGTTCTCATAAATCACGGTGCTGAAATTCGTTACAATAAAGACCGGCGTTGCTACGAATACCTTAATGATTTTGAGTTTTACGTTGGTCCGGCTTCGAAACGGGCTTGATGGCTCTGGGAGCTTTTTGTACGTACTACAGTAGCCCCGGCCACTTTAGATGGTTTTACGGCATTACGAGAACTCGATGGGGGAACACGCTTCATCTAGACTTGAGGTGGCAGTATCTATTGTCTCAAAATATTTTTTCGAGTCCCCGTATTAAGGACTGAAATGCCCTTTCTTGTCCTCTCTAAGGATAATATTCTCCTGTAGGATGGTAAGGCAGATAAACTTACCTATGGTAACTTTATAGCCCTATAAAAAAGCTGCACCAATGCACCGAATAAAAATATTACTAGCTACTCTTTTTGTTGTCATTTGTTCTTTTTCGGTGGGTGCTACCATTGGGATTGAAGGAGTGGTGAGCAATAGTACTTTCTCTAAATGCGAAGGTAGTTTTACGGTGGTGGCTGATGGTTCGGCCGGGCCGTTCACCATTCGGTTGGTAAGCTCCGTTAACGGAGTACCGGACGTGGTGCACAATGACATCAAAGGCGATCTGGTCGTCGAAGATTTATGCAACGGAGTGTACGAAGTACATGTCTATCCAACCCGCTTCCCGAACTGCGTAACGATTTTGGAGGCGGAGCTTAAATCTCCTAAAGGCCCTAAAATGATTGCCCAAAACAAAGCTTTGCAACTAGACGTATCGCCCAACCCGACCCGGGGTAAAGTCATGGTATCGGTCACTATTCCCCCCGCCGAAGGCAAAGCGGTACAAGGAGATTGTACCATTACCGTTCTGGATGCAAACGGGCTATCCCTTGAAGAAAGCTCCGTAATAACCTCGGCAAAGAGTAGCCGTGTCTCCGTGCCACTAGACCTTAGTCGTTACCCCAGGGGCGTTTACTACGTTCGGGTGCGTACGGCTGCGGGGGCGGAGGAAACTGGGCGGGTGGTGGTGCAGTAGTGTGTCAATACCTGACAAGAAAAAGCTTTAGATGATTCTGGCTACGCCAGCGCTTAAAACCTAATTTAAAAATAGAACTAAAATGATGATGAAAATAATTGTAATACTTGCTTTTGTAGCTTCAGGCTTGAGCTTGAATGCTCAAACGGATACAACCATTAATGGAGCAACGTTTTTAGCTAATGGGAATGTTGGGATTGGAGAGGCCTCTCCTGGACAACCTCTGGCCGTTATTGGAAGCGCTTCTTTTCGGGATGGTCAAAATCTTGATATCCTCTTAGGAAGGCCTGCCGGGAAAAATGGTATTGTATTAAATTATTCAGGGTACTCAGGGTACTCAAGATTCAATATCATCAACTTCCCGAATAGTACGACTTCTAGGCGCTACACATTGTTTTCATTCAACGGAACCTCCGGTTTAGCAATAACAAAGAGTGGTAGGATTGGAATAGGGACGTCAAATCCATTAGCAAAACTTCATGTAAAAAACGGCGATAACTCATATGGGGCTATTTTGGCGAATAGTACTGAATCTGCTTTTGGTTTGTATACGAAATCTTTGGGTAGGATTGCTAATACCGAAATGTTTCGTTTAGGATTAAAATATAACGAATCAGAAAACAACGGCTTTATTTCGTTTTATCGTGGTTCTAGTAGTAGTGGCGGATTTCTTGGTTTCTCTACCAACGGAAATGAAAGAATTAGGATTACAAAAAACGGTAATGTCGGTATAGGAACTGCGAGTCCTGATGAAAAATTAGTTGTAGATGGCTCCGTACGCTCCGAAGAGGTAAGGGTTGAGGTTGTTGGCGCTCCAGACTACGTTTTCGCACCTGCTTATGAATTAATCACCCTCAAGGAAGTAGAAGATTACATCGACGAAAATAGCCACCTTCCTGAGATTCCTTCTGCGATAGAAATGGAAACCAACGGTGTAGAACTGGGGGTAATGAATATGTGCCTGCTAAAGAAAATCGAAGAACTAACCCTCTACACCATAGATCAAGAAAAACGTTTGCTAAAGCAGCAGGAAAAAATCAAAACGCTGGAAGCACAACAGGCACAAATTGATGTACTGGCTAAAGAACTGCAGGCCCTGCGGAAAGCCATCAAAAAAGATTAATTATACCGTCGAATCGAAACTATACTAGCCGTAAAAGGCATTAGAATATAAACATGAGTCATACCAAACGCTCGTAGCGGAAAGTTCGGGATGACTCATGTATACTTTTACCCCCAAACAACCTCAAATGATTAAAAATCTACTCTCATTCTTCGCCATTTTTTGTGCACTGACCCTCTCCGCCCAGCCCGGGCTGGTCATTGACTACAACACCGGTACTGAAGATGCCTTCGATTGCTTCCTCTGCACAGAACAGCAAACCGCCCGGGTACGCACCGGCGTAGTAACGGTAGCGACCTCTGAAAGCACCGGCGCTGAACCCTGCCTGCTGATTGAAGGGCAATTCGCGTTACTAAAAGACATCAACCCCGGAGCGGAAGACAGCGGGGTTAAGTTTCTCACCTCCCGCAACGGCTTTGCGTACTTTGCCGCTAAAGACCCCGTCAACGGTGGTGCGGTGTGGGTATCGGACGGTTCCGAAGCAGGAACCATCGTTTTCTACGACCCGGACCCCGCGAACACTTCCGCGAGCATTACGGCGATGGAATTCGGAGCCGACGGCGCATTGTACCTCACCTTGGGGACAACGCTTTACCGCTTCTCTGAAGGGGTGGGAAGCCAACTAGCCACCAGTGTAACCTTGAGTACGGACCGCGATAACTTCCCCGGAGGTTCCATCACGCCGTACAACGAAGGCATCGCTTACGTCGCTAATGGCTCCGAGGAGTTTACCGGTGGTGTATTCTATGCTACCGATACCGTTCGGCGCCTGGCCTTCATTCCTGGCCAGCGCAGCTTCGATCAGGCTTTCGCACCACGGGAGGTGAACGGCAACCTGGTTTTTAGCCTGGAAGCATCGCTGAGTAGCCCCGAGCGCCGGTCTTCCTACGTTTACGATGCTGCGGCAGACAGCCTGCGCCGCTACCTGAACGACGACGGGGAGAGCCTCTTCGTTGAACGTTGGTACGAGATATCCGACAGCCTCCGGATCGGCCGGGTGCAGAAAGACATTAATACGGACGATTACTACACCTTCGACGGCATCAACGAGCCGGTGAAACTGTTTGGAGAAGGTCGGTTCTCACTCGCCGCCCGCCAAACCGCTCCGGCCGTAAGGGTAGGGGACACCCTGATCTGGCAAACGGAAGGCGGTGTTTTCAACGACATTGCCATTAAAATGACCGATGGTACCGAAGCGGGAACTTCTACCATTTACGAAAGTACGAGTGCGGAATCCGTCTCGAACCTGCTGCACGCTGGTGGTTACGTTTTCTTTGTTGCTACCCTCAGTTCCAGTCGTGGCCCGTTAGACTTCTACCGTTATGAGCTCGCCACTGGTGAGTTGGTGAATTTTTACAGCACTCCGGAGCTGGCCGTTCCGTCCGCACGGTATTCTTTGCAGTTGCTCGACGTGCAGGACAGCGAGCTCTACTTCGCGGGGGATGTCGAACCCGACCTTGGTCGTGAACTTTACAGGATCAATACAGGCGTTGAAGTGGTTTCCGCTCCTAACCCACGTACGGCACCTGCGCTCGAAGTGACCCTCACGTCGGAAAACTTTACGGTTAACGCACAGGGTGCAGGGATGGCTAACGTAACGGTCTTTGACCTCAACGGGCGTTTGCTCTCTCGTACGACCGCCAACCTTAATGCTGCAACGCCAATTGATCGCTACGCCGGTATTCGGATTTATGTCTTTGAGTATGCGGGCAAGGTGGCCGTTCGCCGGGTGTTGGGGCGGTAGAATTTTCGCCAGACCTACCTCATCAACAATAGAAACGCACCATCTGGATTTCCGGGTGGTGCGTTTCTGTTTTGGTTGCCCGGCCCTTCAGGCCGTGCGGGTTTCTTAGCCTTCAGGCTGAGAAATAGTCGCTTGTATCACCAGCGCGCTAAGAAAAGTAGAGGTGTTCATGTTCAGGGCGCGCCCGCAGGATACAAGGAAAGGTTCCCAGGTAAGTTCTCAGGCCTTAAAGCGGAATACCAACGCCTAAACCCCTCCTTGCATCCTGCGACTGCGCCCTAAAAAGCTGAAGGTATACGTGGAAAGAATGATCTGAGTCAAGGCTGTAAAAATTATGAATTTATACCGACCTTGTCTATTCACCAAGTTAATTCTACATGACCCCTATCCAAACCACTATTCTAGAACAACTACAAGATATCCTTTCCCGCCGTAGCTTTCATCGCCGACCGCAAACACGAGATCCTTCCCGTAACGGAAGGCTACCGCGCCGTACTGGTGTACAACCTGGTGTACGCCAAATCGCCAGCCAAACGGATCGGTATGGGGGAGGCTGCAACAAATCTGGCAGAAACCCTGCTGGAATTAAAAACAACGGAGTACCAGGTTCTTGCCCTGGACCACCAGTACACGGATACCAACTTCAGCGCGGGTACGCTGAAGGGAAACGACGTCGCCCGCGTCGCAGCCCTCCGGGCCGCCGCCAGGGAGGTGGGGATGAATATTCGCGTAGGCCTCATCGAGCACCACGAGAGTTGTGGTTGGGACAACGCCCACGAGTTCGGCTCCGGCTACGATTATTACGCCCGCAGGAGGCGCAGCTACCGGGAAGAATACGTTGAAAGGAGCGAGCCAAAAACCTTCGCCGAGGTTGAACTCGGGGAAGAATACGAAAGCTACCTCACCATGGGGAAATGGTTGGCCGGTGACGGACCGGACCTGGGGACGCTCAGCGTCGATGCGGACGAAATTCTGCGCAGACCAGGCCTCGAAAAAACCGAGCCGATCGAGTGGTCAGTAGAAGGCTATCAGGGCAACTGGGGCATGACGGCAGAATTCACCTACCGCCATGCTGGCGTTATTCTTTGGCATCCGGCGGCGACCGGCCGGGTACTCAGCCTGCTATCCCTGCAAGGTCGGATGGCCTGGGCGGTAGATTACGCCTTTCGGCTGGCGAAGCAACCAGAAGACACTAGTTTGAGAAAGCAGCTCCTGGACCTGGAAGAGAGTATACTGGCCGAGACTAAGCTAAACGACCGTAACCAGGTTGACGCAACCAAGCTGACGAAAGTGATTTCGCCGCTTTACGACCTGCTCCTTGCCGCAACCATCGATGAACTTAAAGGCCGGTTGGATGCCCCGCCCGAACCGTTTACGGACGAGGCCCGTAGCTTGCCCTCCGGCATAAAAAGCGCTGGCGACCGGTACGCTGCTTTTTTCGCTTTTCTTGTTCATCCGGGAGAGAGGGTTTTTGACTATAAAAAGCCGCAGGGGCAACGCGATCAGTTGTCCAGTTTCGTGCAAAGCTATCAGCTCGACGTAGACGAAAGCACCGTTCGAACGCGGCCGTCGCACACCTTGCGGCTCACGAAAAACGATGCTTCCTACCAGCGCGCCTTGCGGCAACGGGAGAAAGATAGGGTGCTGTTCGAACAGCTGTCTGCTCACCGTTCAGCGCTTTAGGGCGCGGCCGCAGGTGCAGTGGAAGTTGAAGGGGGGGTATTCCTCAAAACCAATACCCCAAATAAAGCCCACCCCCAGCCGGAGCAATCGTCATCCCCGCCGGCAAAACCTTCTGCTTGTGCAGGGTAGGGACGAGGTAGCCGATGCCCGCCCCGAGGGCGTAACCCGCAATAATATCGGAGGGGAAGTGCCTGGCCGCCCGCACCCGCAGGTAGCCCGTAACGGCGGGGATGGTGGCCGCAACGCCCCAGACGTAGGGTTTCAGCTTACTGTCCGGGTAGTAGTCTTTGAAGACGGTGGCGAAGAAGAAGGTGCTCGCTGCGGCGATGGAGGTGTGGCCGGAGACGAAAGAGGCCCGGTCTCCGCTGGAGAGCTGCCGCTCGGGGTCCCAGTCGGGGGCATAGACGTAGGGGCGGCTGCGGCGGGCCGTGGTTTTGATCAGGTTGGTGACTCCACTGGTGAGGAGCATGGTCTCGGTGTACAGGAGAGCGAGCTTTGGGGCGTCGCGCCGTGCTTCGCGGCTGAAGATCAGTAAGCCACCGGCCAGGATGCCAGCGTTGCGGGTATGGTCGCTCCAGCGGCGAGCGTTTTCGTTGCTGAGGTTGGTGCCCAGGCGGTCAAAACCGTTGATTTCTTCGTAATCGGTAATAGACAGGTTGCGGAGCAGCGGGCGGTCTGCGTCGAGCTGGTTTTGGAGGTAGGAGCCCAGGCCGAGGGTTCCCGCTCCGATGCCACTAAGGAGTAGTTCCCGCTGTAACGAAAGCTGGTAAGGACCGCCTGAACCCGACGACTGAGCGAAGGCACCAAAGGGCAGCACAAACAATAATAACAGCAAGTATAAGAGGAGGGAACGCACGAAGACCGATTTTGGAAAACCACCCCTTGCATCCTGCGGCCGCGCCCGAAAAACACCACGGGAAGGCTGCGTCGTGAAAGAGAAAGATGCCTGGATCGTGTAAAGAACAGCAGAAAACAAAGCGCCCGGCCATTTCATACAGAAACGACCGGGCGCAATGGCTTAGTACTTGAAGAAATTACTTCTTCAGCGCCACAAGGATTTCCTTCAGCAGGTCGTTGTCCGACGGGCCGGGATCGGGAGCCGGAGCTTCTTCCTCTGCTGCCTGAACCTTATTGTAAGTCCGCACGATCATGAAGAGTACGAACGCGATGATCAGGAAGTTGATGATCATCTGGATGAAGTTACCGTAGCGGATGGCTGCACCAGCGGTAACGGTACCATCTTCGGCAACGACATCGTCGGCAAGGGCGTACTTCAGTTCTGCAAAGTCAACGCCGCCTAATGCCTGACCGATTGGGGGCATGATGACATCGTTGGTGAAAGAGGTAACAACCGCTCCGAAAGCACCGGCGATGATAACCGCCACGGCCAGTTCGAGCACGTTGCCCT
>CAYWMW010000232.1:0-7347 GCA_964458975.1 uncultured Lewinella sp. | reverse complement strand
TAGCGAGGGGTTAAACGTGTGCCCAACGGGCACCGTTTAGCCCCTCGCGCATAACGGAGCTTGAAACAAAATCAGTTCCTTCCTCAAAACCGTAGCGGACCATTGTTATACACACTAAAAAAATAAGGCTCGGGCCCAAGCATCACCCAAACTGAGCAATTTGGCTCAGGTGGCGGTACCCAGACAATTCTCCTCCAGCCCCCTCACCACCTAACATACCGCAAAGCCTTAAAATACTCCCCCTGCCGAACCACCACCAAATAAATACCCGAGGGTACGTTTTGAATGTCGATACGGTCAGGGCTGTCCAGCAATTCTGGTTTCATTTGGCGAATGAGCTGGCCGGAGCTATTGTAGACCTCGATGCTGGAGATCTCGGGCAGTTCCGGTGCGGCAGCGAGCAGTTGGGTTGCCCCGGAGCCAGGGTTGTTGGTCAGAATAAGGGTTTCTAGCGGATTCACCCGAATCCCTCCCGGCGCACAGCCCAGGGCGGAATCGAAATTCCGGTAAGCCAGCCGGGTGTTGCGGCCGTTGACGCCTACGGGATATTCCACCCGGGTACCGCGGCGGTTCATGCGGTAAATATTGCTGTTCATGGCGCAGGAGAAAAGCTCATCTTCGTTACCGTCCAGCCAGTCGGGGTGGGTGAAGTAGAGGAAGCGGTCGCCGGGGCGGTCGTCACTCATGTACCAGGCGCAGGAGGTCTGCCCGGAGAGGTTGATTTCTTCCAGCTCCGTACTGCCTACGTGGGTGTTCACCACCCGAAACCTGGCCTGTTGGTTGTTGTCAATTCGGATGGTCATTTCCAACTCCAGTACGAGGCCACCGGTGGTGTCGGCGTAGCAGATCATGTCTTCCAGTGGGATATGAACATTGATGCAATTGCAGGCAATGAGGTACAGGCTGCTAAACAAAAACAGAAGGAGGGCAAAGGCCGAGCGGGTGAGCATACATAAGGGTTTAGTAAGAGAGACGGAAGGCAAGGCCACGGCGTTGGCGAAACATGCTTTATTTCTCAATCAGGATCACGATCACTCATTTTTATCAGAATAACTTATTGTTCCTAAGCTCGTTTTTTGGCGCGGCCGCAGGATGCAAAAATAGTAGAAGGCAGGGTTGCTGGCTGAGGCGGAGCTATTCTTTCCCTAACTCAGCTGACTGGCAGCCCCTTCACTAACCTCCAGCCCCGCCCAGGTAGCCCGCCCCGCATAAACAAGCTGCTCGTGCCGCCAAAACTCAACCTCCAGCTCGGCCATCAGGCTTTCGTTGATCTTACCCGTCATGGCCGCTCCGGAGACGGGGCTTACGAGGTCGCCTCCGGGGGAAGGGTGTCCGGTAATGATGAGCTGAGCCCTCAGGCTACTGAAGTGAAGCTTCACCGTACCCTGCTCCTCGTCAAACGTTGTTTGCACCTGCGCCCCCGCCCAGGTCGTAAAGTAGAACAGCTCCCCCTCGAATAGAAAGGTCGCCAGGAAGCCAGTGAACGACGAGCCGAGCCAGGGAACCCGGGCCACACTAGCCATCAGGCTAACCGGCTGATCGGTATCCGAGAGGTGATTGCTCTGGCACCAGACCCAGGCGTCCGGGAAGCCGCTGCCCCAGTCTTTTTCGGTATAGCCAACGCCGCCCGCCGCGTCGTAAGCCCGCCCGCCGACGCTGATGTTGCCCCGTAAACCGTGGTGCATACTCACCAACCCGTGGTAGCACTGCATACGCGGCACAAAACCGTACCAGCCCATCACGCCCGGCGCGAAGAAACGCTTCGGCCAGGGCTGGTGCTCCGTCAGGTCAAGGTCGAGTTCCAGGCCGGGAAGCCGTATTCGGAGCTTTTGCGCAGAGAAGTGATGCGGCCCCAACCTCAGGCTGAAGTGATCGTAAGTGGGCTGAAATTCTTCAACTTCGTACCGGTGGTAGGCGGAGGTCGCGTTCACCCCGTCCAGCACCTGCAAAAAAGCGTGCCCCGCCCCGTCAGCCCCGTAGCTGATGCCGGGGATGAAGGCGTAGGCGAGGTTGTGCTCCGGCACAACTACTTTGAAGTACCAGCCCTCGAAGTAATTGCGGGTGCGGCCCCAGCCCTGAAAGCGGGGTGGGTGAAGGACAGATCTACGGCGAAGAAGGAAGTTGTTCATTATCAAGTTTAAGGAGTTATTGGTACGGCATTAGCCTACTGCTCGATACTGTTTTTTCTAACTACCGCCCTGCACAAGGAAAGGAATATCTCGGTAGTTCCCAGAACGCTGTTCGTCGTGAAACCAGGATTGGCTGAGTGCTTCACGATGACCGTATGCGTTGTCGGGTTAACGTAAATGAACTGATTGTAGACCCCGAACTTCATGACCGAAAGGTAAGGGCTGAAAATGGAGTTTCGCAGACCGATTGGAAAAGTGTAAACGGAGTCAATTGGCCCAAATGGAAGATGCGCGAACAGCAATAAAGCTGTCCGCGCATCTTTGAGGAAGTCTCGTTAAGCCAAAGGCTGAGACAATACTACTTAGCGTCATTGTAGCGCTTGCTCACCTCGTCCCAGTTTACAACCGAGAAGAAAGCCTGCACGTAGTCCGGGCGGCGGTTCTGGTAGTTGAGGTAGTAGGCGTGCTCCCAGACGTCGAGGCCGAGGATGGGGGTGCCCTGTACGTCGGCCACGTCCATCAGCGGGTTGTCCTGGTTGGGGGTGGAGGTAACGGCGAGGTGGCCGTTTTCCGCTACTACGAGCCAGGCCCATCCGGAGCCGAAGCGGGAGCCAGCCGCAGCGGCGAAGGCATCCTTGAAGGCCTCGAAGCCGCCGAGGTCTTCGGCGATGGCGTTGGCGAGGTCTCCGGAGGGCTTACCGCCGCCGTTGGGGCTCATCACGCTCCAGAACAGGCTGTGGTTGTAGAAGCCGCCACCGTTGTTGCGTACGGCAGTGCTGTGCTTGGAGGTGTGCTCCAGAATGTCTTCGATCTTCTTGCCAGCCAGGTCCGTTCCGTCAATGGCGCCGTTCAGCTTGGTCGTGTAGCCGTTGTGGTGCTTCGTGTGGTGGATTTCCATGGTGCGCGCATCGATGTGTGGTTCGAGGGCATCGTAATCGTAGGGGAGCTTGGGTAATTCAAACATAAAGTTACTGTGTTTTGGTGATGGTTTGGGGCCGTTGCTGGCGACCGTTGATTTTTATAACAGCTTTTACCGCACTAGGTTGGGGAGGAAGAGTGATTTTGCTAAACTCGCCAGTCGAATCCTTTTTTGTCGTTACTGATAAGGGCCATCTCTGCTTGGTAAGACAGTCAATACTATCGGGGCAAAACGAGCTAATACGGTGAACAAAAAAGTTCGCCTGTAGAGTTGGATGTTACTTTCTCCCTCTTGCCCCTTCTCTCCTTTTCATCCTTATCCCCTTACTCCCCGCGCCCCGCCGCCCCCCAAACCGTAAAATCCACTTTAGAATTAATTCCGTGTGCCTACTTTCATACCATCCGCTTTAGTACCTTCGCTGCCATGCCAAAAAAGCACAAGAAGTACGTCTGTATTCACGGTCATTTTTACCAGCCGCCCCGCGAGAACGCCTGGTTGGAAACCATTGAGATACAAGAAAGCGCCGCGCCCTACCACGACTGGAACGAGCGCATCAACGAGGAGTGTTACGCCCCCAACGCCGAGGCAAGGGTGCTGAACTCCGCAGGCCGGATCAGCGCCATCTCAAACAACTACGCCCGCATCAGTTGGAACATGGGCCCAACCTTGCTCAGCTGGCTGGAAGCCCACGATCCGGCCACCTACAGGCGGTTGCAGCAGGCCGACCGCGACAGCATGGCCCGCTTCAGCGGCCACGGCAGCGCCCTGGCCCAGAGCTACAACCACATCATCATGCCGCTGGCCAACGAGCGGGATAAGCAGACGCAAATCCGTTGGGGCATCGCCGATTTTCAGGCCCGCTTCAACCGAATGCCCGAAGGCATGTGGCTCGCTGAAACCGCCGTCGATACCGCCACCCTGGAAGCCCTGGTAGACAACGGCATCCGCTTCACCGTACTGGCACCACGCCAGTGCAAAGCCGTGAAATTTCAGGACAATGACGACTGGCACGAGGTAAACGGCGGCGTAGATACCCGCCGCGCCTACCGCTGCCCGCTGCCCAGCGGCCGTAGTATCGACCTCTTTTACTACGACGGTGGCGTTTCCAAAGCCGTCGCCTTCGAAGGGCTGCTCAACGACGGCCGCTTGCTGGCCGATAAGCTGATGAACTCCCTGGATCAGGACCCGGACGCACCTCAAATTGCCCAAATTGCTACCGACGGAGAATCCTACGGCCACCACCACCGCAAGGGAGAAATGGCCCTCGCTTTCTGCCTCAACCACATTGATGAAAACAAAGACTTTGAACTAACGAACTACGGTGAGTTTCTGGAAATGTACCCACCCGTCTGGGAAACCCGGATTCACGACAACAGCTCCTGGTCCTGCGTCCACGGTGTAGAGCGGTGGCGCTCCGACTGTGGCTGCCACACGGGCGGCGAAGCGGGCTGGGACCAAAGCTGGCGAAAGCCGCTCCGCGCTGCCCTGGATGATGTCCGCGAACGCCTCGTTACCGTCTTCGAACGCGAAGCGGGCGGGCTCCTCAAAGACCCCTGGGCGGCCCGCGATGCCTACATCGAACTCGTCCTGGACCGCTCCGCCGCAGACCAGTTTGTGGCGCAGCACGCAAAGGGTGAGGTTACGCCGGAAACCAAAACCCGGATTCTCCGCCTCCTGGAAATGCAGCGCCACTGCATGCTGATGTACACCAGCTGCGCCTGGTTCTTTAATGAGGTGACGGGCATCGAGACCCTCCAGGTACTCCAGTACGCCAACCGCGCCCTCCACCTCTGCGAGGTGGTTACCGGCGAAGACTTCCACCCGGATTTTTTACGGGACCTCGCGAACGTTCCGAGCAATACCCGTGAAAACGCAGCGGTGGCTTACCAAGAGGCCGTGATGCCTGCCCGGATCGGGTTGCTCCAGGTGGGGATGCACTTTGCGGCCGCCAGCCTCTTCGAGACAGAAATGGATGAGCTGGAACTTTTCAACTACCGGGCCACGATCCATGACCTGCAACCCCTGCGGGCGGGTGGTTACCGGCTCTCTTTGGGGCGCATCACCATCGTGTCTAACCTCACCCACGCCGCTAAGACCTTCTGCTACGGCGTTCTTTACCTGGGGCAACAAACTATGATCGGTAGCATCCGTAGCGACATGGATGAAGCCCGCTTCACGGCTGCCGCCGCATCTCTTGCGGAAGAATTCCGTGCTGGCCACGTCGGGGAAGTAATCGCTCTGCTGAACGCTAATTTCGGCTCGAAAACCTTCTCCATCTGGACACTCTTTAAGGACGAAAAGCGGAAGATCCTCCTGACCATGACGGAGCGAACGCTGGAACTGGCCGCCCAGAACTTCAGCGATGTCTACTACGACAACTACCAGCTGATGAGCACCATGCGGGCCAACAAAATGCCCCTGCCCGATGCCTACAAAGCGGCCATTCGCTTCACCCTTCACCGCCGCTTCACCGACCTGCTGACGGACGGAGAGGGCGGCCTGCTGGATCTGCCGCGGCTGGACCGCCTCATCGCGGACTATCAGCACTGGGACCACAGCTGGGAGAGCACCGCAGACCTCTGTCAGGAAGCGGAAGTGCTGCTGCACAAAATAATCCTCGCCTCCTTCGCAGACGCAAAAAACTGGACCCTGGCCAGCCACTTTTTAAAGGCCTTAAAGCACCTTCAGCTCAGCCCGGATTTCCACCGAGCCCAAAACACTTTCCTGGAGGGGTGGCCGCCCGGTTACACCGGCTACCTATCCGGTGCCCTGCTTGCGGCGGGGCTTGCGGTGGCGCGGGAGCTCAACTTTGAGTTGGGTTTTGTAGGGGAGGACATTACGGCAAGTGCTTAACCTTATAGGATGAAAATCGCCCTCCTGGCCCCCCTACGCTTCCCCATCGCCGAACCCTTCGCGGGCGGCCTGGAGATGCATACTTACCTGCTGGCGCGCGGCTTGCAGGCGCGGGGGCACGAGGTGACTTTATTCGCCCACCCGGCATCGGATGCTGCGCTGGAAATTGTACCGTGCCCGGTACCGGAAGGGGTGGGCACGGTGGCTTACGCCCTGGCGATCCGTAAGGCGGTAAAGCGCATCGCAGCAGGAGGTTTTGACGTCGTACACAACAACAGCATCCACTTTTTACCACCGTTGTTGGCTCGGGCCTTGCCTTTTCCGATGGTGACGACGCTGCATACACCACCCTATAAATCTCACCGGTTTACGGCCGGTCTTAGCCGCAAAGCGGGGAACCATACTTACGTGGCCATCAGCCGCTTTTTGGGGGAGCAGTGGCTGCCTTTCGTTGGTGATTACAGCGTGGTACACAATGGGGTGGACCTGCTGGCGTGGCCGTTTTCGCCCGCTGCGGAGGCGAAGACGGCGGTGTGGTACGGCCGCTTCACGCCCGAGAAAGGGGCGGAGTTTGCCATTGCTGCGGCGCGGTTGGCGGGCTACCGGCTCACCCTGGCCGGGCCGGTGTACGACCAGGCTTATTTCGACGAGCAGGTTGCGCCCGCGCTGAGCGATCACATCACCTACGCTGGTCACCTCAGCCAGGCGGCGTTGGCGGTGCTGGTGGGGCAATCCGCCGTTGGGCTGGTCACTTCGGTGTGGGACGAGCCCTTCGGCCTGGCCTACGTGGAAATGCTGGCCTGCGGCACGCCGGTGGCGGGCTTCCGGAGCGGCGCTGCGGCCGAGATCATTACGGAGCAGACGGGCGTTTTGGTGAGTAAACGAGACGTTCAGGCGCTGGCGCAGGTGCTGGGGGAGGTTGAAGGGAGCAAGGACCGGCGGGCCTGTCGGCAACGGGCGGAGGCTGCGTTTCCCGTCGCTGAAATGGTGGAGGGGTACCTGGCGGTTTATCGGGGGGGGTAGCTCGTAGCGCATCCCCAGCCCATTACCTTACCTTGCATCCTGCGGCCGCGCCCAAAAAATATCGCTATGAAGTTACCAATGTTACTACTACTAAGTCTCTGGCAGCCATTGAGCGCGGCATCGGTGGAGACTTCCGCATCAACGAAGAAGCCGAACCAATCGGTAAACACACCTTGATGAGTTGGTTCCGCACCCAGTTTGGTGCCGAAGGCATCACCTACGAAATCGGGGACGGGACGGACCGTGACTTCGTACGCCGCAAAGGCCTGGTCTCCGCAGAGGCGCTGATTGAGGTGTTGCTGGTGCGCTAACCAAGACCCGGAGGGTCGCCTAACCTAGCGAGGGGTGGAGGAGGATGGCGAAGCCATCTCCGTAACCCCTCGCTCCGTAACCCCTCGCTCCGTAACCCTCGCTCCATAACCC
>CAYWMW010000231.1:0-7381 GCA_964458975.1 uncultured Lewinella sp. | reverse complement strand
CATCCAGGAAACTCAACCTCCCGCTGGATGAACTCAGCAAAGTCCGTCCCCCAGGTAGTGTAGGTAAGTCCGGAGGGGTGAACGCCATCGCTGAAGAAAGCAGCGGGATCTTCCTCCATGTTCAGGGTCTTGGTCCAGTGTTTGAGGCGGATCACTTCGGCGTTGTAGTGGAGGTTGGGCTGGCCTTCGATCAGGTCCGCCAGCTCTTCGCCGAAGTATTCAACCATATTGCCGAGGGTTAACTTGATGAGTGGGGTGAAGGCGGGGAATTCCTTGATCGGCGGCATATTGGGAAAGCAGATCGGTACCTGCGGACCGAACTTAGCGCGAAGGTCATCGATGACGGCCTGCATGTCTCTACGGAAGCCAGCGGGCGTATTCATCTTGAAGGCTTCGTTGCCGCCCATACCTACCACAATCAGGTCTACCGTTTCTTCTTCAATCAGGGGTAAGACCTCGGCCTTCAGTCTCCGGAGGGTGAAGCCGCTGCGGGCGTAGACCCTCCATTGCACCTTGGTCCGCCACCCGGCTCCTAGCGTCCGCGCCAAAGCACCCGTGAAGCCGTCTTCGTGCGTTGCCACCCCGACGCCAGACATGGTGCTCTCCCCCACCACGAGCAGTTTCAACGAGCGGTTGTCCGGCCCGGAGACCACGCCTTCCGGCCCCTCAGCATCGGGCAGCCGGGGTACGCTTTTCACAATCCGCTGGCCGTGCAGGTACATAAAAGGAAGCAGCGGCAGCATGACTGCGCCGCCAAGGAGGTACTTCAGTTTCATCGGCTATTGCTTGAAGGCTTTACCCAGCTTGTTCAGGTACTGCGCACTGGTTTCCTTGAGGTAAATACCCAACGAAAATGCGGCCTTGTCCAGCAGGTTGGTGTCTAAAACGCTGTAATCAAACCGATGATCGAGCCCGGAAGTAAGCTGCTCGCGCTTCCGTACCAGCAATTCAAATTCTGACTGACTGATGTTGTTTTTACCGCCAGCGTTCACGTAGCCTTTCAGCCTGCGCTCGGTATCCTCCAACCCCTCGCGGAGGATGTTGAGGGCGGAGGCTGCTTCCGACAAAATTTTGCGTTGCAGGTTAATGCCATCCATCGCCAGTGTCTTCTCCGATTCAATCTGCCCCTTCGTTTTTTCCACCGAGAAGTAGTGCTCGTCGATATCCCGGTTGAATTGCTTAACGATGCCCAGGTGCAACTTCGCCAACTCGCGCATCGGCTCAATGATGGCAAAGAATTTCTCAGTTTGCAGGAGGTGGTACTGCTTTTCCCCCGCCAAAGAACCCCGGCTGTGGGGGTCTTCCGCTACCAGAAATATCCGGGCTACTTTGCCCTTAACTTCATGGTCCACCACTCGCAGTTCACTCAGCCTTTTCGAGAAGCGTTCGGCGTGGCCGTTAAAATCCACAATCAGGGCCAACACCTCATCCAGCGCATCCGGCCCGTCGGGGTCGAAGTCGTCGTCGAAGACAAATGATGGCTCGCTTTTCGGAGCAGGCTCTTCCGCTGTTTTTCCTTCAGCGGTTGGCTTCTTTTCCGGCAGGGGATTGTCGAAGAGGTCGTCGTAGGGGTTGGGCATGGGTGGCTAAATTACGGAAAAGTAAAAAAATCGCTCGTCGGCCGAGGCGGCCCTTAGGCCTGACTCGTCCGCCGAGCGATTTTGGACCATCTGAAACCGCTCAGTAAATGGGGGGCCCTTGATCGTTAAAGCAACTCGTCCAAACTAAACTCGACAGGCGAACTTTTTTGTAGTGTAAATAAATTTATTACCCGAAAAGCAATCGTCTTTACGTCAGACGACATTCTTCTATTATCGCAGATAACGAAAAAAAAATCGACTGGCGAGTTGCTGCTGAAACTCGCCAGTCGAATTCTTTTTTGACGTTACTACCAGCGGACAAGCTAACCAGAAAAGAAAATATCTACCTATCGATCAAATCATTCTATCCGAGCAACAAAAAAGTTCGCCCGTCGAGTTTAAAATTTAGAACCGCTCGGCCGACGAGCCAAGCTAGCGCAAGGCTCGGCGGACGAGCTATCGCTTACTCATTATCCAACATCTCATCAATGAGCGCCACTACGTCTTCCAGGTGGTAACGTACGATGCCGGCTTTGTAGGAGGACGAAGCATCGTTCGCAGCCTTGCGAACCATCCGTAGTTCTGCGCGAGCCGCAGCACCTACGTCAGTTCGTTTCTTCATGTCTTCTTCGAGCAAAGCGCCGAGTTTGGCGACGTGGCTGCGCTGGAGGTTTCTCCGGAAACCATCGATGGTTTTTGCGCCGGAGAGCTCAGACCAGAGGCCCGTTCTGAGGTCTTCCAGCATGTCGGTAAGTGCGTAAGCGTCGGAGCCATTCATCGCTTCTTGCTCAATGAGGCGGGCCAGGCGGTCGCTGCGCAGGAGGCCGGAAAGCTGGCGTTCCTGGAGGCTACGGATTCTCGGCATCACACCGTCCGGGCCGATGTTACGAACGATGTTTTCCTGCAGCAACCAGTCTGGTGTGGTGAAGACGTTTTCGTTGAGGAAGGCGACGGAAGCTTCCTGCTCTTTACGGTCCAGCGGTGTGTAGGTGAAGCCTTTGTCGTCGGTAGTTTGGAGGAGTTCGTAGACACCGCCAACGTTGGCCGTAACGTGGCCAGAGAAACGGGACCAAACGCCCAGCAGCTCGCCGTATAACTCCCCGAGGTCTGTGTAACCTTCTCCGCTGGTGGCGGTCCATTCGGCCAGTTTTGGTGCTACGCGCTTGAGGTTTTTCAGGGCGTAGGTGCTGGCCTTTACGGGGTCGTCGCCCACCGCCTCGGTTTGGGAGCTGGGGTCGTAGCTGTTGCGCGCACCAAAGAGGAACTTGGGGTCGCCCTTCTTGTCCGTGATCCAGCGGCGGAGGGTTGGTAGTTCGGCTTCGGCGGACTTGGCGTTGGGTACCAAACGGTAGCCCCAGTTGATGGCGTAGATGTCGTACGGGCCGAGCATCCGGACCCAGCGGACGCCTTTGTCTTCCGGCTGGGCGACGTAGTTGTAGCGGGTGTAGTCCATGATGGTGGTCGCCAGGCCCCATTTGTTGGTGAAGGTGGCCGAACGGAGGGAGTCTACCGGGTAGGCGTAGCTGGCCTTCATGTTGTGCGGCAGGCCGAGGGCGTGGCCAACTTCGTGGGCAATCACCATCCGCATCATTTCCCCAATGTCTTCGGGGGAAGTATTCAGGGTACGGGCCGAAGGGTTAGCGGCCCCGGTTTCCAGCAGGTAGCGGTTGCGGTAGCTGCGCAGGTGGTTGTGGTACCAGATGATGTCGGACTCGATGATCTCTCCGGAGCGGGGGTCAGAAACGCTCGGCCCGATCGCGTTGCGGGTCTCACTGGCTACGTAGCGAACGGTGGAGTAGCGGGCGTCTTCCGGGCTCCAGTCCGGGTCTTCTGCTTTGGTCGGTGCGCGCTTGGCGATGATGGCGTTCTTGAAGCCAGCAGCCTCGAAGGCGACCTGCCAGTCCTGAATACCCTGGATGAAGTACGGGACAAATTTCTCCGGCGTAGCGGGGTCGATGTAGTACACGATGGGTTTCACCGGCTCCACTAGTTTGCCCTTTGCGTAGGCGACGGGGTCTTTGGGTTCCAGCTTCCAGCGGCGGAGGTAAGTTTTCCGGTCGGCCTTCAGCGCTTCGGAGCCGTAGTCTACCTGGCTGACGGTGAACCACCCTACCCGCTCGTCGAACATCCGGGGTTGCATCGGTTCCTCGGGCAGGAGGTAAAGCGACTGGGCCATCTGCATGGAGATGGTCCCCGAGCTGCGGTTGGAGGGGGGTTGGCTGGAGGGAAAAGTCATATCGTGCCGTACCTCAACGTTCTCCGGGTAGGCGGCCATGCGGTCGATGAAGGACCGTTTTTTATCCAGACTACGGACTTTATAGGTCGTTCTGATGCGGGAGGAGAGTCCACTGATCGCTGGCACGTCGGTCAGGAATAAATCATTTACCGGAATCACCATCGCGGTAGAATCCTTGTTAAAGGCTTCGATCTTGAAGCTCATGATCAGCGGGGCGTAGTTGTTGTTCTGTACCGAAATATTGATCGGCAGTTCTTCGTCGGCAACGCTGCTGTAGGAGATCGATTTGAGGTGAACGTTGTTCCGGTTCCTCGTCCAACGAACAACTTGCTGGTTCGTTTTGGTTCCGGCGTTAAAGTAGCCGCCGCCCAGGTTAGCAGGGATTTTGGCGATCCGGCTCACCAATAGCATGTCTTTGCCGAGCTTATCGAAGGGGATTTCGAAGTAGTACTTGTCCTCCACCCGGTGGGTATTGAAGAGCCCGGAGGTAGATTCGGCATCTTCGGTAATCACTTCTTCGTATTCCTTAAAGAGCGGCTTTTTTTTCTTTTTTTTCTCCTCCGGTTCTTTGGCTTCGGCGGCGGTTTCCACCGTGTCTTTGGGGCTTTCTTCGGCTCCCTGCGCGGTAAGGAAATTAGTGGTGAGCAAAAGGCACAGCGTTAGGATGGTGGCTAGGTAATTCCTGGTCATTGGGTTGGGATTTTAACTCGTGGTAAGATAACGAATATGCGGAGTAGTGGTTTTCAGGGCGCGGCCGCAGGTGCTAGGTGGAGGTTGAAAGGGCTGTGCTATACGGTGAGCACACAAGTTTACAAGCGTACTTTTTTCGCTCCCCCTTCCCACCTTTTGCCCTTTACTTAAAAGGTCATTTCAGTATCAAGCCCGGGCCATTCCATTTTCAGGTCTTCGAGGGCGTTGACGACGATTTCGGTCATCACGTAATCGCGGTACCAACGCTGGTCTACGCCGACGATGTGCCAGGGGATTTCACTGCGGCCAATGACGTCTTCGTAGGCGGCGCGGTATTTGTCCCAGTGTTCGCGTTCTTTCCAGTCGCCGTCGTTGTGTTTGTAGTGCTTGTCGGCTTCGTTGACGCGTTCCATCAGCTCTTCGGTCTGCTGATCGAAGCTGAGGTGGAGGTAGAATTTGAGGATGACGGTATTGTTGTCGTAACTCAGCAGTTTCTCGAAGGCATTGATGCTCTCGATGCGGCGGTCTACGCGCTCTTCGTCGATCCAGCCATGAACGCGCTGGATGAGCACATCTTCGTAGTGGCTGCGGTTGAAGATCACCATCTCCCCCTTCGCCGGCGCTTCTTTGTGAATCCGCCAGAGGAAGTCGTGGGCGAACTCCAACTCGGTTGGTTTCTTCCAACCTACGGCGCGAAGGCCGAAGGGCATACATTCGCCGAATACGTTGCGCATGGCCCCGTCTTTGCCGCTCGCGTCCATCCCCTGCAGGATGATGAGGACGGAGTGTTTCCCTTCCGCGACAAGTTGCTGGTGAAGCTCGGCGATGCGCTTGGCGCGCTTTTTGGTGACCTTGCGGGCTTCGTCTTTGTCGAGGTCTTCGGGGGCGGTGGTGGGTATTTTGCTGAGGTCTATGGGCATGGGTAGGACTGTGAGCCCCCAGGACTACGCTTGTGCTGCGCACTCGCTGCGTCCGGGGTTACTATGGTTTAATCCCTACTGGATTGGTAGGTGAAGGCCAAGTTAGTACTTCTTCTTGGAAATCTTATTGTAAGTGATCTGCTTTTGGGCTTTAGACTTGAAACGCTCTACCTCATTTCCCCTTAGCTTCTGGTGTTTGGTCTTGCGGCCCTGTACGCGGGCGCGCCAGCGTTTCCAGCTGTTGAGTTTGAGCTCTCGCTTCATGAGCTTAATCACTTCAGCTTCGGTGAGGCCGAACTGGAATTCGATGGCGGAGAACGGGGTGCGGTCTTCCCAGGCCATTGCGATTACGCGGTCAACGTCTTCGGGGGCAAGGTCCTTCGGGTCAGTGGTTTTCGGAGCAGGAGTCGGTTTCATGATGTTGTAACGTGAGGGGCGTAAGTTGGTTCTTGTAGCATTGACCCTTTAGGTCGATACGGTATTGCCGACCTTCAGGTCGGCCAATTGTAGGCCTGAAGGCCAAGTAACCGTATCGACCTAAAGGGTCGATGCTACACAACACTTTCTTAAAAGTACCGCCCAATCAAAGGGTGCTCCACAATCATACGGCGAAGTTTCAGGAAGTCAACCTCCGCTTGTCGTTTATACACCACCTTGCCGCCGGGCTCCAGCAGCATCGTGTAGGGGATGGCGCCGTTCCACTCCGGGTCAATGGCTTCGATGAGTTCGTAGGTGTCTTCTCCCGTGAAGTGGTAATTGGCCACGGAGGAATGGCTTTTCATCAGGAATTTCAGTGCTGATTCTCCTTTGCCCGGCTTATCCAGGCTGATGGAGACGAATTCGAAATTGCGCCCGCCGTACATCCGTTGTAGGACGATGAAATCCGGATACTCCGCTACGCAGGGGCCGCACCAGGTTGCCCAGAGGTTGATGAGGCGGAGGTTTTCGGAATCGTTCTTCAGCAGATCGGTTACCCCGGCGACGTCGATGGTTTTGATGCTTACCGATTGTTCTTGCCACTGTGCTTCGTCCTTCACTTTGTAGTCGGCCTTCCAGGCCCATTTTGTGGAGCAGCCGAAGGTTTTGGTTTTTGGGGTGGTCACTTCCTGGCCAGCGAGGAGTTCATCTACGGCGGCGCGCAGGTCATCGGCGTTGAGGGTACCGGGTTTTTCGTGCTTGTCTAGCCGGCCGATGTAGCGGAGCTTCCGGTCTTCGTCGAAGACGTAGGTGTGGGGCGTGGCGGCCGGGCCGTACTGCAGGCTGGCGGCGTGGTCGTCTCCGTCGTAGAGGTACGGGAAGTTGAACTCCGCATCGCGGGCACGGATGACCATATCTTCGTAGGTATCGTCGAGGTCGGAGTAGCCGAGTTCGTTGTACATCACACCGAGGGGGCTGTTGGGGGAGATGGCGACTACCTGAACGCCTTTTGCCGCGTAGTCCGCCGAGAAATCTTTCAGGCGTTGCTCGTAGGCCTGGGCGGTTGGGCAGTGGTTGCAGGTGAAGACGATCACCAGCAGTTTACTCTGGTCGTAATCCGCCAGGCTGTGGTATTTGCCGTCCGTGCCGATCAGTTTGAAGTCGGGGGCCGCAGCGCCAATCTCCAGGGGCTCTACCTCCTGTTCTTCTACGAGGATGGGGTTGGCTTTGAAGTCTTTGGTTGCTACTACTTTTTCTTCGGGCGCGGCCGCAGGTGCCGTGTCCGTTTTACAGGAGCAAAGGATTAACAGTAAACTGAGGATGGTTAGTTGGCGGAGCATGGAGCTGTAATTTTTAGAGGGGGGAAAGATACGATGAGTGTAGTATATCAATCTTCACGCTCTCGCTCTTCTACGTACGCAAACGCCACCTTAGCCAGCGGCGGACTCTATTAGTAGTAGGCTGTCTAATCTGACGATCCTACCCCATAGCTGGTTCTTACGCTCAAAACGCAAAGCGTTTTCTTCTTAATAGCCCCT
>CAYWMW010000230.1:0-7390 GCA_964458975.1 uncultured Lewinella sp. | reverse complement strand
TAACGAACGGAAACTCTGCACCTGCGCACCGCCGCCCGAAAAGCCAGGCAGATAAATAATCTTTCTTACCCCAGGTACTGCAGCACCACCCACAATACCTATCTTACGGCGGCTAAGAAACTTTTTTCGCGTTTTAGCATTTAACTACCAAGCCAATTCTGAGACTAGAAGGCCCTAACCAAGCCAAATATACAAGTCTTCAGCCCCTTACCTCAACCAAATTTGAATTCTCATGGTAACCACCCTTTCTCCAACGCCCAACGAAGAACAAATGGCGATGATTCGCCAAAGTGCCCGCGATTTTGCCGAGGCTCACATCCGCCCCAACGTGATGGATTGGGACGAGCGCGAACACTTCCCCCGTGAGCTATTTTCCGAAATGGGAGACTACGGCTTCATGGGTGTTCTTGTACCGGAGGAATACGGCGGTACCGGCTTGGGCTACGCTGAGTACATTACCATCATCGATGAAGTGGCCCAGGTTTGCGGCTCCATCGGCCTGAGCCTCGCGGCGCACAACAGCCTGTGTACGAACCACATCTTAATGTTCGGCTCCGAAGCGCAGAAGCAAAAGTACCTCCCCAAGTTAGCTACGGGCGAGCACGTTGGGGCCTGGGGCCTAACCGAGCCCAACACCGGCTCTGACGCTGGCCGGATGCGTACCGTGGCCGAAAAGCAGGAAGATGGCAGCTACATTCTTAACGGTGCAAAGAACTTCATCACCCACGGCCTTAGTGGCGAGGTGGCCGTAGTCATCGTCCGCACCGGAGAGTTGCTGGACAGCCACGGCATGACCGCCTTCATCGTGGAGCGCTCCGATAAAGGCTTCCGAGGCGGCAAGAAAGAACAAAAACTAGGCATGCGCGCCAGCGAAACCGCCGAGCTGGTATTCGAAGACTGCCACCTGCCCGCAGACCGGGTACTGGGCGAAGTTGGTGAAGGCTTCGTACAGAGTATGAAAATCCTCGATGGCGGCCGCATCAGCATCGCCGCGTTGAGCCTGGGCATCGCCCGGGGAGCGTTCAACGCAGCCCTGGCCTACAGTAAGGAGCGGGAGCAGTTTGGTAAAGCCATCAGTAAGTTCCAGGCCATCAGCTTCAAACTAGCAGATATGGCTACCGAGCTGGAAGCCGCCGAATTACTGGTCCGCGAAGCTGGCCGCCTGAAAGACGCCCACCTGCCCGTTACCAAAGTCTCCGCCATGGCGAAGCTCTACGCCAGTGAAGTGGCCGTTCGTTGCGCCAACGAAGGGGTACAGATTTTTGGTGGTTACGGCTTTACCAAAGAATTTCCGGCGGAGAAATTTTACCGGGACTGTAAGCTGCTCACCATCGGTGAGGGTACTTCTGAGATACAGAAGCTGGTCATCAGCAGGGCGCTGTTGAAGTAAGCTACACGCCCCGCAAAGTAATCCTTCTATAGTGAACTGGTTTGTAGAGGTGGTTCTTGCAACAACTATTTGTACCTTGCGGCCGTATGTCAAGCTACCCTATTTTAGATGTTTTGCGGATTCTACGCTTCCCCAACCTGGTAGTTGTAGCTGCCACTCAGTTACTGGTGTTCTACCGGGTACTGCTGCCTGCCTTTCAACAGGAGGGGATCACGAACGTACTTACCTCCTGGAAGCTATTGGAAATCATAATTATTACGCTACTCATTACCGCTTCCGGATATCTTATCAACGATTTGCAGGATGAGACTATTGACGACATCAACCGCCCCGGCGCTAACCCGGTCGCCCGCCTTGGCCGCCCTACAGTTATGTGGTTTTACGGTATTTGCATTCTTCTTGCCTTCATGATCAGCCAGCTACTTGCTTACCGATTAGAGGAGCGGAGCCTGCTTTGGATCTTGCCCATGGCGGTCGGGATGCTGTCAATTTACAGTATTGGCATGAAACGAGTCCCTGTATTAGGGAATGTATTAGTTGCGGCCTACTGCGCTGGTGTTCCCGGAATATTGCTACTTGCCGAGCGTAATGGTGTACGAGCGCTCATTGCATCCAACCCTGAATTGGGCATGAATGCGCTGCGTGTTTCCGCCCTGTTTATGGTTTTCGCCTTCGTTGCTACGCTGCTGCGTGAGTTGGTAAAAGACCTTGAAGATATTCGTGGAGATCGGGAAGTAGGCCGGCGCACCATCCCCGTTATGTGGGGTGTTTCGCTCAGCCGTAAGCTCGGCATTGTGCTGGGGCTAATGGTGATCGGTGCCATTCTTTGCCCAGTATTTCTTGGCTGGCCAGCCTTCCTTGCTCCACCGATGCTTGGCTGTATCGTTGTCCTCATTCTTGGCTTGCTGTACATCCTCTTCCAACTCTCCCGGGCGAAAGACGCTCCTGATTATCACCGGCTTAGTACCCAACTCAAGTTCTTCCTCCTTGGGGGGCTGGGCTTGTTGGCTTTTTTCTAGTCGCTTGGCCCGGAGCCCGAAACGAAAAGGCCGCGTGGCCATCTAATCATGTCTTACTACGTACACGAAACAGCCATTATTGACCCCGGAGCGAGCATTGGGGCCAACTCCAAAATATGGCATTTCTGTCATCTTATGCCCGGTTGCGAGCTCGGTGAAGATTGCTCATTGGGGCAGAACGTCTTCGTAGCTCAGGGGGTTACGCTGGGGCGCAACTGTAAAGTCCAGAACAACGTCAGTCTTTATTCAGGCGTCAGCTGTGGTGATGATGTGTTCATTGGTCCTTCGGCGGTGTTCACTAACGTAATCAACCCGCGCTCCGCCGTAAACCGCAAGAGCGAATACCTCCCCACCCGGATAGACGACGGCGTAACCATCGGCGCAAACGCGGTGATCGTCTGCGGAACCCACCTCGCCCGCCATGCATTTGTTGGGGCGGGCAGCGTAGTTACCAAAGACGTACCGGCCTATGCCCTCGTTGTCGGCAACCCCGCACGGCAGATTGGCTGGATGAGTGCTGCTGGCGGGCGCCTTCACTTCGGCATTGAAGGGAGAGCCACCTGCCCCGAAAACGGAGACATTTACCTTTTAGCCAACGACCAGGTGCTTCCCGCAAAATAAGAACGCTTTAGGGATGGGAAACATCAGTCATCCCTTACTTTTGCCCCGCGCTAAAACAGTACCCCTTATCAGACCATCCAACAAGATCATCTCTTTTGCCGTCGTTGGCCTTGGGCACATCGGCAGCAGACACGCTGCGCTCATCGAGGCGAAGGAGGGCGCTGGTTTGGCCGCCGTTTGTGATCCCCACCCCGAAGCAGAACTAAAAGTAGCCGCTGACTTTGCCATGCCTACCCCTTTGTTCAAGGACCTCACTACAATGCTGGCCTCAGATACCAGCTATGATGTAGTCTGCATTTGTACCCCCAACGGCCTGCACGCACAGCAGGCCATTCAGTGCCTTGAAGCTGGCAAACACGTAGTGGTAGAAAAACCCCTCGCCCTCACCGTCTCCGACTGTGAAGCGATCATGCTTGCCGCTAAAAAAGCAGGCAAGCAGGTATTCGGGGTAATGCAAAACCGTTACAGCCCGGCATCCGTATGGCTAAAGGAACAAACCGACTCCGGCGTTCTGGGAAAGGTACTACAGGTCCACCTAAACTGTTTCTGGAACCGGGATCACCGCTACTACACCCTTCCCCACCACGGTATGCCCCACCTCTGGCATGGCGACACCGCACTGGATGGTGGTGTATTGTTTACCCAGTTTGCTCACTTCGTCGACTTACTTTGCTGGTGTTTTGGGGATATTACGGCGCATTCGGCTCGTTTCGCCAATCAAAAACACCAAGACATTCATACTTTCCCTGATACCGGTCTTGTTCACTTCTCTACGGGAGACGGCGCAGTCGGCAGCCTGAACTTCAGTACGGCCATCTGGGACCAAAACTTTGAGTCTACCCTAACCGTCATCGCCGAACGGGGCACCATTAAGCTTGGTGGCCAGTACATGAACCAGGTCATTTATTGCCACGCAGAAGACACCGACTTCCCGGATCTCCCACCTAGTAGCCCCGCCAACAATTACGGCCCGTACAAAGGCTCGGCGGCCAACCACCATTTCGTAATCGACAATGTCATCGATGTCCTCAACGGTCAGGCAACGGTGGCTACCCCAGCGAATGAAGGCTTAGCGGTCGTCAGGGTTATACAGGACATCTATGCTTTGGGCGCCAACGCGGGTGCCGTGTAGGTTGATGGCCTTTTCTCTTCGAGCTAAAGCCTCCACCCTCCGGAGGAAAACAACACCCACCCGCCCGGGAATACTACTCCCCAATCGTAAGCACAATCTTGCCCACATTAGCGTTGGCCTCCATGTATTTATGTGCGTCGGCCACGCCTTCCCAGTCGTAGATGGTATCAACTACGGCCCTTAAGGACCGGTCGGCGAAGTGCGGCCAGACCTGCTCGCGGAAGTTCGCGACGAGACTACGTTTGTATTCTTTTGAGCGGGAGCGCAGGGTTGTACCGGTGATCTGTAACCGTTTGCGGAGGATGGGGGCCAGGCTTACGTTTTCCACCCGGGCGCCGCCCAGGGCGGCGAGGCTCACGATGCGCCCGTCTAATGCCGCCGCTTTCATGTTTTGCTCGAAGTAGCCTCCGCCGACGAAGTCGAGGATGACGTTTGCCCCCAGGCCTCCCGTTTCATCAAGCACGGCTTCCGCGAAGTCTTCCGTTCGGTAGTCGATGCAGCGAGCGGCGCCCAGGTCTTCGAGCAATGTATGCTTTGTACCACTGGCCGTAACGACCACCTTTGCACCTGCGTGTAGCGCCAACTGAATGGCCGCCGTACCAACCCCACTTGCCCCCGCATGGATGAGCACCGTCTCCCCCTTTTGCAAGCCCGCGATCTGGTGCAGCGCCTGAAAGGCCGTGAGGAAAGCCTCCGGAATGGCGGCTGCTTTCGTGAAGCTCATATTGTTTGGCAGCTTCAACAGCATATCCGCATCAACGGCGATGAGCTGGGCGTAGCCGCCGCCGCTCAGGAGCGCACAGACGTTGTCTCCGACCTCAAAACCAGTTACGCCCGCTCCTGTTTCCATTACGGTGCCCGCCATTTCGAGGCCTAATATATCGGTCACGCCAGCGGGCGGTGGGTACTTCCCTTCGCGCTGGAGAATATCCGCACGGTTCAGCGCCGTTGCGGCAATGTAGACCAATACCTGACCGGGGCCAGCTTTGGGGTCTTCAACTTCGGTGATCTGGAGTTGGTTGGCATCTCCGGGGGATTTTGTGGTTATGGCTTTCATGGGGGAAAGATAGGTTGTTTTAACTCATCGGCGGAAGCGGGAGGTACGACCTGATACGTCCGCCGAGTAGATAGCCAGAACAGTTAATCCGGGGAGTTTCGACTGCACTAAAAAAAAAGATCAAATGGCCTGGTCACATTCGCTCGGCGGACGAGTCAGGGCTGTCGCCCGCCTCGGCCGACGAGCGAATGCTTGAATCATTTCACCACCACCTCAAAAGGCGTAACCGGCAAGCCTTCTTTGGAGAACAGGTTGGCCCGTTCCGGATTGTCCGCCCAGGCGTAGCGTACCTTTCGCACCGTAATTCCGGGAGGCGTAACGAGCACTACGCCGTTGTCGTCTTCGCCCACCAGGCCGGAGGCGAAGTGCCATTTCCCGGAGGTGTCTTCCACGGTAAATCCTTCGGCGAGGTAGGGGTAGCGTTGGTCGTTGGCGGCGTTAGGTTTTACGATCAGCCCGCCACCAATGTCGGAGAAAGTAACGACCACCCGGTCGTTGATTGCTCGGGCAGAGACTACACTCGGGCTTGCCGCCACAACATCCTTATTGTACAGGTCTTTCAGTGCGTGGAGGGATAAGCGGCGGCCCACCTCCCATTTATTTCGGGGGTGAATGTCTCCGGCTTCGCCGATGTCCGTGATGACTGCCTGCCCGGTATTTGGAAGCACCAGTGCGTTGGTCTGGCTTTGCCGCAGCACCGCCCAACCCGGCTCGTTGGGGGTTTGAGGTGGTGCTTTGAAGTTGGCCAGCTGGACCCAGTAGAAAGGCAGCTTGGGCTGGGCGAAGAAGTCGCGCCAATCTTTGATGAGGCCCTTCATCAGTGTAGAGTACTTGACGTTATCCCCCGGGCCAGCGTTGCTTTCGCCCTGGTACCAGAGTACGCCTTTAAGGGGATATTTTGCCAGCGGAGCGATCATGGCGTTGTAGAGGATGACCGGAAATTTATTGAAATTACCGCCTACGGTAAATTTACCAATGTTGAATTTCCAATCTCCGGCCAGGGCGATGTTTCCTGCGTTGGTTTCCAGCTTGAGGGCATCAGCATTGGAGTAGAAGCCGCCGCCACCACCGCCGTCGGTTACCTGTACGGCGATGGTATTTTCACCGGCCCGGAGGGTGCCGGTCGGTACTTCATAGATGCGGTCTTTGGAATAGGAATTGGGAAGAGAGCCAACCTGTTTACCGTTGATGTGGGTCACGTCGCCGTCGTCAATTTTACCGAGGTAGAGGGTGGCGTTGCCTTTGGCCTGGGCCTCGGTCAGGGAGAAGGTGCGGCGAAAGTAGAAGACACCGTCTACGTTGGGGTAGCCGGCCGATTCCCAGACACCAGGCACCGTCGTAGTTGGCCAGCTTTCGTCGTTCACCTCGTCTTTGAGCCATCCCCTGGCGCGCCCTTCATCCTCGGTGGGTACGTTGCGGCCGGGGAAGTCGTTGGCGAAGCGTTTGCGGCCTGCTTTACCGGCCTGGGCCAGCATGTCATCGGTTTCGTCCAGGTCGGGGTTCATGCCCTCGGCGGTGGGGCGCATCCAGGGTTCAATGCGGCTGCCGCCCCAGCTGCTGTGCAGCAGGCCGATGGGTACGTCCACTTCTTCGCGCAGGTAATGGGCGAAGTAGCTGCCTACGGCGCTGAAGTTTTTGATGCCACCGGCGGTGCCGACGATCCATTCTTCGCTGTAGTTTTCATCAATATCCAGGTGTACCCGTGGCTTCGCCGCGTACGCTTTTTTGACCTTTAGCTCGCGGATGAGGGGATCGGCGATGGCCCTGGCGCGGGTGCCGTCGGGGTCAGACTGCGTCAGCCGCCATTCCATGTTTGACTGGCCGGAGAGCAGGTAGACATCACCGAAGTAAACGTCTTCGAGCAGGATGGCCTCGGGCTTGGCCTGTACGGATATTTTGTGTGGGCCGCCTGCGCCCATCGGTGGCAGGCTGACCTCCCACCGGCCGGACTTGTCCGTTTTTACGCTCAGTTTGTGCTCCCCGATGAGCACCTTCACTACTTTCCCCGGTTTTGCCCAGCCCCACAGCGGGTGGTCTACGTTGCGTTGGAGTACGGCGTGGTTGGTGAAGCTCTCGAACAGTTCAAGCTTTTGGGCGCTGGCGCAGGTGCTAAGAAGGGTTGAAAGGAGCAGGGTTAGCAGGTAAGGACGCATCTTGATGGATTGGTTTTA
>CAYWMW010000229.1:0-7410 GCA_964458975.1 uncultured Lewinella sp. | reverse complement strand
TCACTTTATAGTTTTAAGTCTTTCTCATAAAATTTTATTTTCTGACGACCTGATCCTTATTTTTTTGGAACTGTTCTGGGGTGCAAGCTATTCTCCTTGAATAAATTAATTGATCATACCTACTTGGCGCCAGACTGTACGTCAGCCATCGTAGACCGTATTTGCGCGGAGGCTATTGCCCATGGCTTTTACGCTGTGTGTATTCCTCCTTTCTTTGTAGGGCAGGCTGCAAGGGCCCTGGCAGGATCAGACGTAAAGCTTGCGACCGTTGTCGCATTTCCCTACGGCTATGCGGAGACTGCCGTTAAGGTTCAGGAAATACGCCGGGCGATGGATGAAGGGGCGGACGAGCTAGACATTGTCATCAATCTCTCCGCAGTAAAGTCCCAAGATTGGGCGTACGTCATTCAGGACCTGACCGTAGTTGCAACTACCGCAAGGTTAAGGGGTAAAGCTAGTAAGGTCATCATTGAGATCAGCGAGCTCACCGAGGTGGAAAAAGAGCGCATCGTGGCTATTTGTAACGACATTAAGCCCACTTTCGTGAAAACCTCTACCGGAACGAAAGGCGGAGCCACCGTAGACGATGTTAGCTACCTACGTGCTAACTTGCACCCTGATATCAAAATCAAGGCCAGCGGCGGCATTCGGGATAAGCAGAGTGCGCAGGCGTTGGTGGATGCCGGGGCGGATCGCATTGGTACCTCCTCCGGCCAGGCCATCGTAAATTAAAAAGATTACCGCCATGCAGCGTTTCCCTTTCTTTCTTTCTCTTGCCGTACTCATCTGCCTCTCCGGTAGTCTGGCCGCCCAGGCCGTTACCGTGAAGACGGAGCCGGGCATCGACGCGCTAATGGAGCTCTTCCAAACAGAAAATGAGTCGGAAAGCAAAGTTGATGGCTGGCGCGTACAGATCCTGGCTACTACTGACCGGAACCGGCTCAATACGGTAGAAAATCAGTTCAAAGTCAACTACCCCAGTGTTCCCGTAGACTGGGTACACACTAAGCCCTACTACAAGCTCCGCGCCGGAGCTTTCCAGACAAAGCAGGAGGCCGAGCGCCTCAAGTACACGCTGGGCCGGCAGTTTGAAGGCGTATACCTGGTAAAAGACAAGGTTGGTAAAAACGAGTTGCTCAGAATGTACTAATGGCTACGGGTTGAGGGTTATTATGTGCCTGCAACCTGCAACTTGAAACCTGCAACCTGGCCTCCCCATGCCCCTCAAAATAGTCCGGAACGATGTTCCTACAGTAGTGCTATACATCTTTCTCGTTACGATGGGAATGCTGATGTTGTATTCCGTGGGCCGCCCGCCGGAGGGCTACAACTGGGAGGTTCAGGAGATGATGGGGTCTTTTTTAGGCAAGCAGTTTATCTGGCTGCTCATCTCTGCGGCAACCTGGTTCTTTATTCATCATTTTATTGACCGAGATCTGTGGGTCAAGGGCGCTTATCCCATATTTGGAACCACAATATTGATGCTGATGCTGGTATTGGTGTTGGGCAAAGAAATCAATAATGCGCGCTCCTGGTTCAGTATTGCGGGCTTCACCTTCCAGCCCAGCGAACTGGCAAAGTTTGGTGCTGCCCTTGCCATGGCTGCTTTCCTGAGCCAGTGGAGTGAAAAGCTGAACAACCTGGGGGCGATCGGTAGCGGAATCCTGATTATGGCGATTCCGGCAGGTTTAATCGTGCTGCAGCCCGACCCAGGTTCCGCCCTGGTATTCGGCTCATTTTTGTTGGTGATGTACCGCGAAGGGCTCTCACCGCTGATTCTGGTGTTTGGTATTTTTACGGCAACGATGTTTTTGCTGGGGATTCTCCAACCAACAGCCTTGCTGGCCGGAGGCATAATGGGCTTGCTGCTTATAATCATGGCCCTGTCTGTGCCCCGGAGGCTGCGCTGGTGGCTGGCTGGGTCGGTAGGGGTAGTTGCCGCTTCTGTTTACGCTTATTTCCTCGGCATGGGCTGGCCCGTACTATTAGTGTTGTTTGGTGCTTTATGCGCTGCGGCAACGTATCATTTATTGCGACAAAACGGACGACTGGTGCTGCTTTCTTTCAGTGCATTGTTTTGGGGCGTACTGATTGCGTTCGCGGCTAACTTTACGTTCAATAACGTTTTTAAGCAGCACCAACAGGATCGAATCAACGCCTGGCTGAGGCCTCACTTACTGGATGAACGAGGCGCCCTTTACAACATCACCCAGTCCAAGCTGGCCATCGCCGCGGGCGGGCTAACGGGTAAAGGCCTGGAAAACGGCACCATCACTAAATACGACTACGTACCGGAGCAAGAAACCGACTTCATCTTCAGCGCTGTTGGTGAGTCTCAAGGATTTGCTGGCTCCGTAGCCATCATACTCGCCTTCATGGCCTTGCTGTGGCGCATCAGCATCATTGCTGAAAGGCAAAAGCGTACTTTCGTACGGGCCTACGCCTACGGAATAGCGGGCATCATCCTGATCCACATGCTCATCAACATCGGGATGACGATGGGGCTCATGCCCGTGATCGGTATTCCGCTTCCGTTCCTGTCCAAAGGGGGGTCTTCGTTGCTCAGTTTTACGATCATGATTGCGGTGCTGGTTAAGTTGGACCGGCATCGGGTGGACGTGTAGAGTCTGAAGTATTGGAGTCAGGAGTCGGGAGTCGCTACCGCTGTTACCACGCACTTCGCTTTGCTTGTTCGCCCCTGGTGAGCAAGCAAAGCGCTGCGAACGGTACGTGCGGCAGCAGACTCCCGACTCCAATACTCCAGACTTTAATAAGGGCGCGGCCGCAGGATGCCAAGAAAGTTTTTCAACGGGCAATGCAGCAACGTGCAACCTCCATTCGTCACCGTCGTCTCTACCCCTGAACCAAGCAATGAATAAGTCCCCGTGGGAGCACAGCCAATCATATTAACCATGCCAACCGCCACCGAATATCGCGATACACACCGCGAACTCGTTTTGGGCTGCCAGCGCAAAGACCGGGTTTCCCAACGGAAGCTCTACGGTCATTACGCCAAGCCGATGTACAACGTCTGCCTCCGGATGTTACGCCACGCCCACGATGCTGAAGACGTACTGCAAGTTGCCTTCGTAGACATCTTCGGTAAGATTGACAGCTTCAAATTCGAGGCCTCCATCTCTGCCTGGATCAAACGCATCGTCGTCAACCGTTGTATAGATCACCTCAAAAAAAGACGGTTGCTCACGACCGATCTGGACACCAGCCGCCACGACGCGGCCATCGAAGAGGCTCCCATTGCACCTGCGTTCAGCGCCCAAAAAATAAGCGTCGAGCGCATCAAACAAGCCACCCGCCAACTCAGCGAAGGCTACCGTGTTGTACTCTCGCTCTACCTGTTTGAGGGCTACGACCACGAAGAAATTTCGCAAATCCTTGGCATCAGCGTCGGGACGAGCAAAAGCCAGTACTCCCGCGCACGTAAGCGCCTGGCCGCATTACTAAACGATCAAAAATAATCCTCCCATGCCGAACGACAAGCTCGAGGATTTCATCCTCAATAACCGAGAAAGTTTCGACGACGAAACGCCACCCGCCGACCTCTGGAACCGTATCGCCGGAGCCATTGGCCCGAGTGACGACGACAACGACCCGCTCGAAAATTTCGTGGCCACCAACCGCGCTGCCTTCGACGACGTAACGCCGCCACCACGCCTGGAAGGCCGCATCTTCGCCACCATAGATGCCGTAGGTGCTACCCCGATGGCTCCAGTGCTGGAAGCCCGGACTCCCCGCCTGAAAGCCGTGCGCAGCCACCGGCAAACCCTCCGCACGCTTGGCCTCGCCGCCTCTTTTCTGCTGCTGGTCTTCGCCGCCTTCACCATTGGTAGCCAACAAGGTTACCGCAGCGCCGAAGAGGCCGCCCTGGCTACCGAACTCCGCCAGATCAACCCCGAGCTGGCCGAAACCGAAACGTACTACCGGGCGGAAATCGCCACCCAGTTTACGAAAGTGGACCAGGTCAATGATGACCCCCAACTCCGCGAAGATCTCGCCGCTATCGACGCGGCAACCGAAGAAATCCGGGCAAGCCTGCTCGAAGTACCCGTGTCTCAGCGTGCGGCCCTTGTTGATCGGCTCATTGATACCTACCGTACCAAACTTGATATTTTACTACGTATTCAGGAGCACCTTCCTACTACCGAAGCTCCAAATTCTACTACTCAACAACCAAACAATGAACTTTAATTTCATCACCTTCCCGTTACTGCTGCTGGCCTTCGTGCTGCCGGTAACCCTGGGCGCTGCTGGCCATCCGCCGGCACCAGACCAGGACTTTGAGAAAAATTATTCCGAAACCTTCTCCGTTAACGGAGACGGAGACGTACGCCTTACGAACCGTTACGGAAACATCCGCGTAGAAACCTGGGGCCGCAACGAAGTGAAAATTGATGTGCGCGTCAAGGTCTCCGCCGAAGATCAGGACGATGCCGACCGGACCTTCGACCGCATCGAAATCAGTTTTTCAGGAGGTTCAAACTTCGCTTCAGCTACCACGAGTATTGGCTCGAACGGTCAGAAAAGTAAAGGTATTATTCGTTCCTTGCTGGACGGGGAATGGCCTTCCTGGGACGGCGTCGGCGGGTCCAACGATTTCAAAGTACACTACACCGTCAAGATGCCCGCATCGGCCAACCTGGAGACCGAAGCTAAATACTGCGACGTGATGTTGCCAGACCTGAGCGGCAACAACCGCCTTACCGTTGGCTACGGAGACCTCGTGGCCGGAGACCTGACCGGGCGCAACGAAATCAGCGTCAGCTACGGCTCTGCCCGGGTAGATCAACTGGGCGAAAACAGCTCCTTTCGCGTTCGCTACTGCGACGGTAACAGCATTCGGGAAGCCGCAGACTTGCGCTACGACGGCCGCTACAGCGAAACAGAAATTGGTACCGTAGACCGCCTGCGGGTAGATGCTGGCTACGAAGAAGTGGAAGTCCGCAAAGCCCGCGAAATCCGTTTCGATGGCAACTATAATGACCTTACCGTAGATCAGGTAGAGCGTATCTTTCTGGATGCCAACTACTCCGATGTAGAGGTCAATGAAGTCAGCAAAGAACTGGAAGTTGAGGCTTCCTACGGAGACCTGGAAATTGACCGCCTCCTTTCCGGCTTCGAGCGGGTATACATCCGCGCCAACTACATCGACGTTGACCTCGACATTGACGATGAGGCCGGCTACGAACTGGAACTGCGTACCCGCTACGGTGATATTGACTTCAGCGCTAGAAACGTCAACATCAGCGAAGATAAAAGCGGGAGTTCCCGCAGTATGACGGGCAGTAAAAAAGGCACAGGCTCCGGCCGGATAAATATCTCTACCAGCTATGGGGATATTGACGTACACTAAGATTAGTAATGTAGTACGGTAGTCTGGTAGTAGTGGAGTCGCCCCCACACTTCAACATGCGGCAGCGGCTACATTACTACCGAACTACAATACTACACTACTATTTTATTACCAAAGAGCTAGTCTCATTATGGTTAAGGATGCTCCGGAGATTTTCGGGGTGTCCTTGTTTTTTATGTCTACCGTTCAGAGCGGTACTACTGTTGGGTGGTAACGGAATTCTCGGCTTAGTTGGGGTGCAAAGAAAGAATCTGGACTGTGGATAATCTGGGCGTTAATCATCGCAGAAAAATGAACCCTTGGCCCCAAAAAAGCTTTCCTTAATAAAACCAACATAACTATGCGTTACCTGACATTGATATTCGTTTTCACCCTCGCCTTTACCTCTTGTGGAGATGATACCGCTGCCGCTGAAAAAGCCGCTATGGAGGCCGCCCGGGCTTCTCAGCAAACGGCCTACGATGCCATGATGGCTGGCCATGATCGCGTGATGCCAATGATGGGCAAGATCACCGCCGCCCAGAAAGCTATTGCCGCCCAGCTCTCAGCGGAAGACCTGGACCCCAATAAAATGGACATCCTGAAGGCCACCAACGAACAACTCGAAGATGCCAACGACGGTATGATGGACTGGATGACTGGCCTCAAATCCCTCGACGACCTGCGCGGAAGCATGGACAACGAAGCAATCATTACCTACATCAAGCAGGAAGCGGCCGACATCGCCAAGGTGGAAACAGCTATGAACGCCGCACTAGGTGCCTCCACCGAAGTACTCGGAGGCGATGCCGGACACGATCATGATGGGCACGACCATGACCATGACCATGACGACCACTCTGGGCATAAGCACTAGTGCTTATGCCAACGTACCGGCCTACTCCTGCCCGATCAGGTAAGCATAATCCTGCAAAGAAGGGATGTGGCTGAACACGATCCGTAAGATGGCGAATAAGGGTATGGCGATGATGGCCCCCACCGGCCCCCAAAGAATGCTCATCCCCACAACACAAATGATGGTGGTAAGTGGGTTAAGGCTTACCTCGTCGCCAACGATCATTGGTGTCAGGACGTAACTTTCCAGTAGCTGGGCCGCACCGATGGTAGCCATTACGCCATAAACGCCCGCCATTCCGGCACCGCTGGAGAAGGCAAGGGCAACGGCAAAAAGACCACCCACGATGTTGCCAATGTAGGGTATGAGCGCCATAACTGCTACCAACAGAGCGATCAGAATCGCGTAGTCCATCCCAATAATCAGGAAGCCGATGGAGTATAAGGTTGCCAGGATACCGATCAGGATGACGTAACCGCGCAGGTAGTTCTGCACGATGTTACGGCTTTCGTTAAGCGTTTGATGGGTAACGCCGCGTTGCTCGTCTGGTGCGACCCGTAAGACAAACTCCCGCAGCCGGTCTTTTTGCGATAGCAGCAAAATGACGTAGATCAGCATCAGCATAAAATCACCGAGTACACCGAAACTACCGGAGAGGAAGCTCATCACGCCATCACCCGTAACGGGCAGGCTCTCCATCAGGTCTTCGCCGCTAGCTTTACCACCGCCGGTGCCCATTTTGGGAATGATGCCCTGCAGGCCGTAGTCCGTACGCAACTTATTCAACTGTACGGACAGCTTCTCCTGGGTCTCCGGCCAGTTGTCTCCGAAGGCAACTGCCTGCTGACCGATGGCCGCAAAAATGCCACCAAAGAACAATACTAATACAAGCATCGCACCAGCAATCGAGAGGCCGTTGCTTAGCCCCCAGCCCCTTAGTTTTTCCTGTACCGGATTGAGCAGCATTGCTAAAAGAGCTGCTACCACAAGAGGCAACAATAGGGTCTTGCCGTAGAAAAGAATAATAACAACGAAGATTAGCAGTGCCATACGCAAAACGATGGCGAGCAGCTTGGTGGGGTAAGTTGATTGCATAGTGAGGAGTTATTTGTTTCAACCCCCTATCTTCGTGTGGTGTTCGCTGCGAGGAACCTAGTGGCTGAGTTCACAATTACTTAGCCGTTATTCCTTGTCTTTTCGTACCGTG
>CAYWMW010000228.1:3695-7413 GCA_964458975.1 uncultured Lewinella sp. | reverse complement strand
CGCGCCTCTTCAAGCGAGCGCCCAATACAACCCTTCATTGCACCCGCTGCCGAGCCCAAAAAATCATGTCTTTAGCCTAAACTTCGCCCCGGTCACCGAACCTAAGCACCTGCAACGTACTTTTAGGGCAAACCTTCACTGATCTTGCGAACCGAACTCATCAAGCGCGACACCTCCTGGCTCCACTTCAACGCCCGCGTACTACAGGAAGCGGCGGACGAACGCGTGCCGCTCTACGAACGCATCAAATTCCTGGCCATCTTCAGCTCAAACCTCGATGAGTTTTACCGCGTCCGGGTAGCGAGTTTGCGCCAGTTCAAGAAACTGGACAAGGCAGACCGGCAGGAGCTGTTCAATTTCAAGCCAAAAAAAGAGCTAAAAACCATCCGCAAAATGGTGGCCGCGCAGCAGGAGGAGTTCGGGCAGATCTTCCGTGGGCAGATTCTTCCACAACTGAAGGAAGAAAACATCCACCTCCTCCACTGGAACGAAATGAGCCCGGAGCAAACCGAGTTTGCTGCCAGCTACTTCGACAAAGAGATAAAACCTCACCTGGAGCTTCACTGGCTGCCGGAACAGCAAGTAGAAGTCACTGACCTACCTTTTCTGAAGAGTGGTCAGCTTTGCCTGGCAGTAGAAATTGACGAGGAAGCCGCCCAGGAAACCGAAGAAATCGCCCTCGTGCCGTTGCCCACCAAGCAACTACCCCGGTTCGTTATCTTACCCGCTCCGAAGGATGATCCAAACGGCTATTACGTCATCTTCCTGGACAGCATCGTGCGCGCCAACCTCGCCCGCTGGATCGACAGGAAAGCGACCTTCGGCTACAGTTTCAAAGTAAGCCGCGACGCCGAGCTCTACATCGAAAACGAATTCGACGGCGAGCTGCACCGCAAGATCGAGCACCGCCTTTCTAAACGGGACGATGGCTTGCCCACCCGCTTTCTCTACGACGCAAACATGCCTAAATGGATGCGCAAACGCCTGAAAACAGCACTCGGACTGAGCAAGTACGACATGATCCCCGGTGGGCGCTACCACAACTTTATGGATTTCTTTGGCTTCCCCCTTCCGCCCGGCCGGGAAGACCTCGCCTACGAAGACCTGCCGCCCCTGCCCCACCCCCGCCTGGAAGGAGAAGACTCCATCATGGCTTCGATGGATGCCAGCGACCTCTTGCTGCATTTCCCTTACCAACGCTACGATTATATCCCGAAGCTGATCCGGGAAGCAGCGGAGCACCCGGAGGTGACCAGAATTCAGATCACCCTTTACCGCGTTGCCGGAAAATCTGCGGTAGTTACCGAGCTACTGCACGCCCTGAAGATGGGTAAGAAAGTGGAAGCATTCGTAGAAACCAAAGCCCGCTTTGATGAAGCCAGCAACCTCTACTGGGGCAAACAACTGGAAGCGGCCGGAGCTTACGTCCGCTACAGCTACCCCGCCGTGAAGGTACACACCAAGCTACTGCGCATCCAGCGGGATGCCCCCAACGAAAAAACCATCCATTACACCTACGTTGGCACCGGCAACTTCAACGAAAAAACCGCAAAAATTTATACCGACCACGCCCTGCTCACCTGCCGGCCGAGGATCGGGAAAGACGTTCAGCAGGTCTTTCAGCTGCTCAAAGGCAAGCTCATTCTGCCCAACTGCAAAAAACTACTGGTCGCTCCCTTCACCCTGGATCGGGGCATCAGGGATTTGATCGACGAAGAAATTGCCCGGGCAAAAGCCGGAGAAACCGCTTACCTCTTCTTCAAAATGAACAGCCTGGAGGAAGAACGGATGATCAACAAAATCCGGGAAGCCGCCGCCGCAGGCGTTGAAGTAAAACTCATCGTGCGGGGCATCTGCCGCCTCCAGCCCGGGCCAGACGAGAACATCGAAATCATCTCCATCATCGACCGCTTTCTGGAGCACGCCCGCGTCTACATCTTTGGCGGGGGCAAGGTGGAAAAGGTCTACATGGGCTCCGCTGACTTGATGGACCGCAACCTCCACCGCCGCGTTGAAGTAGTAACGCCCATCGAAGACCCCATCCTCCGCCTCGAAATGCGCCGCATCCTCGATATCCAGTGGCGGGACAACCAGAAAGCACGCTTTCTTACCGCCGAAAGGTTCAACGAGTTCCGCAAGGAGGGGGAAGGCATTTTCCGGGCGCAGATGGACCTTTACCGGTACTTTGAGCGGCGGGAGGAAATTGGAGGGTAGTTCGGTGGTTATGTGGTTCGGTGATTCGGTGGTCTTGTGGTTCGGTGGTTCGGTGTGCGCTGAAGACTGGCCGAAGAATAAACATCCTTCAATTACAAGACGTGCAGGCCCCGAGCGAATTCAACTTTACCCTTTCCACCCCCAGTACTAAAGACGGTGCCGCAACCACCGATCCACAAGACCACATAACCACAAGACCACCGAACCACAAAACCAAAAACCCTCCCAAAGTGAACTTCCTCGCCCACCTCACCCTCTCCCACTTCGATACCGACCTCCAGGCCGGAAACTTTCTTGGTGACTTCGTGAAGGGCAAGGCGATTAACGCATTACCGGTAGAAGTACAAAACGGTATCCAGATGCACCGCGCCATTGATGCGATGACCGATACGGACCCCGGCGTAAAGGCCCTGAACCACCTGCTGGCCGATCGCCACGGACGCTACGCTGGGGTGATTACCGACATCGGTTTCGACCATTTCCTCTGCCTGAACTGGGAGCAGTTTGGCCCGCTGGAGTTCGATGCCTTTCGGGTAGGTACGTACTGGGCGCTGCACGCCCGCCGGGAAGCCATGTCTGACCGCGTACAGGGCTACATCGAAGGGATGCTGAACCACGACTGGCTAACCCTCTACAAAACAAAGGAAGGAATGGCCCACGTTTTCAAACGCCTGCGCCCCCGCCTCAGCAAGCCCGAACTACTCGACGGTGTAAACGAAAGCCTGACCGAATACCACGACGAATTCAACCAGACCTTCCTCACACTGTTTCCCCGCTTACAAACCCTCGCCGATGCCTACCGACCAAACCCCACCTGACCCGATTAATCTGCGCCTCGAACGCTTCAGCCCCCAGCTCAACGTGAAGCAGGAGGCCGGAAAACGGATGGTCTTCGGGGCCATCCGTAAGAAATGGCTGGTGCTGCAGCCGGAGGAATTCGTCCGCCAACTACTCGTCCATTTCCTCATCAACGACATGCGCTACAACCGCAACCGTATCACCGTGGAGCGCGGCGTGAAGGTCAACGACCGCGCCCGCCGGACGGACATCCTCATCTTCGATGCCGACATGCGCCCCTTCATGCTCATCGAGTGCAAAGAACCCCGGGTAGAGCTGGACACTTCCGTGTTCCGGCAAGCAGCGACCTACAACGGGCCGCTCCGCGTCCCCTACCTCATGATCAGCAACGGGCGGGAAAGCATCATCGCGGAGATTGATTTTGCCGCAGAGGATTACCGGTTTTTGGATGCGGTGCCGGAGTGGCGGTGAGGAGAAGAATTTAAAATTTAGAATTCAAAATTTAGAATTTAAAATTTGGCTACCGCACGTACCTTTCGCGTGCTACGCTTGTTCACCGGATGAGTTTGGAGTCGGGAGTTGGGAGTCGCTACCGCAAGTACCGTTCGCTGCGCTACGCTTGCTAACCTGCTGAGTTTGGAGTCGGGAGTCGGGAGTCGCTACCGCAAGTACCGTTCGCTGCGCTACGCTTGCTAACCTGCTGAGT
>CAYWMW010000228.1:0-3595 GCA_964458975.1 uncultured Lewinella sp. | reverse complement strand
TGGAGTCGGGAGTCGGGAGTCGCTACCGCAAGTACCGTTCGCTGCGCTACGCTTGTTCACCCAAGGCGAACGAGCGAAGCGAAGTGAGTGGTAGCAGCGGTAGCTCTATAAATCTACCTTCTATCATATCTATCAATCTACTAACTTAGCCCCATGCTATTTCCAAAAAACAACTTCAAAGCCAACCTCGAACGCGTGACCTACGGCACCTGGAACGCGATTCCCCACACGTACGCCGCCGACATTTGTGCTGGAGCCGGATTTGACTGGGTCTGCGTCGACATGGAGCACGCGCCGCTGGAACTGACGGATGTGCTTCATCACGTCCAGACAATTGCCGGGCATCCGGGTGTTTCGGCGGTAGTGCGGCCGCCGGATCACGACGTGGCGCGGATCAAACGCTTGCTGGACATTGGGGTGCAGAGCTTGATTGTGCCGATGGTGGACACCGCTGCGCAAGCCGAGGCGCTGGTGCGGGCGCTGCGGTATCCGCCGAATGGCGTGCGGGGGGTGGCGAGTGCGATGGTGCGGGCTGCCCGCTTCGGCAACGTAGAAAATTATCCGGTGCAGGCCGATGCGGAGATGTGCCTGATTGTACAAATAGAAACGGATAAAGGTCTGGCCAATCTTGAGGCCATTACCAAATTAGATGGTGTAGACGGCGTTCTTTTTGGTCCGGCGGATTTAGCAGCTTCGATGGGTTTCCTGGGGGAGCCTGCTCATCCGGAGGTTGTGGCGGCCATTGTTGCGGGCATCGGGCGGGTCCGGGCGCTGGGCAAGGCGGCAGGTACGTTGGCGCTTTCGCAGGAGTCCGTCGCGACTTACAAAGCGGCGGGGGCGACGATCATTGGCACGGCGGTGGATTTGATGCTGTTGAATACTGCAGCCAGAGATGTTGTGGCAGGTCTACCAAAATAAGTTAACAAAACGATACATTTGGGCGCAGCCGCAGGTGCCAGGGTGCCTTTTACGGGCCGAAGACCCCTCATTATAGTTGAAGACCGATACTGAACTGGTTTAAACTTTCCGTTCGCGACCTTATCCGCGCTCTGATTTCTGCTGGCGTCGTTACGAAAATCCTCATGTAGCTACGGCTATACTCCGGTTTTCGCGCCTAGTCAGTAGTCATCAGGGCTGCGGAACGGCCAGCTCAGAAAAGTTTAAACCAGTTCACTTCAAAAACCGTTCTTTGCACCTGCGCACCGTCGCCCCAAAAACCGCCCTGAATCAGAAGCCGTACCTTGCGCCCGATGCTGAAAGTAAGCGACCTGACCATAAGTTTCCCCCACCAGCCGCCGGTGGTCAACAGCCTCAGTTTTGAGCTGAAGGCCGGGAGCAGACTTGGCTTGCTCGGCCTGTCCGGATCGGGGAAGAGCATGACCGCGATGGCCCTGCTCGGCCTGCTTCCGCCCGGTGCAACTATTGACCAGGGCGAGGCGTGGTACCAACCGGAAGCAGGGCCGGCCATCGACCTGCTCCGCCTCAACGAAAAACATTGGCGGACGCACCGAGGGCGTGAAATCAGCCTCGTTTTTCAGGAACCACTCACGGCCCTCAACCCGGTGCAGCGCATCGGCGATCAGCTACGGGAAGCGGTACAGTACCTGTGCCCCGAACTAAAAACAAAGACTGCCCGGCGCGAACACATTCACGAATGGCTCCGTAAAGTAGAGCTTCCGGACAATCAGCAACGCCTTCTGAATGCCTACCCCCACCAACTCAGCGGTGGCCAGCGCCAACGCCTGCTCATCGCTCTGGCCCTCCTCGGCGCTCCGCGCCTCCTCATCGCCGACGAGCCCACCACCGCCCTGGATACCATCACCGAAGCAGGCATTCTTCGCCTCCTGGAGAAACTGCGTACCGAGTTGGGCATGGCAACGATTTTCATCACCCACGACCTGGGCGTAATGGCCCGCAGTGCGGATCACCTGCTGGTAATGGAAGCCGGTCAGCGGGTTAGAAGCGGCGGTGCAAAAGAACTTCTCCTGCTTGGAGAGCGGGTCTTTAGCCTTCCGGGTGCAGCGCCCGCAAACGAAAAAACAGATTTCGCTACAGCGGTCGCAGGCTCGGCTAATACTGAGGATACACCTCCCGCCCTACGGGTGAAAGACCTGGCTATTTCGTACCGGACATCAAAAGTATTCCCCTGGTCCGCAAGCGTCAGAACCGCTGCGGCTACCGACATCAGCTTTGATCTCCTGCCCGGAGAATGGCTCGCCATCGTAGGCCCCAGCGGCTGCGGAAAAACCAGCATTGCGCGCTGCCTTTCCGGGCTCCTGCCAAGCTCCGAAGGAACGATTGCCCTGCCGCCGGGCGGCAACATCCAGCTCGTCTTTCAGGACCCCTTCAGCTCCCTCAACCCCAGCCATTCCATCCGCCGGGCCATCACGGAGGTGCTGCGGATAAGCTTGCCCGGTAAGCAGAAGGTTACTTATCAGCAGGAGGCTGGCCGGCTGCTGGATCAGGTAGGGCTGGCCGCCGCAGCCTTTGGTGACCGCAAGCCCCGTGAACTTAGCGGTGGGCAACGCCAAAGGGTCGCTATCGCCCGCGCGCTGGCCGCCAACCCTAGCGTACTCATTGCCGATGAAGCCGTCTCCGCCCTCGATGCGCCGCTGCGCAAGGATATTTTAGATCTGCTCGACGGGCTTCGCAAAGAACAAGGCATCGCCCTCCTTTTCATCAGTCACGACCTCCAACTCGTTGCCGAGCGCGCTGACCGGGTCATCATCATGGACCGTGGCCGCATCGCCGAGCAAGGGCCAGCCACCAGAGTCTTTTCGGCGCCGGCAAGTGAGATGGGCAAACGACTGGTCGAAGCCGGGAAAAATTAATTTTAACTAAAACAGGGGGAGGTAAATCACAATCTCACCATGAAATCCGTTCCTAGCCACATGATAAGACTACTCATAGCTGCTCTACTCGCTTTCCCTTTATTACTCACCGCTCAGTCGTACGATGCGGCGATCGGTCTGCGGCTTGGTACGGAGATCGGTGCTACCGCCCAGTTGAGGCTTCCGGCCATCCACAAAAACTTTGTTGCCGAAGGTATAATCCACCAAAGCCTGAGCCGCGATGAAGGCTCCCTCACCCTACTCGGTAAGCAACACCAAAACCTACTCAGCCGCCGCCTCAACATCTTCTACGGAGCGGGCGTACACGTGGGCTGGACGGATGAGATCAACACCAAGACCGGCGAAGTCTACGCCCGCCCCCTGGGCCTGGATGGCATCGTCGGGGCCGAAGCAACCTTCGCAAAAATCAACGTCTCCTACGACTTTAAGCCCGCCATCAATATCGGAGGCGGGGCATTCCCGTTCTCCGTTCAAACCTCCATCAGCGTGCGCTACGTCATTGCCGGCCGCAACGACATCTGGGACAAGAAGAAAGAGCGGGCCAACAATAAAGACCGCAAACGTAACCGGCGCGAACGTAACCGCGAAAAGAAGCGCAAGCAACGGATTAAGGACGGGAAGAACCCTAATGGGTGGAGGTTTTGGAAGAAGGATGGGGAGTAGGAATGTGGTCTGGTGGTTCGGTGGTCTGGTGGTTCGGTGGTCTGGTGGTACTGGTGAGGAAACGTGGAAATACGCACTAT
>CAYWMW010000227.1:0-7475 GCA_964458975.1 uncultured Lewinella sp. | reverse complement strand
GCGGACCACCGGAGGTAGCCGCGTAGCGAAAGGGGCTATTAAGAAGAAAACGCTCTGCGTTTTGCTGGTAAAAGCCCGGCACGGGGTAAGACCGTCAGATTAGACAGCCTACTGCTAGTGGGTGAGTTCATAATTACTTGGCCGTTATTCCTTGTCTTTTCGCACCGTGACTTCGTTGCTGAAATCCTCATTTAGCTACGGCTAGACTCCGGTTTCAGCGCCTTGCCACGGCACGAAAATCCGGCGGACTAAACGACCAGATAATTATGAACTCACCCACTAGTTTCTAGTTCTCTAGTTTCTAATTTCTAGTCCATAAAACATAAAAGGAATATTTCTCTCCAGCGGCCACAAGAGTCAATTTCCTGAAGCAGAAACATCGCTCTAAAAACCACCCTTGCACCTGCGGCCGCGCCCCAAAAATCAGTCTTTTCGGTAAGCCGAAGTCTCCGCAAAAACAGCATCGAATAAACGGTCGTGTGCTTCGGTGAACGGCTGTTTGCGCCGCGCCATTACGCGCTCTGCCGTAGCTTTTGCTTTGGCAATTTTGTAGGTCATCACCCCGCCAGCTCCGCCCCAGATGAAGCTGGGCAGGAACGTGCGCGGGAAGCCTTCCCCGTAAATATTGGAGGAAAAGCCCACCACCGTTCCGGTATTGAACATGGTGTTGATGCCCGCCTTGGAGTGGTCCCCCAAAACAAGGCCATGAAACTGCAGGCCGGTTTTGGCAAAGCGGCCTTCGGGGTAAGACCAGACGCGGACTTCGCCGTAATCGTTCTTTAAATTAGAGGCGTTCGTATCCGCGCCAATGTTGCACCACTCGCCGATGGCCGCGTTGCCGAGAAATCCGTCGTGCCCTTTATTACTGTTCGCCTGGAAAACGACGTTGTTTATTTCACCGCCCACTTTGCAGTTAGGGCCAAGCGTGGTGCCACCGTAGACCTTTGCGCCCATTTTCACCAGGCTGCCAGTACCAAGCGCCAGGGGAGAGCGCAGTAGGCTCCCTTCCAGAACAATCGCATTTTCACCGATGTATACCGGCCCGTCTTCTACGTTCAGAATACAGGCTTCCATCTTCACACCGGGCTCCAGGAAAAGGTTTTCCCGGGGGCCAATGATGGTGTTGGTGGCGGAAGGTTCGGCGGAGGTACGGCCAGCGGTGAGTAACGCAAAGTCTTCGCGAATGGCCAAGTCGTTCATACCAAAGATGTCTGCGGGCCGGCTGATGCGCAGCAGCGGCTGGTCGCCCAAATCGAAGGCGGAGAGCTCGTCGAAGTCCTGGTCGTCAGCGAGTGCTTTTACCGCAGCTTCATCGAGGCAGGCAGCAATGAGTTCTTCGTTCTTGATGTAGGCTTCACCGGGCGCAAGGTCCAGGACCAGCGCAATCATCTCCGGGGTAGGCAAAACACTACCGTTGATGAGCAGATTCTGCGCTCCGTAGGCCAAAGGAAACAACTCCTGCAGGTAAGCCTGGGTAAGAAAAGAAACGGGCATTCCCAAGTGCTGTTTCCACTTTTCAGCGATGGTTAGAATGCCAACGCGCAGGTCTCCTACCGGGCGGGCGTAGGTGAGCGGAAGAAGATGGTTGCGGATTTCCGCGTCGAAGAGGATGATGTGGGACATGGGGTTACGGGTTGCAGGTTGCAGGTTGTAGTAGGACGGGTCAACAGGAAAAGCCCGAAGCAAACACGGGTTCACTTCGGGCTTTCGCCGCGCAATACACTGGGGCTAAATTAAGCTTCGGTAGCGGGTGCTTCTTCGGTCGTTTCCTCTTCGCCCAGTTTCTTGGCGAAGCGGCTTTTGCCGAATTTTTTATTGAATTTGTCGATACGACCAGCCGTATCTACGAACTGCATCTTACCCGTAAAGAAGGGGTGAGACTCGCTGGAGATTTCCAGTTTAATCAGCGGGTATTCGTTACCGTCTTCAAAAGTATCGTTGTCACGCGTTTTAGCGCAGCTCCGGCCAAGCCAGGAAACATTTGCGTTAATGTCGCGGAAGATAACGGTGCGGTAAGACTCGGGATGAAGATCCTTTTTCATTTCCTTTATATTTTCGGACCGCAAAGGTAGTTCTTTACTTTTTGGTTACCAAACGTTTCGTTGGGAAAGATTTGGTCTTATTTTGAGAAGATTAGGTGGCGCTCGTTGTCCATGTCGGTCGGGTTTAGGTTGTCTGCCCCAACACCACCCCAGCGTACAGGTCCAGGTCTTTATCCTTCAGGGCCTTTACCCAAAAGATTATTTGCCCGGTGTGGTAGCTGAGGTGTTCGGTAACGTGGGTCAGGATGAACATACCATCGTGCTGAAAGGCCTGTACGGGCCGCTCCCGAAGCACGTCCTCCTCCGTCAGATTGGTGATTACGGCTTCACTATCCCTGATAACCTTTGTGAGCCGGGCCAACAATTCTGCCTTCCCTACCCCGCCGGTGGCGGCGAATTCTTCCGCTCGCTTTCTTTGGTCTGGCGCACCGCCCAGCCCGACAACGATCCATTGCTGGATGTTTCCGCAGAGGTGGAGTATTTGGTTGCCCACGCTGTTGCTGCTGGCGTTGGGGCGCTGCCAGACCTGCGCTTCGGTTAGCTCTTCGAGGCAGCGGGTGATGCGCTGGAGGTTCCAGTTCAGGAAGTGGAGATGGGCTTGTTTTAGTGTGGCTAGCATTTGCCAAAAGTAAACTATTTAGGCCTAATTGCAGGCAGCTCCGGCTAGTTCCCCATCTATGTTTTAGCTTTAGGCCTTCCGACCAGACAGCAACATGAACGTAAATATATTTTCCCGCGGCCCATCTCTGTACTCTACCCAGCGCCTGGTGGAGGCAGGAGAGGAACGTGGGCACCAGACGACGGTAATCGACCACGGCTTTTGTAGCCCGTTCCTTAACGACCAGGGAGCGTCTTTACTGCTTGGCGGCAATCCCATTCCTGTACCGGACGTTGCGATCCCCCGCATCGGGGCCAACATTACGAGCCGGGGGGCGGCCATCATTCGTCAGTTAGAGGTGCTTAAAGTCCCGACTACGATCAGCGCGGAAGGTTTGTTGCTGGCGCGGGATAAGATGGCTTGCTTACAGGTTCTTGCGGGCAACGGCGTGCAGGTGCCGGGCACGGTTTTGTGCTTTGGTCTGCCGGAAGTTCGTCGCGCTGGCAAAATGATGGGTACCTACCCCATCGTCGTTAAGCTGCTGGAAAGCACGCATGGAGTCGGGGTCGCCCTGGCGCATACCCCGTACCAGCTGGAACGGATTGCGGAGGGTTTCCTGCGGTTGCAGGACCGGGTTATTCTGCAAGAGTTCATCGCGGAGAGTGACGGGCGAGACATCAGGGCGTTGGTCGTGGGCAATGAAGTAGTTGCGGCGATGGAGCGCAAAGCTGGCCCGGACGAGTTTCGCGCGAATATGCACCGGGGAGCTACCGCCCGCCAGGTTGAGCTCTCCGCCGAAGACGAAGCCCTGGCCATCCGCGCCGCCAAAATCGTAGGCGTCGAAGTAGCGGGCGTAGACCTCATCCCCAGCGAGCGGGGGCCGCTGCTCATGGAAGTAAACGCCAGCCCCGGCCTGGAGGGCATCGAGACCCACACGGGCGTAGACATCGCCGGCGCCATCATCGAATATGCCGTAAACAAAGCCTTTAAACTAGACCTGAACTTATGAACGACATTCAACCAATGATCATCGCCAACGGAGAGTTTTACCCCGGCCAGTCCGGTACGGTGGAAGTCGCGGCCGGTCAGCTGCCCAGTGGCAATCAGGTCTCCATCAGCGCCCACGTGTTTCGTTCGTACAAGCCCGGGCCGACGGTGATGTTCCTCGCCGGTGTTCACGGCGATGAGATCAACGGCGTCGAGATCGTTCGGCGCTGCCTGGCGATGAACCTCTTCGAGAAAATAGATACAGGAACGGTGATTGCCATTCCGCTGCTCAACGTCTACGGCTTCAACAACTTCAGCCGGGACGTACCGGACGGTAAGGATGTGAACCGCAGTTTCCCCGGCACCGGCTCCGGTTCGCTGGCCAGCCGCATCGCCAACGGACTGAGCAAGAACATACTGCCTTACCTGGACCTTGCCGTAGACTTCCACACCGGAGGGCGAGGAACCTACAACTACCCACAAATAAGGTACAACGCCGAAGACGAGCAGGCCGCCCGTGCCGCCAAAGCCTTCGCGCCGCCCCTCATTGTCGCCAAAAGAGCCCCCGCCAAATCGCTGCGCCGCTCGGCCTTAAAAAACCATGAACTCACCGTACTCACCTTTGAGGGCGGAGAAAACCTGCGTTACGACGCCCACAGCATTGATGTCGGCGTTGCGGGCATCCACCGCCTGCTCTACGACCAAAAGATGGTGGAGGCAAAACCACCGGAGCCCAATAAAGCCGCCATCGAAGTGAACCAGAGTGTTTGGATTCGCGCAAGCCGGGCGGGGCTCTTTCAGTGGTCAAAGAAATCGGGCTTCCCGGTCCGGAAGGGCGAGGTGATCGGCATCATCGCTGACCCGCAGGGGATGCGGGCCAATAAGCGCATCCTCTCTCCGCGCGACGGGGTCATCATCGGGCACGCCAACTCTGCCGTCGTCAGCCAGGGAGATGCTTTGTTTCACATCGGATACCGCCAATCATGAAAATACTTTTAACCTCCGCTACCCTCTTCGAGATCGAACCAACCGTGAACTGGCTACGCGCCCGGGCGGAGACGGAAGCGGGCAACGTACTCCAATTCGGTAAGGTCTCCGTTGAGGTATTGTTTACTGGGGTTGGGCTCACGGCTACCGCCTATGCCCTTGGGGCAAGGTTTGCCGCTGGCGAACACCCGACGTTGGCCATCCAGGCCGGCGTCGGCGGAGCCATTGATCCGGAACTGCAACTAGGGCAGGTTGTACGCGTCACTTCAGAGCGGTTCGGAGACCTTGGGGCGGAAGATGAAGATGGTAGTCACCTGAGTTTGGGGGAGATCGGCCTTCACCCCGGTCACCCCTTCAACCAGGCCGAAGAGCTGGAAGCTCCACAGGGGCTTGCCGCGCTGCCCTTCACGGAAGTCTCCGCCATATCGGTAAACAGCGTGAACGGCTCCGCAGCAAGCATTGCCCGGATGAAAGCCAGGTTTCCCACCGCCCAGGTCGAGAGTATGGAGGGTGCGGCCTTTTTCTACGCTTGCCTGCAAAACGACATTGAGCCGTTGCAGCTGCGCGCCATCAGTAACTACGTTGCGCCCAGAGACCGGGAGAGCTGGCGGATGCAGGAGGCGATTGCTGCTTTGAACGAGCAGTTGCGGGGGTTGTTGGGGGCTTTTGTACTTAAAAGTTGAAGAGATTAGGTGCCAGCCCTCTAAGGCTAGGCTGTCTAATCTGCTGGTCTTCTCCCGTAGCCATCTCACCCCAACCCCTCTCCAACACGGTTTGCTTCGCAGTACTTCGTGCTCGCCTCAGGCTCAGCGGAGAGGGGCTATTAAGAAGAAAACGCTTCGCGTTTTGGTAGTAAAAACCCGTCACGGGTAATAACCGACAGATTAGACAGCCTACCTCTGAGGAGTGGGAAAAGAACTCGATCGGCGAGTTGGGCCAACCCAACCACTCCCGCAATAACAAAGCCCCTCAACCATTCATTGCATCCCGCGTCTGCGCCCAAAAAGCGAGTACGCCGGGGAACATTATTTTCAGCTGCGTAATGAAGTGGCTCTACTTCCCCAGCCCCTTCAAATACTCCTGATAAGTCTTGGTCTTATAGTGGCCACCCTGAATGAAGTTAAGCTCATTAATGAACTTGTCTGCGGGTTTGAAGCCAGGGCTAATGGATATCCGGTCCCGGTTCTCGTCGAGGTAAACAATGCTGGGGTAGCTCATGCGGCTATCGAGCAGGGCCACGGCGAGGTCGTGTACGCCACGGCGGGTAGCGTTGGGGTTGAAGTTAAACGTATGGCCGTCGTACTTGATGCTTTCCTTCTGCTCGGCGTCGAACTTGACGGCATAGAAATTCTCTTTGACGTAAGCTTCGATGGCCGGATCGGTGAATACCGTCTTGTCCATTTTCTTGCACCAGCCGCACCACTCGGTGTAGACATCGACCAGTAATTTTTTGGGTTCTTTTTTGTTGGCGGTTACGGCCTCATCCCAGCTCATCCACTTAATTTGTGCGGAAGCTGAAGACGTGAAGAAGAACACGGCCACGAAGGCCAGGGTAAGACGGAAAAAGGACATAGAGCTGAAATTCTTTTGTGCTAAAGTGTTTGTACAAAAAGGGATACAAGTGCTAAGCTACACAGTTGTTTTGAGCTTACTAAATAAATGCTAAAACTTAGGGCAAGGCACTGATTCGTCACCATTTGACTTTCCGAGGTACGCCAGGTTAATCTCAAAAGCGCCCTGGTGGCGGCGGCTGGTTTGCAGTCCGTTTAGCCCAGCATCGTAACTCATGCCGATCAGGAAGCTGTTCAATTCTACGCCGAACATGCCCACCGCACTGTCTACTCCGTAGCCGGATTCATTCCCGACCCCACGGACGTAAGCCCCCAAATGAAGTGCCGCCCCGTTGCTGTCGTTCATCAGGAAGCGCAAATTAGCACCGGCGTTGGTGAGCAGGTGAGGCCCCTGGGAAAAAGCGTACACCCGTGGGCTGAGGTCTACACCGCGCGCTACCGGCAGGCGCAAGTTCAGGTAGCCGCTGTACCGGCGGTAGAGTGTTTGGGTCACCTCGATGTCTTCTCCCCTGGTGATTTCTGCGTAGAAGCTCTGCTCCGGCTGGTTGAAATGGTGGATAGCTCCGCCGATAAAGACCGCCGCCTTATTCTTGGGGGCGTAGGCGTAATTGAGGCCCAACTGATAATCTCCGAAGGCGTAGTTGTTGGCAGGCAGCTCTTCGGCGGAGGCTCCGTCGACGAAGATGGAGGTACCATCAAAGGCGTCCTCAAACGTCAATTGGTCGTAGCTCACGTTGCGCTGCACCACCCCAAGCTGGAAGCCGAGGCTCAGGGTCTGGTTGCTCTTCGGGTCCAGGGCTTTATGGAATGCACCGCCTACCATAATTTGGTTCACACTGTAATTGAACTCCGCCAAACGATCGCTGGCGAACGTTACCCCAACGCCAAAAGCATCCTTATAGCGGCGCTTTTTAGGATTAACTAAGTACTTGAAATCCGCAGAAAAAGCAGTCGTAGAAAACGGCGTTTCCAGCGTCTGCCCCCACTGACTGCGTTGCGATATGGCAACCCGGTAGCTGCCGGCAAAAGCACCGGTAAGCGCAGGGTTCAGCGTCAGCGGAGCAGCAAAAAATTGCGAGAAGTGATAATCCTGAGCGGAAAGCCCCGTAGCACAGAGCATAAAAGACAAGACAAGTAAAGGGAGCTTCATACGGTTGTTTTGGGAAGCCGCAAAGGTACAACGAGCTGCGGCAGAGGCATCACTATTTCCCAACGGAAATCGGGCGGGCTTATTGCGACAGGGTGGTTTTGTGGTTCGGTGGTTTTGTGGTTTTGTGGTTCGGTGGTTTT
>CAYWMW010000226.1:0-7503 GCA_964458975.1 uncultured Lewinella sp. | reverse complement strand
TATCAAGTGCGGTAACGCGACTACATTACTACCGAACCACACTACTACATTACTAAAGAAAAGTCCTCCGCAAAGCCACCCGCACCCCAGTCTGGAAATAATTACGGTTCAGCTGGTCAAAATTGGCCTGGAGGTTGCCCTGGAGGAAAAACCGGAAATAGGGCTGTAAGCGTATCGCCCAGTTTTCGCTCAGTTTCCGGTCGAAGGCAATGCCGGTGTTTAAAGAAAGGATTACGGGGCGAAGCGATCGCTCCGGGTCTTGTGGGACTTCGGTGACACCCTGCTCTACGCCGTCTAAGCGGGTAGAGCGTTCCGTTTTGGTGCCCAGGTGAATGTTTGCGGCGACGCCGAGCATGAAGAGCGCCCGGTTTTTTTCGGTAATGTCTTGGTGGAAATTGACCTCAAAAGGTAGTTCGAGGTACTGTGCGGTGACCTCTTCGCGGGTATCCAGGCCTACGGTGGGGCCGTCAAAGCCGTCTTCAACCACTTCGTAGCCGGTGCGGAGGTAGCGGAGGCCGGTGGTAAAGCCAATCTTGTCCGCCCTGCTCTCGAACAGTAGGCCAATGGTGTAGCCGCCAAGTCCGCTTTCTATACTGTCTTGCCGCTCCAACTGCAATTGCCCCAGGCCACCGCCGGAAGAGATCCGGCTGCCACCGTTATGGGGAGCTAGTTCGAGGCCAAAGGATCGCTCGTACGTCTGCGCCTGGAGGGCTGCGCAAAAAATCAAAGCGCACAGTAGGGAAAGGTAGGGGAGGAAATTAGTCTTCACGTAGGTTCAAGCTTGGTTGAGGACTTGAAAAACAGATTTTAACGGCAAGATATTTCATCGGCCCGGAGGAGCTTTGGTTTCGGAATGATAATAAAGGATCGGTTTTTCGGTGATGCGCCATCGGACGAGGAGCCTGCTGGTTAGTTCAGACCAGTCTGGGGTAGGGTAGGGCTGCCAGAGTACGACGCCACAGTCGCCCGTCAGTGCAAGAGGGCCCTGGGTAGCCGCAGCAATTTTTTCTAAGGCGGCGCGCTCACAATCGTAAGCGCTTTGGTCGTACCGATCGGCGTTGGTGTAAATGGCGGCTACTGCGATCAGGCCCGCTGCGTACCAGGTTCGCCACCGCCGGGGGAGGCTTTTTAGTAAAACCAGGGAGGAACCTGCGTAGAGCGCGATGAAGGCAAGGGTGGCCGGCAGGATGGTGTCGTACCGGAGAATGGTAGCGCGGTAGCTTCGGAACCCACCTAGCGGAAGGAGGACAAAGTAAATTGCAGCAAAAGCAAGTACCCAACCAAATACAAAACGGGTGGGGTGGCCTGGCGCAAACTTTCGCAGCAGGCCGTAATTGAGGCCCAGCATTAAAAATAAAACGGGAAAGGCCAGCTTGCCCGTAAACTGCCGAAAGATGCCCAAAGGAAGCTTAGCGTATACTTCCATGAGCGGTATTTCACTGTTGATGGTGAGCGAATTGAACCGACCGAGGTAAAGCGAATAAACCGATAAGCCCCCCGCCAGCAAGGCGAGGCCGATGAGCGGAAGGGGAATGTTGGCCAGCTTTAACCTGCCACTCAGCCAGGCCAGGCCACTCAGTAGTAAAGCGACCAGGATGGCACCAGGGTTTAGCGGTCCGCTAAGGCAGACAACAAAAGCCAAGGGAACCCACAGAAGAAGTAGTGCCGTGGAGAATTTCTTCCGTTCCCGCAGCAGGAAATCAAGGAATGGTAGCACGTACAAGAGCGCCAGGGCTGCCGGCAACGCATAAAAGAAAACGTAGGTAGTCGCCGCGTCTACGATCCCGATGTGGCTGCGAAACTCGCCAGACTGAAAAAATGGGGCCAGCAGGCAAGCGGCCACGATGAGAGTCTTCCGGCCTGGCCGCCACGAACCGGTGATGGCCCGGACCAAGACCAGAATTAAACCAAGGTGCGTCAACAGTTTAGCCAGTGCTGAGGCCAGGTAGACACTCGTGATCGGTTCGCAAAAGCTTTGCAGGGCCAGCGGAACCTTCAACAGGTATTCCCGATACGTCCAGTGCGAGAAAAAACGGTTAGGGTTGGGGTACCGACGGCCTTCCAGCAGTGCTTCGAGGCCCAGAGGACTGCCCAGAATAGGCTGAACTTCGGCGGCGGGTACGAGGTTCCAGGCCATATCCCCATCAAGCGGTTGGTGGAAGTACTGCAAAAAGGCGTAGCCAGTGTCCAGACAGAACAGGAACAATAAGACCAGCAAAGTGAGCTTCGGAGAAACACGCATTGGAGCACGAAGATATGCACACATTGGAGGTAGTTTCAACTATTCATCCGTAAAGCTCGTACCTTGGGCCCATGTTAATTCGCAGCCTCCTTCTCGCCCTTCTGTTTTCCCTCCTTTCCCCTTTCCTCCCTTCCTCCTTTCCTCCTTTACTCGTTGCCCAGGGGAGCCCGCTGTCCGTTGAGGATACGGAGAGCTACGACTTTATTCGCCGCCTGACGCTCCGCTACGGGCACGAAGGGTTTCAGCAACCAGCGACGGACCTGAGCCTGCGGCCCACCAACCGGGCCGGGCTGGTGCGTTTGGCGAAAACGTACCAGAAGCTACACTCAGAAAGCTTCAGTAAAACCGATAAATACCGCTTGCAACGGTTTCTGGACGATAATAATGAGTGGTTGGCCCTGGAGCCTTTTGCCGCTACCGAAGACCCCGACCGGGCCGCTTTTTGGGTCGGAGACGACTTCGCCCTGAAATCTCTCGAAGACCCGTTACACCGCACACAAAAACCAATCTTCAATCTTTTCTACCCAACGCCTGCGCACCTGCTGGAGGTCAACCGGCCAGATTTTTACCTGCGTTTCAACCCCGTGCTAGACTTCCGGTACGGCAAACAACAGGGGGATACGGAAGACTACTTCTTCAACCGCCGGGGCCTGAAGTTGCGGGCGGGTATTGACGATCGGATCTTCCTGAACTTCGAGATCCTCGAAACCCAAGCCGGGCTGCCGAATTTCGTACGCCAGTTTCGTGATCGTTTCAAGGCGGTACCCGGTGCTGGCTTCATCAAAAGTTATTCGCTGGATGTTGCCAACGTGGCCCGGGGAACGGACTACCTCAACGGGCAGGGCTACCTCTCGGCTGATATCACCAAGCACGTTGGCGCGCGCCTGGGCTACGGCCGGCACTTCATCGGTGACGGAGAACGGTCTTTACTGCTCTCCGACTTCAGCAACAATTATCCCTTTTTAGAGCTGAACTGGCGCATTTGGAAATTCCACTACCGCAACATCTTCGCCGAGCTCACCTCAGGCCCGGCCCGGCCGGATGGTGCTGACGGTCTGCTGCAAAAAAAATACATGGCGGCGCACTACCTCAGCATCAACATCGGCAAACGATTAACCTTTGGCCTCTTCGAATCGGTGGTCATGAGCCGGGAAAATGGCTTCGATCTGGCCTACCTCAACCCCGTTATTTTGTACCGAACCATTGAGCAGAGCGTAGGTAGCCCAGACAACGTTATCATTGGCATTACCGGCCGCTACCGAACGCCCTTCCGGGTGGAGCTTTACGGCCAGCTGGTGTTGGATGAATTCAAGTTTGACGAGCTCTTCATCGAACGGCGCGGTTGGTGGGCCAATAAGTTTGGCTACCAGATCGGCGCACGCTACGCGGATGCTTTCGGAATAGGCCAACTCGACCTTACGGTGGAGCGGAACTTCGTGCGGCCCTACACCTACACCCACCGCGGGCTGAACAACTATACGCACTTCGCCATGCCTTTAGCGCATCCGCTAGGTGCCAACTTTCACGAAAACTTACTGGCGGTGGAGTACCGACCTCTACCACGCCTTCACCTGCGGGGGCGCCTGTTCATGATTACCCAGGGAGAGGGGACTGATGACCGGGTGGTGGGCGAAAACCTCAACCAGTCAGACAGGCTGCGCGAGATGGATTTTGGTAACGAAACGGGCCAGGGTATCGGCTACACCAATTCGCTGCTGTCATTAACGGCGAGCTACGAACTGAAGCCAAACTTATGGCTGGAGGCGGAATACCTCTCCCGCAATAAAGATGCTGACAGCGTTGACCGCGACCTGGAAACTACCATCCTTAACCTGGGCGTTCGGTGGAATGTGGCGCGGCAGCGGTATGAGTTTTAGGCGGGTTTGTCGGATTATGGGGAAAACCCTGAACGATGTTTGAATGCGTAGTTCAGTTCGGGCGCGGCCGCAGGTGCAAAGGAGGTTTTTTAAGGAGCTAGCAGCCTGTCGGAGAGAACGCTCACCGTCCAAAATCGGCGCTTCCAGCCCTGCACTTCTTAGGGGTTGCGGAACAATAAGTTATCCGTTTAAAAAATGGCGCTCGCGGCCCTGATGGAGTTCGAGCCGTCACAACCGTAGCTACGGCTATGCTTGCGCCGTCTCGAACTCCATCAGGACCACGATCACTCATTTTCACCAGAATAACTTATTATTCCGCAACCCCTTAGCAAAATGAGTCCCTTATCTCGATAAACTCCTCATTTTACTAATCGTTCAAGGCCGGAATCATCCAATTTTGGCCAGGTTCGGTTCTCCCCGACAGGCTGCTAGGGTTAGCACAGATACACTGGTTTAGTACCTGAAGACGGCGTTCCTAGATGCAAATATGGTCTATTTGCGTCAACACACGTTGCGTCAACACGTGTTGACGCAACGTGTGTTGACAAAGCCGGCCTATCAATCGAACAATGAAGATATGTGTAAAGCAGAAAACATATTTCTTGGTCCCCAAATTAAATTTGAAACGGCAAGCAAAAAATCCCGAACTTTGCCCTACGTTAGCCCTCCATTGCACCTGCGTCCGCGCCGCCTGATCTTGACCACTTCAATCAGCTTGCAAAATGGACCGGGTAACACCCGTTTTCCATCCTCCCCCCAACCACAAAATGAGAACCTCATGGTCGATACTAAACTCCGCACCGAAAAAGTTCAGGAAAGCCGCGTCAAAGGCGTAGATTGGAACAACCTCCCCTTCGGGAAAATTTTCTCCGATCACATGTTCATCTCCGACTATAAAGACGGCAAATGGACGGACGACCGCATCGTCCCCTTCGGCCATTTCACGATGCACCCAGCGAGCATGGTACTGCACTACGGCCAGGCCATTTTTGAAGGCATGAAAGCCAGCAAACTGGAAGACGGCACACCCGCCCTGCTCAGCCCCATTGAGCACGCCAAACGCATCAACGCCAGCGCCCGCCGCATGATGATGGCCGAGTACCCCGAAGAGCGCTTCGTGGAAGCCGTCAGCCAGCTCGTTTCCCTTGACCGCGCTTGGATTCCACCGGCAGAAGGCTCCGCCCTCTACCTGCGCCCCTTCATGTTCTCTACCGACGAGTTCATCGGCGTGCGCCCCAGCGAGACGTACCGCTTCTGCATCTTCACCGCCCCCGTAGGCCCTTACTACGCCAAGCCGGTACGCCTGGTGGTGGAGCAAAACTACGTCCGCGCCGTGCCCGGAGGAACAGGCGAGGCCAAAGCCGCCGGCAACTACGCCGCCAGCCTCCGCCCCGTGTACGAAGCCAACCAGAAGGGCTTCGATCAGGTCGTCTGGATGGGCGGCCCGGACATGACCGAAGTCCAGGAAGTAGGCACGATGAACATCTTCTTCGTCATCGACGGAGAAGTGATCACCCCGGCAACCGACGGAGCGATCCTGAAGGGCATCACCCGCAAGAACTTCATCACCATCCTGCGCGACCAGGGCTACAAAGTCACCGAGCGCAAGATCGACATCCAGGAAATCGCCGAAGCATACGATGCCGGAAAGCTGGAAGAAATGTTCGGCGCCGGCACCGCTGCGGTTGTAAGCCATGTCTCCGAACTTCAGTACAAAGACAAACTCATGGTCTTGCCCGAAATTGCAGACCGAAAAGTAGGCCCCATGCTCAAGCAGTACATCGATGGCCTCCGCACCGGCCGGGTGGAGGATAAGTTTGGGTGGATTGTCAAGTTGTAGTCTTGTGGTACGGTGGTTATGTGGTCTTAGAGATGCTCGCTTTGCTCGTGTTGAGCGTATGGCTATACAAGAAGAAGCCGCTACGAGCGAAGCGAGTATCCCCTATTGCAATGTGCGGTAGCACCACATAACCACCGAACCACATGACCACATTACGCCTCCTCCCGTTCCCAATCCGTCTGCCCCACATAGATCATGACGAAGCCGGTGAGGATGAGCAGGAACCGAAATAAGAAGGAAAGTGCGACGTTGTAGCGGTAGATCCACTCAAAGAGGATAAAGTCTACCCCTACGATGTTGAGCACAAGGGTCATTACCCCCGTGATGAGGAGGACAAATCCGATAACGGTGATGGTGGTGGCGTGCTTAAGCATAATTTGGGACGTAGTTTGATTTCCACAACCGCAAAACTACGCCGTGGGCTGTGGTGTTGCGAAAATAGCCGATTATTTTAGCGCTTGTTTCTGTTTACTTCCTAACCAATATTCCGTGTCCACCACCACGAACGCCATTAAGATTATTGAATGCCCCCGCGATGCGATGCAGGGGCGCAAGGTTTTCATCCCTTCGGAAAAGAAAGCCGCTTATCTCCAAAAGCTGCTGGCCTGCGGCTTTGACACGCTGGATTTTGGCAGCTTCGTCTCACCCAAGGCCATCCCACAAATGCGGGATACTGCGGAGGTGCTTAGTATGCTTGACCTTAGTGCAACGGACACCAAATTACTAGCAATTGTCGCCAACCGCCGTGGCGCGGTGGCCGCGCTGGTGCATCCGGAAATCCAGTACCTGGGCTACCCCTTCAGCGTCAGCGAGACCTTTCAGCTGCGAAATACCAACGCCACCCTGGAGGAAAGCCTGGAGCGGGTGAAGCAAATTCAGGAACTAACTGTAGCGGCAGGCAAGGAGATGGTGCTTTACCTGAGCATGGGCTTCGGGAACCCCTACGGGGACCCCTGGAACGTAGAGGTAGTGGAACAATGGATGAGCAAGCTCTCCGCCCTGGACATCAAGATTTTCCAGCTCTCAGACACCATCGGCGTCAGTGCCCCGGCCAGCATCAGTTACTTGTTTAACAGCCTCATCCCCCGCTATCCGGACCTGGACATCGGCGCGCACCTGCACACAACACCTACCACCTGGGAGGAGAAAATAGCCGCCGCCGCCGCAGCGGGCTGCCGCCGCTACGACGGTGCCATCCGAGGCTTCGGGGGCTGCCCAATGGCCAAGGACGACCTGACCGGCAATATGCCCACCGAAAACCTCTTCGCCCACTTCGGCTTTGCGCCTACGGGGGTTAGCGAGGTGGCTTTTGGGGAGGCTATGCGGGCTTCGGAAACGGTGTTTACGCATTGAGAGTCGGGAGTTATGGAGTCGGGAGTCTGGAGTCGCTGCCGCACGTACCGTTCGCGGCGCTGCGCTTGCTCACCTTAGAGTCGGGAGTTATGGAGTCGGGAGTCTGGAGTCGCTACCGCACGTACCGTTCGCGGCGCTGCGCTTGCTCACCTTAGAGTCGGGAGTTATGGAGTCGGGAGTCTGGAGTCGCT
>CAYWMW010000225.1:0-7511 GCA_964458975.1 uncultured Lewinella sp. | reverse complement strand
GGGTCGTCTTCGTCTTCGCAGCCAGACCACAGGAGGATGACGCCAAGCAGCGCGAGGCATAGGAGAAACTGATGGTGTTTCATGATAATGTGTTTGAGAGCTAAAAAAGGGGGTCAAGAGGCAGAGGGGCCTCTCTTATCACCGCTTTATGCCCTGGGATGAATAGGTGTTACAAAGTTAACGGACTTTTTTTCAAGTGTTTAGACATGCACTCTCACGGGTGTGTATAACCAAATGGATTGTAGTTTTGCGCACCCTGGCCATCAGGCAAAACCGCTTAATGCTCATGCACCGCAAAAAACTAAAACTGATTACCGGAACTGACGACGACCGCCCGGTCTACGTAGCCGGCTCGTTCAACGACTGGCGCGTAGCGGAAGAGCGATACCGTTTACAACCAAGTGAACTGCCGGGGCAGTGGGAAATTACCCTGGAAATCCCGGACGAGGTAACCCACGTAGAGTATAAGTACACCCGTGGCGGTTGGGAATGTGTGGAGCTCGGCAACCACGGCGAAAACGCCCTGAACCACGGTCGGTACGTCGCCAAACGCTGGACGGTGCCCGACCGGGTGGTCAACTGGGCGGGCGCGGGCTTGCACTATAAAGACGCATTTCTACCCAAAATTCAGATCATCGACGAGGCCTTCGAGATTCCCCAACTCATTCGTACCCGCAGGGTGGCGGCCTTGCTTCCGCACGATTACTACGAGACGGACAAGCGCTACCCCGTCCTTTACCTTCAGGACGGGCAGAACCTTTACGACGACTACGCGCCCTACGGCAGCTGGGGGGTAGACAAGCAACTGGCCGCGATGAGTGAGCGCGGAACGGGAAACCTCATCGTTGTCGCCATCGACCACGCCAACCACCAGCGGGTGAGTGAGTTCACGCCCTCTTTGCAGAACAAGCTTGGCATCGGAGAAGGCAAGAAGTATTGTGATTTCCTGGCCAATACCCTGAAACCTTACATTGATCAGCATTTTCGCACAAAACCGGAGCCTCCGCATACGGGAATTGGCGGCAGCTCGCTCGGTGGGCTGGTGAGCGTGCTGGCGGGGCTTTACTTTCCGGATGTCTATGATCGGCTGATGATCTTTAGCCCATCTTTTTGGGTGATGCCGGACCTGCCGGAGCAGCTGATGCAACTCACCCGTGAATTCGACGGCAAAGTTTACCTCTACGGCGGCGAAGCGGAAAGCGAAACCATGGTGCCCAATATGATCCGCTTTCAGGAAGAGATTGAACGGTTGAGCCGGGAGAGCGACCTTGAATTCCGGACGGAGATCGACCCGAACGGGCAGCATAATGAGGCGCGGTGGGGCAAGGAGTTTCCGAAGGCGGTGGAGTGGTTGTTTTAGCTAAAGGGTGATTGGTGGAGGACTTGTAGTCTACGGTGAGCACACAAGTTTATAGCCGTACGTTTTTCGCTAAAAACCCCCTCCCCAACCCCTACCCCACAGGGGAGGGGCTTGTGAAAACGCAATGCGTTTTTAGAGAAAAGTCAGTAGCACTAACAAACATTATCAATAAATGAGAACAACCGTAGCACCTACTCATGAAGTGAAGGCGACCGCCGGAGGCAGCCGCGAAGCGCACCCGCAGCGTTTTTGCTCCCCTCCCCAGCCGAAGGCGATTTGGGGAGGGGCTGGGGGAGAGGGTTTTTACACAGGGTAAAGATGTGTGCTCACCGTAGACTACAAGTCCTCGACCAATGCCTTTACCTCACCCCGCACCTGCGGCCGCGCCAAAAAAATATGACCCGTGGCAAACGCGGCCAATCCAACCAAAACCGTACCTTACCCGTACTTATGTAAAACGAACCTTTTATGTCTGCCAACAGAACCATTCCACTCGTTAACCTCTCTGATTTTGAAACCGGAGACGAGGCTACCCGCAAAGCCTTCATCCAACAGCTCGGCACCGCCTTCCACGATATTGGTTTTGTGGGCGTAACCGGGCACGGTATTCCGAAATCACTGATTAACGATTTTTTCGTTGCGGCAAAGAAATTTTTCGCCCTGCCCGAAGACATAAAGCGCAAGCAGGAAATACCAGGAGCTGCCGGCCAGCGTGGCTACACCGCCTTCGGTAAAGAGAAGGCCAAGCAAAGCAAAGTCGCCGACCTGAAAGAGTTCTTCCAGATCGGCCAGGAAACCGACGGGATGACGGACGAGGAGCGCAACCCCCGCGTGGCCGAAGTCCCCGAATTTATGGACCTCGGTATGCAGCTCTACCGCCAGTTTGAGGAAAAAGGCAACAGCCTGCTGCGCGCCATTGCCCTCGGTCTTGGCCTGCCCGAAGGCTACTTCGGGGAGTACACCAAAGATGGTGTTTCCATCCTCCGCGCCATCCATTACCCGCCAATTACGAGCGAGCCCGCCAGCGCCATCCGCGCCGAGCAGCACGAAGACATCAACCTCATCACCCTCCTCGTTGGCGCAAGCGCCGGTGGCCTCCAGCTGCAAAATACGGACGGAGAATGGCAGGAAATCGTACCGGAGAACGACGAAATCGTGATCAACGTAGGTGATATGCTGCAGCGCCTGACGAACAACCACCTCAAATCTACCACTCACCGCGTAGTGAACCCGCCCCGCGAAGAATGGCACAAGCCGCGCCTCAGCATCCCTTTCTTCCTCCACCCCCGGCCGGAAATGAGCCTGAACGTACTGGACAGCTGCGTTAGCGAAACGACACCCCAACACTATCCGGACACCACCGCAGGGGAGTACCTGGACGAGCGGCTGCGGCAGATCGGCCTGAAGAAGTAAAGGGGAAATGGGAGAAAGGGGTAAAGAGAAAGAATCGATGATATTGCTTTTCCTTTTCTCCTTTCTCCCCTTAATCCTTTTCCTCCTTTACACCTTTTCTCCCCTAAAGGCGTTATTTTTGTCTTATCCCAGTTTACTATCATACCGATTCGATCAAGCTTTTGGTTGTACATCGGCTAAAATAAAGAGCAATGTTTAACTCCACTTTCCTGTTCAACTTCCTCGGTCCTGAGATGATCGTCATCTTTTTTGCGATTTTGCTGCTCTTCGGCGGCAAGAAAATTCCTGAACTGATGAAAGGCATCGGCAAAGGCATCCGCGAATTCAACACCGCCAAGGGCACCCTCGAAAAGGAGCTCAAAGACGGTATGAAGGAAGAAGAAGAGCGCGAGCAACGCGAGAAGGACGCCCGCGAGCTGCGCGCCCTGCGTGAGAAGGAGGCCCAGCGCCAGCGCGAAGAACAGTTCATTACCCGCGAGGATAAGTAGGTTTTAGCACAAGCATTTAGTATTTAGGCTACTGTACTCTCGTGTGCGGTAGCCTAAATGCTTTATGCTAAGAGCTAAATACTTTTTAGCTCGGTAGCAAAGTGCCAGAGTACCCCTGCTGGATCAATAAGGTGAATCTCCCGCAACCCCCACGGATAATCCGTCGGTTCCTTCCAGCGGATGCCTTCGTAGCGGTTCACCAGGTCCAGCGCTTGCAGTTCTTCCCAGCACAAGTCCAGGTCGGGGACCATCAGGAAGAGCATCGTGTTCTCGGCCCAATCCTTAACGTAGTACGCTTGCAGGTAAAATTCCGAGCCGCCCAGGCGGAACAGGACCATGTCTTCGGAAGACCAACGTTCTTCAGCCCCCAGGTCTTTGTAAAAGGCGCGGGAAACGGCGAAGTCTTTGGCGGGGATGAAAGGACGGAGGTGGGAGGTGTTCTTTAGCGAGGTCATGGTCAAATTTTGTAGCTAGCCGATCAATTCCGCCGTAATCTTTGCGGAAAGTAAACAAAGCGGGACTCCCCCGCCGGGGTGTACGCTACCGCCCAGAAAGTACAACCCGTCTATCCGGTTGCTGAAGTTCGGGTGGCGCAAAAAAGCCGCCATCGTGTTGTTACTGCTCGTGCCGTAGAGTGCGCCCTGGTGGGAACCGGTCAGGCGCTCAATTTCTGGCGGGGTAACGATGCGTTCTTCAACGATCAGGTCTTCAAGTGCAGGGGCTTCTTTTGTGGGCGCGGCCGCAGGTGCAAAGAGGCGTTTTTGGAGCATCGTTAGTACCCGCTGGCGAAGTCTCGGAATCAGCTCGTCCCAGTCCTGATCCGTATGCGCGGGCGCGTTGACCATCACGAACCAGTTCTCCCCGCCCGGAGGAGCGTCTTCTTGCACGATCTTACTGCTGATGTTGACGTAGACCGTTACGTCTTCCGCGAGGCTACCGGCTTCCAGCTCGGCAAACTCCGTCTGGTAGTCTTCGCTGAAGAAGATGTTGTGTACGCCGAGTTCAGGGAATTCCCGCTTCACGCCCCAGTAAAAGATCACCGCGCTGGTACTCTTTTGCTGGCTGAGGGTTCGCTTTGGCTTTTTCGCTCCGGGTAAAAGCTTGTCGTAGGCGAGCCAGACATCCATATTGCAGACAACGGTATCGGCGGCATGAAACTCGTCTCCCACCTTTACCCCTTCCACTTTTTTGCCTTTACTATCGTCCCGCACGATCTCGTCTACCCGCTGGCCGAAGCGGTACTTAACCCCCAGCCGTTGGCCGAGTTCGTAGACCGACTGGCTGATGTCAAACATCCCGCCCGTAGGCAGGTAGGCCCCGAAGTGGTGCTCGAAGTGCGGGATCATCGTCAGCAGCCCCGGAGCTTTGTACGGGTTGGAGCCGTTGTAGGTCGCGAAGCGGTTGAAGAGCTGCACCAGTTTGGGGTGCTTCAGGTCGCGCTCGTGGACGGCGTTCATGTTCGTGAACAAGTCCAGGGAGGGGATGCGGAGCATAGCCCCGGCGACCTTGGGGTCGAGCCAGGTGGCGGCTTTTTGGAGGGGTTTTTCCAGGAAGGTCCGGCCGGTGAGCTCGTACTTGCGGGCGGCGTCGGCCATGAAATTGGCCACCCGTTTTTCGGGTACGCCGAAGGTGGTAGCGGCGGCCCGGGCCAGCTCCTCGGGGTCGCCGGGGGCGGAGAAGCGCGTACCGTCGGCCCACCAGTAGTGGCAAACCTTCGGCAGGCGCACGTAGTTGAAGTGTTCGGTCGGTTGCTCCCCCGCCAGCCGGAAGAGCTCATCAACGTACTGCGGCATCGTGAACAAGGATGGGCCGAAGTCAAAGCGGTAATCACCCAGGCTGAACTGGCTGAGTTTGCCGCCCGGGCCGTCGTTGGCTTCGAATACGGTAACGTCGTGCCCGGCTGCCGCCAGGCGAACTGCTGCGGCAAGGCCGGCTATACCGGCGCCGATGATGATGGTAGACTCAGGTTTGCTCATTTGTAACGTTGGTTCGGATAGGGAAGGTTGATTTGGGGAGAAAGTTTACCCCCTGGTCTTTGCCCGGGGAGATTCGAAGGGGGCGTCGCTGCGCGACTGGGCACATAAGTATGCAACTTCGCAAAAGGGAAAACCGTTATATTTGTTAAAATCGTTCACCATGGGCTTTCAACTCGAGGAAACTTCTACCGATTATGTATTTAAGATGCCGAAATCATTGATTTCAGCTGAAGATGCTGAATCCCTTTTTCTCAACTTTCGTTATCAAATGATTGGGAAGTTAAATGAAGCTACCGAAGAAGATGTCCTTATGCTGGTAAAAGAGTCTAAGGGGGCCGGTGTGAAGAAAAACCGCGATTGGCTTAAGGAGGTACCTGGTTTTGAAAAATTGCTTTAGATGGACATCTATGTAGTAGACACAAACAATGTGTTCTCCGCTTGTATAAGGCCAGCAAGTAATATTGGCCAATTTATTTCCAGCTCTACGCACCATCAGATAAAACTCTACGCTCCAGAGTATCTAAAAGAAGAAATTGAGCGGCATTTTGATAAAATTGTGGTTCTATCCAAAATGGATGCGTCTTTTGTCCGTGAGCAAATTTCTTACATCTACAGTCGAATTCAATTTATTCCTGAAAGAGAAATCCCTTTAGGTTACCTATCTCGTGCAGCCGAATTCGTCCGGGATGTTGATGAAGACGATGTTTTTTTTGTGGCCTTAGCAGAATTTTTCGGCGAAGAGCTCTGGACAGGAGATCGTGAACTTTTTGATCACTTGGTCAGTAAAGGGTATAAGCAAGTTGTTGATTTTGACAAAATCAAACTACGGTACCCACATCTTCAATAGCAACTTTTACTCCAACGCAGGGTAGCAACCACCCTACCACAAAACCACCGGACCACCGAACCAAAGAATGCTCTACCTCCACATCCCCTTCTGCAAACAAGCCTGTAGCTACTGCAACTTCCACTTCAGCACCAGCATGAAGACGCGGGATGCAGTAATGGATGGCATCCGCCGGGAGCTGGAGCTGCGCCGCGCGGAACTCCCCGCAGGAGCAGTACCTTCTGTATACTTTGGTGGAGGGACGCCTTCTCTACTTACGGAGTTGGAGTTGGGGCGGATATTTGAGGTTTTGCGTACGGAAGATTATTTGGGCGCGGACGCAGGTGCAAGGGATAGCTCGTCGGCCGAGGCGGGCGCTAGCCCTGACTCGTCCGCCGAGCGGGTCAGTATTGACCAAGAACGGGTTATTTCCGCTCGGCCGACGAGTCAGGGCCTACGGGCCCGCCTCGGCGGACGAGTGGAAATAACCCTCGAAGCCAACCCCGACGACCTCGACGAAGCCACCATCCAAACCCTGGCCAACTCCCCGGTAAACCGCCTCAGCATCGGCATCCAATCCTTCTTCGAGGAAGACCTGCGCTTCATGAACCGGGCGCACAGCGCGGCGGAAGCCCGCGCCGCCGTAGAGAAAGTAAACCGCGCAGGCTTTCACGACGTCAGCATCGACCTCATCTACGGCGGGCAAACCACTACGGATGAGATGTGGGCCGAGAACCTCCGCATCGCTACCGACCTCGGCGTTACCCACATCTCCGCCTACGCCCTGACCGTGGAGCCGAAGACCGCCCTCGGCGTCAACGTGGCCAAAGGCAACGTACCGGATACCGACGACGCAAAGTTCAACCGCCACTTCAACATGCTGGTGGACCACCTGACCCACCACGGCTACCGCCACTACGAGGTCTCCAACTTCTGCCTGCCCGGCCACGAGAGCCGCCACAACTCCGGCTACTGGAGCGGCCAGGCCTACCTCGGCATCGGCCCCGGCGCCCACGGCTTCGACGGTGCCCGCACCCGAAAATGGAACGTAGCCAACAACGCCGCCTACGCTAAAGCCCTCGCCGAAATCACCTCCGCCGCAGCCTACGCCGCCGCCAACGGCTTCCTCTACGAAACCGAAACCCTCACCGATGCCGACCGCTACAACGAATACATCATGACCGGCCTGCGGCGGGATGTCGGTGTCTCTGTCTCCGAACTGGAGCGGCTATTCGGGGTGGAGAAGGCCCGCTACTTTGTGAATAGCCAGCGGGGGAATATCTCCGCTGGCCTTTTTCACGATGTCTCCGCTGGGGTTTACCGGCTTAGCCGTGCGGGGATTATGCGGGCGGATGGGGTTGGGGGGGATGGGTTTTGGGTTTGAGGGGCGTACCTTCACCCCATGCAATCCCCCCTATTCACCAATCACCAGCTAACCGACCTCGCCG
>CAYWMW010000224.1:3285-7544 GCA_964458975.1 uncultured Lewinella sp. | reverse complement strand
GCTTGCGGTGGTTGCCTTGATAGCTCCAGCGGTCCGGGGAGTATTTGTTGAGTAGCTTGGCCAGGCTGGCCAGGGTTAGTTGGGCGGTAAGAGCCGAAGACAGGAGGCCCAGTAGAAGCAGAATGCTTAGGCGAGTCATAATGAAGGTAGGGTTTCATGATGTCCTTGCCAAGATAAGAATTTATCGAGAACGAAAAGTTTAAACCAGTTCAATCATACATCAAATAACCGTATCCTTCAAAGCCCACATAAACCGGCTGGCATAACTCCGGTAGGGCCGCCACGGCTCCGTTACCCGCAGAATCTCCGCGTTCATCTTTTTGCCGCGCAGGCTTTTGTCGATGCCGAAGAGCTCGATGATGTTGCGCTTCACGACCAGGTCGTCCAGCGGCAGCAGATCGGGGCGTTGGAGGACGAACATGAGCACCATCTCCACCGTCCACTGGCCAACGCCCTTGATGGTGGTGAGCATACTGATGATTTCCTCGTCGGTCCACTCTTCCCAGTCGGCGGTGATCAGTTTGTGGTCTAGCCAGTACTGGGCGACGTTTTTGAGGTAGGCCGTTTTGCTCCGGCTCATGCCGGCGGCGCGGATGGCGTCGTCGTCCATTTCCAGGAGGCGTTCCGGGTGGGGGTAGCCATCCGGGAAGAGGTCGAGAAACCGGCCGAAGATGGTGCCCGCCGCCTTACCGCTCAGTTGCTGGTAGGCGATGGAGCGTTGGAGGCCGAAGTAGACGTCGCCGCCGTGGTCCGGCCGGTCGGGTAAAACGTGTTCGGCTACGATGGGCGCGATGGTGGGTTCTTTGCTGAGGTGGGCACGGATGGCGGGGTCAATCATGAGGCGTAAGGTAAGAAGATGGGCGCGGCCGCAGGTGCCAGGTGAGGGATAAAGGAGTAAGGGATGAAAGAGTAAGGGGTAAAGGAGTAAGGGATGAAAGAACGAGGACAAGATGTTCCAACAACGCAAAATTCCGTAAACTTGGGCTCCACAAAAATATCCGGTCTTATGCGTTTAGTCTCCTTACCCATCCTCCTGCTTTTTCTCTTTGGTTTTTGTGCTTGCTCCGGTGGCGAACCTGCTGCTGATACTCCGGTGGCTACCACCGAGGTTGAGCCCGTCATCCTCCAACTCTCCGCCCTCGAAGACTTCACCCTGCCGGAAAAGCCAGACTACGCCCCCGCCTACCGCCACAAGCAGAAAAACGCCCTGGCCATCAACGCCGCTGAGTACAAAGACCGGTACGCCATTGCGGAGTACGTTTTCACGGGAGCGCCCGGCACCTACGCCGCAGCCCTGAAGACCCTACAGGAAACCGACGGCGAATCTACCTACAAACTCTACCTGGACGACAAACTGATCGCTTCCGCCACCAACGCCCCCACCGAGGTGGATTACCAGCCCCAAACGCATGACCTCGGCAACATCACCCTCCGCCCCGGTCAGCGCCTCGGCCTCGCCTTCAACAGCCACAGCAACGGTAAAATTCCTGAGGGAGATGCCTTTGCTTTCTCGCGGGGGCGGTGGACGGGGCTTGAGCTCGTGTTGCAGCAGTAGGCACGGCTTCAGCCGTTGCCTGGAAAGTTAATAAACAAGGCAGCGGCTAAAGCCGCGCCTACTGAGTTCAGGACTAAATGGCCTGCACTCACTTCTTCCACTCCGTATTCCGCCAGTTATACATCATCGTCTTCCCCAGGTAGTGTTCATCGTCTCCGGTGTAGATCAGGTTGGTTTCGGTGGGGCGGTCCCAGTAAGTTGCTACATTTTCAAGGGTTTTAACCATGGCGTACTTATGGTTCTCGGAAGTTTTTATCTCCCACAATCTTGTAAGGTTTGCTCTTTCGTAGATCAGGTCGACTTCTGATTGATTACTGTCTCGGTAATAATTAAATCTGGGCATAAGACCCTGATGATAGAATGATTTCATCGCATCTGCGACTACTAAGTTCTCAAAAAGAGCACCTTTATTGGAATAGGTATTTATTTCATCAGCTTCCAGGATGCCAAGTAAATGACAAAGTAGTCCTGTGTCGTAGAAATAAAGCTTAGAAGCTTTTGTCAAGCGTTTCCCTAAGTTGCGATAGAAAGGTTGAAGTCGGAAAATAACATAGCTCTGTTCTAAAATTCCAATCCACGAACGCACGGTCGGCGAAGAAACGCCGGCGCTTCTGGAGATTTTAGCCAAATTGATGGCCTGCCCGCTGTAGGTAGCGCAAATCTGAAGAAAGCGTCGGAATAGGTCGAGGTTGTCCGCTGCAACTAGCTCCGATACATCCCGTTCGATGTAACTCGAAACATAACTGTCGAAGAAATGGTCGCGGGGATAGCCTTCACCGATCAGCCCGGGGTAACCTCCCTGTAAAATTGCGTCCTGATAAGACTCTGGCAACCTCCCGGCATTTTTCAATTCTCTATTGTCTAACGAAAGCAGCCTGCATATCCCAATTCTCCCGGCAAGAGACTGAGTGATGCTCTTTCTCATCAAGAAATTTTGCGACCCGGAAAGGATGAAACGCCCGGGTCTGCGGTCATCATCGATGATTCCCTGTAGCCAGGAAAATAAATCCGGCCATCGCTGAGCTTCATCAAAAATGACTTTGTCGTTGTATTCAGCTAAAAAAGCTTCAGGCGTTTCTTGAGCCATCATTCTGGCTTTGGGGTTTTCCAGAGAGACGTACTTATAGTCCGGAAACATTTCTTTCAAGAGTGTTGTCTTTCCCGCTTGTCGTGGCCCTGTTAAACTGATGGCTGGGAAAAAAGTACAGAGTTGCCTTATGTGTTCGGGTAACTTGCGGGGAATGAGCATATCTAGTAAACTTTTGATTTGCATGAATTTATGTAAATATAAAGTAAACTTTCGATTTGCATAAATTCATGCAGATAGTAAGTGTACTTTCGATCTGCATATTTTCATGCAAATCAAAATACGACTTTTGATCTGCATAAAATTATGCAAATCAAAAGTTCCACTTTAGATTCGTACAAATCCGTACAGATCAAAAGTGCCGCCTAAGCCAGAGGCCTCACTCAACCAAACCTCTGCTCTCATAAAGCTCACTTTGCACCTGCGCACCGCGCCCAAATTGTCCACTTCCCCGCAAATCCTCTCCCAACCCCCACAAATACTAACCGCTCTCTAAGGTTTCCCCCAATCTCCCTACCTTCGCCGTGCATTATCTGGCCCTGGTTGAAATCCTTCCGGGGCCCGGTGCGGTCATTCAAGTTCATGACCAGCTGGGCAAATCTTCACGATGGGCGAATAACGCCGCGCTTTTGTGAAAACATTGCTCAGTAAGCAACTTGAAGGAACGCGCCGACTAAAACCAACGTATGCGGATCAAAGTAGGCATCTTTTTCGGCGGCCCCAGCCGCGAGCGCGAAATCTCTTTCGCCGGCGGCCGGACCGTCTACGACAACCTCGACAAGGAACTCTTCGAGCCCGTCCCCATCTTTGTGGACAGCTTCCGGAAGTGGCATTTGCTCAACTGGCAGTACCTCTACCGGGGTACCATCCGGGATTTTTTCCCGCCCATCGAAGACGCGCCAAAGTCTGAATTCGGCTTCCAGGTCTACCAGGAAAGCCTCGGCCCGCTGGGCGAGCTGGAGCTGGAAGCGATGAGCCGCAAGGTCGGCCGCCGCCTCCGGCGGCACGAGCTACCGGAGCTGATCGATGTCGCCTTCCTCGCCCTCCACGGCGAATACGGCGAAGACGGCCAGCTGCAACGCGAACTCGAATACCAGGGCATCCCCTACACCGGCTCCGGCGTGAAGGCCAGCGAAATCGGGATGGACAAAGCCGTCCAGAAAAAACTCATGGAGGCCAAAGGCTTCGCCTCCCCGGCCCTCCTCGTGATCGAAAAAGGAGACTTCGACGGCAAGCGCGTAACGGAACACTTCGCCACCTGCGAGCGCGAAATCGGCTGGCCGATGGTCATCCGCCCCGCCCGCCAGGGCAGCTCCATCGGCGTGGCCATCATCAATGAAGCCGATGGGCTGGAAGCCTTCGAGCGCGCCGTAAACGCTGCCTTCTTCCGCGAAATCCTCCCGATCAGCGAATACGCCGCCCGCGATGAATACGAGCGCCTCGAATACGTCCGCCAACTCTCCGACCTTCGCGACGGCATCGCCTTCCCCATGGACGCCCAGAACGGTGACCACGTCCTAACCTTATATACTCCAGACGATCTCTACGCCTATTTAGAGTCGGGAGTAAGGAGTCTGGAGTCGGGAGTCGTGAGTTCGGACGGCAGTGACTCCCGAC
>CAYWMW010000224.1:0-3275 GCA_964458975.1 uncultured Lewinella sp. | reverse complement strand
TTTTTGGTGGGTTTTTATGGTGGGGGGGGGGGGGGGGGGGGGGCGGCGGGGGCCCCCCCCCCCCCCCCCCGACTCCCGACTCCCGACTCTTCACTCCCGACTCCCGACTCTTCACTCCCGACTCCCGACTCGTCTTCACCGGCCACCAAACCGAGCAGCGCGTAATCGTAGAAGCCTTCATCACCGGCAAGGAGTTCTCCACCATCGTGGTCCGAACCGACGGCGGCCAGGTAGTCGCCCTGCCGCCAACGGAGATCGTGAAGCCCAGCAGCGACCTCTTCGATTACCGCAGCAAATACATGCCCGGCCGCAGCCGCAAGATCACCCCGATTGAGCTGCCGACGGACCGCATCCAGGCCATCCGCGCCGAGTGTGAGCGGCTTTTTACCGAGCTCGGTTTCCACGTCTACGCCCGCATCGACGGCTTCCACACGCCCGGCGGCGGCATTTTCCTGAACGACCCGAACACGACTTCGGGCATGATGCCGAGCAGCTTCTTCTTCCACCAGGCGGCGGAAATCGGGCTCAACCCGAGCCAGTTCCTGACCTTCATCATCCGGCAGAGTTTGCGCGAACGCGGGATGCAAAGTGAGGATACTGAAGCAATGGACGTTGCCAACGACCTCGGTACCACCCTCGACGCAGCCCTGGACGCAAAGCGCGGCTCCGCAGCCCAAAAAGAACGCATCGCCGTTCTCCTCGGCGGTACCAGTTTTGAGCGCCACATCTCCGTAGAGTCCGGCCGGAACGTTTATGAGAAGTTGAGCTCTAGTGAGGGGTACCGGGTGGTGCCGGTGTTTTTGAGTCGGGAGTTGGGAGTGAAGAGTCGGGAGTCGGGAGTCGGGAGTCTGGAGTCCGGGGCAGCAGCGCAGCTCACCCCGAGCCACGGAACCCCCTCCCCAGCCCCTCCCAACGGGGGAGGGGCTAGTGAAAACGCTAAGCGTTTTGCGGAGAAAGACTTGTCGGTAGCCGCTGGTTTTTCAGCGGATAAGAAAAGTATTGCAAAAGAATCGCAGAGCGATTCCACTGCTCCTCTCCCCCGTGGGGAGGGGTTGGGGGAGGGGGTTTATACCTTACACCAACTCCCCATCAACCTCCTGCTAAAAGACAACGCCGACGACATCCGCGACAAAGTCCTGAAACCAGCGGAGCACGAAGTCATCACCGACATCCGCAAGGCCTGCGCGGCCATCACGGACCGCTACGCCGACCCCGACGTCGTCTTCCAGCCCCGGAAACTGAGCTGGGACGAGCTGGCCGACGTGGCCGACGGTGTCTTCATCGCCCTCCACGGCCGGCCGGGAGAAGACGGGCAGGTACAATCCTTCCTCGAAGCCCGCAACCTCTACTACAACGGCTCCGGCATCGCCAGCAGCCAGGTAACGATTGATAAGTTCAAGACCCTCCGCACCCTCCACGAAGAGGGCCTGACGGTGACGGAGCAATGGCTCGCCACCGCCGAAGAATTCATCGCTGATGAATACGCCTTCTACGACAAAGTGGAGCGCCTCTTCGGCTACCCGCTCATCGCGAAACCGGTGGACGATGGCTGTAGCTCCGCCGTAAAGCTCATCAAGCAGCGCGACGAACTCCACGCCTACTGCCACCTCACCTTCCGGCCGAGTACGCTGGACGAGCAGCACGCCCGGCGGGAAATGAAACTCGCCGCCAAAGACGAGTGGCCGGTCGGTAAGCAAACCATCCTCTTCGAGGCCGCCATCTCCGCTGAAAAAGCGGGTAAGTTTCTGGAAGTGACCGGCGGTATGCTCTCGCACTACGGCGTAGACGGCAAGATGCGGTTCGAGCAGTTCGAGCCCAGCGAAACCCTGGCTGGGGGGGAAGTCCTCAGCCTGGAAGAAAAATTCCTGGCCGGCGAAGGGCAGAACCTCACCCCCGCTCGCCTGGGTACCGAAGATTACAGCTACGACTACGTTGCCGGGCAGGTGAAGAACGACCTGGAAACCGCCGCCCGCGCCCTCGGCGTGGAGGGCTACTGCCGGATCGATGCTTTCGTCCGCGTCCACCAAGACGGCCGGGTGGAGACCATCCCCATCGAAATCAACAGCCTGCCGGGCATGACGCCCGCTACGGCCATCTTCCACCAGGCAGCCATCGCGGGCTACCAGCCGGCGGAGTTCATCGGTAAAATTCTGGAGTACGGTAAGGCGCGGCGAGACCGGGGCTACGCCGTTGCTACGAAGCCTTTGTTTGCCGACGCGCCACCGGTAATGGCGGCCGTCACCACCGCTGTAGCCGCGAAGGTCAACGCCCCGCCGGTGCCGGAGGAGGTGGGCTTCTCTGACCCTGCTCCTTCAAATCCGCTCCCTGCACCTGCGGCCGCGCCCACAAATGAAGCCGCGTTCGCTCATGAAGTGCCCCCACATTACGCTGAAACTATGGATTACCAAACACAAGAAACGGAAGAAGCCGAGCCGACCTACGGTGCTGCTGCCGCAGACAAACCGGCCTTCAAAGACCGGGCCATCACCACGCTTAAAAGCCTCGGCCGAATGCTGACTTCTGGTTATTTCTGGAAAAACGCCCTGGCCGCTGTGCTCTTTTTCGTGATCTGCTTCTTCGTCCTCAAAGCGGGCCTCGGCCTCTACACCTCCCACGGGCAAAGCGTAGCGCTGCCCAACTTCGTGGATATGCCCCGCACCGAAGCAGAGCGGGTTGCCGATGACCTGGGCCTGAGCATCAAGTTTGAAAAAGGAGCCTTCGACCCCAATCGCCCGGCCGGGCTGGTAGTGTTGCAACACCCAAAAGCGGGCGCTGGCGTGAAGAAAAACCGCTCCGTTTACCTCACCGTCTTAAGCGATGAGGCCCCAATGATCCAGCTGCCTGGATTAGTGGGCAACTACGACTACACCCAGTACACGAGCCGCCTGGAAAAAACGGCCGACATTAAATCGAAGATCCGTGAGCAGGTCTACGACCCGAAACAGGAGGAGAACACCATCCTCCATTTCTTCTACGGAGACCGGAAGATCACCGATGCTGACCTGAAGGCGGGCGTAAAAGTGCCGCAGGGCAGCGAACTCGAATTCGTCGTCACCGTCCGCCAAACCGGCGAAGTCCGGGTGCCGGACATCAAGTGCAAGCGCTTCGGCACCGCCGAGTTTATGCTCGATGGCTCGGACCTCCTGGTCGGCGAAGTCTACGGCAACGTCTCCGACCGCAGCGAAGCCTTCGTGGTGCGTACCGAGCCGCCCGGAGGTAAGATGGTGCCGGTGGGCTCTAAGTTTGATATTTATTTGGCGCAGCGGCGGCCGGAC
>CAYWMW010000223.1:0-7554 GCA_964458975.1 uncultured Lewinella sp. | reverse complement strand
GTCAGAACCACGATCACTCATTTTCACCAGAATAACTTATTATTCCGCGACCCCTCACACTTCCCCGGCCGGAATCTCCTTCAGCAAATCCTCCAAGTCCCACATATCCGCCTCCGCAAACGGCCCGACGGTCGTCCGCCGTAGCGCGGTGAGGTAACCGCCGGAATCCAGGTTTTTACCGATGTCGAAGGCGAGGGAGCGAATGTAGGTCCCTTTGGAGCAGGTGATCTCGAAGTCGACCTCGGGCATTTCGATGCGGGTGATTTTGAACTCGTGGACGGTGACGGGGCGGGGCTTCACCTCGATCTGAATGCCCTTGCGTGCCTTCTTGTACAGTGGCTGGCCATCGACCTTGATGGCGGAGTACATCGGGGGGAGTTGCTGCAAATCACCGGTAAGTTCCAGGGCGGCGGCGCGGATCATCTCGTTGGTGATGTGCTCGGTGGGGAAGGTAGCGTTGATGGGTTCTTCGGCGTCGTAGCTGGCGGTGGTAGCACCGAGGGTGATGGTTCCGGTGTAGGTTTTGTCCATACCCTGCAGTTCCTGTAGGCGTTTGGTCCATTTGCCGGTACAGATGTTGAGCATGCCGGTCGCCATGGGATCCAGCGTACCGGCGTGGCCGACTTTGATTTTCTTCACGCCGAGGTGCTTCCGGATCGCCCAGCGGACTTTATTGACCACGTCGAAACTCGTCCAGCCCTTCGGCTTATCGATCAGTAGCAGGCAGCCGTCCTGGAAGGTGAAGGGTGGGGTGGTGGAGGGTGGGAGGGAGTTGATAAGCGATAAGGGATTTGCGATAAGTGAAGCGATTTGGCTGCCGTATGGGGCTGGCGTTCCGTTTTTTCAGGCGCGGCCGCAGGTGCAGTGTAACGGAACCCCTAAGTCAGGGTGCAAAGAACGGTATTTAGAGGGCAATGAGTTGCTCTTGAGCACTGCTTTTTCAAGGAACTTTCTTTCCGCTCCGAATGAGTCTAGCTGTCCTTTACCCTGCACCTGCGCGCCGCCGCCCTAAACCGCATATTGTCCGTTTTGTACGCTCAATAACGTAGGCGAGGCCGTTGGCCCTAAACCTCTTCCTGTAAAATTCATACCGTACGATAAGTGAAAAAGGCTTGTTACCTGAGTTTACGGTCTAAACGGTTATCATTGTTGAGTAAGAAAAGTAAAACACTCACAACTCACCCCATACACTTATGCCTGTTTTCTACACAACCTTGCGTCACCTTACGTTGGTGGCGTTGTTTCTTTTTTCCATGTTTTCCTGCGGGAGCTTCCCTAAAGCCATCAAGCTGTTAAACCGTGGGGAGGCCAAGGAAGCCCTACCCTTGCTGGAGAAAAGCAAGAACCACCCGGTTTACGGCCCTGGGGCAGTTTATTACCACAGCGTAGTTGACTTGAACCTGAACCCCAGCATCGATAAGAAACTAGAGGTTAACAATCTGCTGTGTGCCCTCGTCGACGATATTAATAAACTGCCGCGTAAGCAACAGATGAAACTGTCGCGCTACAAAGCTTCGCGCGGAGATGTGGCTAAACAGCGGAAAAATATTTCCGAAGGGTTGAAACGAGACATGATGCAGGAAGGTACTATTCCTCAACTTCAGCTACTGGACACTGAAACATCCTGCTTTCGCGAAGGCGCACTAGACTCCGTTCGTAAGGTTGTTGTCAACAAACGTATTGACCCACGGAGGGTAGTTTTCGGCCAGGAAAAGGATATTGTAGAATGGAAAGGTAAAGTGCCCGAAAGGCCCTCGGAAGAAGAAGTTTATGCAGGCCAGGGGCGCAGTGCTAAGGCGTTGGGTACAAGGGGCTGGCAACCGATCACTTACCATGACCTGGTGACCATCCGAGACGAGTATTCGGAGCATGTACTGCGGGCCAATTACGGCCAATTTTGGGCGTACCAGTCTGCAAGCTGGGACGTCTTCCAGCAGTTTCGGCCCTTTGCGGAGATGCCCGAGTATAAAAAAGACTACCCTTCGGAAAAAGTCACCTATGATTGTTGGTACGATGATGCGAAGGAAGCACTGCGAAGTGATGATCTGAACACCCTGCTGACCTTCCACGAAAACACACCGCATACTGCTCTGGACATAGAGGTCTGCAATCAGGTGCTCCTGCTGACGGGCAAGGCACCGGAACAATTGGAGTCATTGTCTGGCGGGCAACTAAAACGCATCTTGGATATTAAGCGAATGTTGATGCTTCAGGTACAGCACTTCAACTGTACATCGGAGTTTGATTCCCTGGAGTTGATTGCTGTCGTAGAAGACCTGGCTACGGAATACCCCGGCCACCGGACGGTTTTTGATCTGGCGATATCCACCCTGCATTACTTTACCGTACAGGAAAAATATGGGATGGCGGAGCTGGCCCTACAAACCTTCAGCCCCGTATTTAAAGACGCTGAGCGGTGTGAAGAGGCGTGGTATTTCCAGGTGAGTAAGCAAAAGTATTTTGCTGATTACCAAGAGCTGCTGGACCGGATCAAGAACTTCGGTAAGCAACCCGCCACAGCCCTCTACCACCTGAACACCCCCGATAATGATGAGTACGGCTTGGTTGCCTACGGGGAAGGTAAGGAAGTGTTTTTCACTCGTCGTAACCACATCAGTAAAGCGGCTGCGGTGTACCAATCTCGCTTTACCCGCGAAGGATGGACGAAGCCGGTAAAAGTAGACAAGCTGAGCATCAGTGATGACGTATTACCGCTTTCCATGAGTGAAGATGGGCGGACGATGCTGCTCCGGTCTGAAGGTCAGGTATTTCAGGCCCTGCGGACGAGCCTGCGCAGCGGATGGATTCGCCCAGACGAGCTGCCAGCCATAAAGCAATTTGGTGGAGATGCCTGGCAATCTCCCGACGGTGAGCAAATGATGATGTCTTTCTATTCGCAGTCACCTTCGCTGGAAAAGCAGATGCCGACGGACATTATCAGTATTGGCAAAAATGAAGAAGGTAAGTTCCTACTGGCGCAAAACGCGGGAGACCAGGTAAACTCACTGGTTTTTTCCGAAGGAAACCCGGTGATGGCGCTAAACGGGCGAATGCTGTTTTTTAACTCGGATCGTGAGCGGGAGGGCCTGGGCAATACGGATGCCTACAGCGTTTCGTTGAGCAAGCCTAACGATTTTTCAGAGGTTAGCGAACCGGTAAATCTGGGGCTGCGGGTCAATACTATCTTTGACGATGCGGGCATCAGCTATTTCTCTGAGTACGAAGGAAAGGCCTACTTCAGTCGTTATAACCGCTGTGAGAACGACCGAAATCTATTTGCCTACGAGTTGGAAAGTGAGTTTTTCCCGGATGTACTGCGCCTGGCAGGTGTTGTGATTGATGAAAACGGTAATAAGGTGAGCAAGGGGTTTGTTGAAGTTACGGCCAATTACGACCTCGGAGCACACTCTCAGCCCATCTCTAAGGGGGGAACCTATTCTTACACGGTAGAGGCAGATACCCGGGTAGCGCGTCTTTTTACCGAAGTACCTGGTTTCTTTTCCGAAAGAGATACCACCCATTTTCTGGACGATGCCCAGCCGGGGGAGATCATTCGGGATACCTTCCGGGTCACATCTTTTGATCATATCCGGCAAGACTTTCAGTTGTCTCACGCCACGTTCCTGAATGGGACGGCTACGTTTGATCAGCCCGATTTGGCGTACCCTGAACTTACCCGGCTTGCCAAAATTGCGGTCAGAATGGGGGCTGAACTGCAAATTGAAGGCCATACTGACGATCAGGGCTCGGCGCAGGCTAACCAGCAACTCTCCGAAGACCGTGCCAAATCGGTGAAGGCTTTTTTGGTGGAGAAATGTGGCCTTCTGCCGGGCATCATTACCGTTAAAGGCTTCGGAGCAACCGTGCCTAAAGCAAGCAACGATACTGAAGAAGGTCGCCTTCAAAACCGTAGGGTGGAAGTGAAGTTCCGAATGCCTGAGCTAAGAAGAGGAAGGTGATTTTTAGGGCGCGGCCGCAGGTGCAAAGAACGTTTCCCGAGCGGTGTACTTCTAGGTAAACATTGTCTTCTCTGAGCCTAAGTGCCCGGAACGGGTACATCCTTTAGCGAAAGGTTGATCGAGTGCTGGCAGGCTTCGATCAGCCCATAGCGAAGGGAACGCAGCCAATTCAGGGATAGGTTGCAGGAGCGATCAATGTTTCCTGCATTCGGTGAACTGTTAGCAGGTTTCAACGATGCCCGAAACCTTTCCTTGCACCTGCGGCCGCGCCCAAAATCTACCCAAACGCCTTGATGATGAGCACAATAGCCGCCACCGCAAAACAGTAGTAAGCAAACCACTTCAATTCCGCCTTTTTGACGAGTTTGATCATCCAAACACAAGCTGCGATGCCCGTTAAGAAGGCCGCCAGAAAGCCGATACTAAGTTCAGGAATGGAGACCGTACTGGCTCCAAAATCACCGTCGAGTAAGTCTTTGGCCATTTTGCCCAGAATGAGCGGAACCACCATCAAAAAGCTAAACTTAGCCGATTTTTCGCGGTCGATGCCCAGCAAAACACTGGTGGAGATGGTCGCGCCCGAACGGCTGATGCCCGGCAGAATGGCCACCGCCTGCGCCAGACCGATGATGACGGCGTCTTTAAAAGACACGTCCTTATTGGTGTTCTTCGCCCGGTCCGCCAGGAAAAGGAGCAGGCCGGTGAGGATGAGCATACAGGCCACGAGGACCACTTGCTTGTCGAACAATGCCTCCAGCATATCATCGAAGAGGACACCGACGATGGCGGCCGGAACCATGCTGGCCACGATCAGGGCGGCGAACTTGGTGCCGTCGTTCCACTGAAATTTGAGGAGGTCCTGAATGATCTCCAGTACGTCTTTCCTAAATACGACCAGGGTGGCGAGTGCCGTCGCAGCGTGCAGCGTCACGGTCATCAGCATCGACTCGGCCGCGAGGCTGTCGTCCTGCATAATCCACTTGGCCAGTTCGAGGTGGCCACTGCTGGAAACGGGCAAAAATTCGGTTAACCCCTGGACGATGCCGAGGATTAGGGCTTTTAAGAGTTCTATCATTTGGGGCGGTTGTCAGTTGTCGGTTGTCCGTTGTCCGTAATAACCGACAACTGATAACCGACAGCATTACTTCTTCAAAATGGCGTAGGCAACAGTACCCAACCCGGCCAGCATCACGATGGGCGCGAGCGTGATTTTACGGAAGGAGTAGATGATGTTTTCGTCGAACACCGCGGGGTCGTCTCCCCGGCCACCGCTCATAAGCAGCAGGCTCAGTACGACGAGGGCAAAACCGATGCCCATCCAGATGTAGGTGTCGCGCCCGAAGGTGAGTTCACGGTTGTTGGTAGGTTTTGCCGCAGCGGTACGGGTACTGGCACGCGGGGTAGCGGGCTTGGGCGTTGCGGCGGCTCTGGCAGCGTTCTCGCGTTGGGCATCGCGGCGGTCTGATTTTTTCTTACGTTGCTTACTCATGGTTGGCGGTTGGCGGTTGGCGGTTGTCAGTTGTCGGTTGTCTCATGAACGGACAACGGATAACTAACAACCGACAACGGTTAGTATAAATCATCTAAGCGGAGGCGAAGGTAGCGACGAACTACGACATAATGACTGACGAAGTTGATCAGCAAGCCCAGTAGCAGGATTCCTCCGTAGAGGTACACCAGCGGCAGCGGCTCCGCAAATAAGTTGAGTTCGGGTAAAACGGTTTGTAGCCAGAACTGCAAGCCAACTACACCGCCGATGGCGAGCAAGCCAGCTAAGATGCCCTGACCGATGGCCCGCCACAGATAGGGCCGGCTGATGAAGCCCCAACTGGCCCCCACCAGCTCCTGGGTCTTGATCGTGAAGCGGTTGGCGTACAGTGAAAGCCGGACCGTATTGTGAATCAACAAGCCAGCGACCAGGGCGAAAAGCCCGGCCAGACCCAGGAGGATGTAGCCCATCCGGCGGGCGTTGTCCGCGATCCGGTCTACAAAGTTCTCCTGATAAAACACGGAGGCTACGCCGGGCTTCGCCTGGATTTGTGTGGCGATGGCAGCAAGGCTGTCGGATTGCAAATAGGCGACGGGTACGTTGAAGGTCACCACGTCGAGCAGCGGATTATTGAGGCCGAGGTCGGTCAGGTCGCGTTGCAAATCATCGCCCATCGCTTCCAGAGCGGCCTCCTTACTGACGAACTCCGGCTGGCTGCCGGGCTTGTGGTAGCTGGCGGTGGAGATGCCGGTGATTAAATCGGTCCGTTGCGCCTCGGTATGGCCTTCTTCCAGCTCGACGATGATGTCCAGGTTCTCCTGCAACTGTTTGGTGAGGTAGCTCGCCTGGAACGTCCACAAGCCCACCAGGCCCAGGAGGAAGAGGACGAGGGCGAGGCTGATGATGACGTAGAGTTGGTTGGGGCGGGGAGCGGGCACTTGTTGGTACGGTGGTTTGGTGGAGGGAGGCTCGGTTTACCGCAAAAGTACGTAATGCGTGGTGGGGTGGGGGTTAATTGGGGTTAATTAGTCTTAGAGCTTTACCACCTTCACCCACCCTTCACTACTTCCTCCGGTAATCCGAACGGAGTAAACTCCGACGGGCCAGTTTGCGGAAGGAATCTGTACGCTAACCGTACCGGGCAAAAGATAGGCTTGCTGCTGAAGGAGTAATGTTCCGTTGGGTGCGTAAACCTCCAATTGGCCTGTCTCGGCGGAGGCCGCAGTAACGTCAACCGTGAAATAGTCAGTAACCGGGTTGGGGTAAGCTTTCAGCGGCAGCTGGGTATAACTTCGATTACGAACCGGAGTTGTTCCCTGGTTGATTTTTACTTCCTGCACGCAGGGCGGGGCGAGGTTGGTACCAAAATCTACGAAAGCACTGTATACGGAGCCGTTGTCGTTTGCCAGGTTGTCACGTACGTGCAGCAGCCATTCTCCAGCGATCTGGCAGGTGTCGAAACGGCTGAGACTTTGTTCCGGGAGATAGTCTATCGTGGGCATCATTTGATTAGCGCCTACAGCAAATTCCTCCACGTGATCGGCCATGGTCCTTGCGGCTCCTATGTTCCAACAGTACAGCCCTCCGGGGTCAGCGGTATCTGTGTTTTGATCGCCCTGGCCGAGCAGTTGCCTTTGTACATCATCTGTAGTGCTGTATTCGTGCAGGTTTGCGGTGCTGCCGTTGGGGCAGGAGATCCATATATCAAGATCACCGAGGTAGCTGTGTTCCATCACGAAGCAGATGCGGGTCAGCCCTCCTGCTTCACCGACGGTTTGGCCCATGCCGGAAACCATGAAGGGGATTTCATATTCAGCTCCATCTCCGTCGGGGAGCAATGCGGGCTCCGGCGGGAAATCCCCGAAGCGACTTTCGGAATATTGGTAGGTTAGTTCGGAGGTGCCCGTTTCGAAGACAAAAGCTTCCGGTACGCCGTTACCGGCGGCACCAACGGGGCCGTTGATGGTGTAAAAAAGGTTGGATGCACCGCATTCTGAGGTGTCCGGCGGAGGAACGACGAAGGTGGTGTCTGTTTCTCCGACTTTTAACTCAAAGGCGAGGTCTGCGGGGCAGTTGCTGCTTAGGTCTTCGCACTGGGCGGAGAGG
>CAYWMW010000222.1:0-7562 GCA_964458975.1 uncultured Lewinella sp. | reverse complement strand
TCGTTCGTCAACACCTCTTCAATGTTACGCCGGATCTCTTCCACCGAGTCGGTGTCCTTATCCGCCATCAGCCCAAGACCGTGGTAATGCACCCGGGCGGCACAGCCTGGCTGATCCGACCGTTTTCCGGAGTAGATCAGCTGCGGCACGCCAAAATGGATACACTCATGAATGGTGTGGATGCCCGCATGATTGATGGAAAGGGCTGCGTTGCGCAGCACCCGCAGCTGGGGTACATAGGCGAAGGTGTGTACGTTGGCTGGCATACCCCCCAGTTCTACCGGGTCCAGCTTCCCGCCGAGGCCGATGATTAACCGCCAGCCGGTCTCGGTGCTCACGGCCTCGATCAGCCGCCGCAGGAAGCCGACGTCTCCGGCGTGCAGGCTACTTACGGTTGTCAGAATGAGCTTAGCGTTCGCAGCCTCAGCCTCCGTCAATAAAGTCTCCATCTCCTGCCCCCCGTGGCTCACAGCGTTCTTTTCCGTTCTGTTTTCGTGGACCATCGGCCCTACGTAATGCAACGCCTTCCGGGGCTCGTGCGGAAACTCCAGCTCGAACGGCGTCATCGAGATGGCGGGCAAATCGTTGTAGGTGAACACCCCCGGCCACCAGTTCTCCACGATCAGATCACGGGGGAAGCCGCACTCTTCAGCCAGGGCCAGAAGGGTACTCCGCCGGTCGGTCCAGGAGCTGAGCAGGGCCATTTTGGCGAACATCTTCGTCCGCTGTTTTCTCACTTTTTCCCAGTGGGCGTTGATGGCTGCGGGCGTGCCTTCTTCGCCTACTCCGGGGATGGCGTCGGTCAGTAAGTAGGGCAAGCCGGGCCGCCGCCAGGTAGAATACCACTGGCTGAGCAAGACGAAGCTGCGCTTCATTTCGTAAGCGGCAAAAATGTATTCATGCAGCTCAATGTCAATCAGCAATAAATCGGGGTTGAGGCGCTCAATAGCTTCACGGAAAGCATGGGGTCGGTAGCTTTCCAGGGCGGCGGCGCGGCGTTCTTTCCGGTCCCGAAAACGCAACCAGGTACGGCGTACTTTCCCGCCGCCCTCCGGCAAGGGTGGTGCTGGGTCCGTATCGATGAAGGGGAACTCCACGAAAGAAAGCCCTTCTGCTTCAACCTTATCCCCTACGGATCGGGGAGCGCCCAGGCTTACCTCATGCCCGGCAAGGCGTAGCCGGCGGGCCATTTCAAAGCTCGCGTTCAGGATGCCGTTGAGGCCGGTGGTTACTATGAATATGCGGGCCATCTATTCGTCTTCCATTTCCGCCATGAGCTTAGTTATCACTGCTTCAATGTGGCCAGCCAGCCCCCTGATAGTCGGGAAGCGGAAGATCGTATTGGCCGCTAGTTCTAGTTCAAACGTTTCGTTGACGCGGTTCACGAGGCGGATGGCCGTGAGGCTGTGCCCGCCCAGGTCATGGAAGCTGGTGGTAACGCCCACCCGGTCTGCATCCATCACTTCCGTCCAGATGTCGTGCAGAGCGTCTTCAAACGCTCCTTCCGGCTCGGTGGTGTCCGGGCCAGATTCCAGTTGCATCGCCGCCAGGGCGTTGCGGTCCGTCTTACCGTTGGGTAGCAGCGGCATTTCCGGTACTTCCAGAAACCTGGCTGGTACCATATAGTCCGGCAGACGTTCCGCCAGGTAGCGCCTTGCCTCGGCGGTATCGAAGCCCCGGTCGGTTGCCACAACGAATGCTGCCAGGTAGGCACTCAGCCCTTCATCCTTGGCCAGCACCTGCGCGCGCGCCACCGAAGGCATCTCCGCCAGTACGGAGGCGATCTCTCCCAGCTCGATCCGAAAGCCCCGGATTTTCACCTGCCCGTCGATCCGCCCCAGAAAATCTATGTTCCCGTCGGGCAGCAGGCGGGCCAAATCTCCGGTTTTGTACAACTTCTCCGGTGCTTCCCCCGGCCGTACGGCAATGGTTACGAAGCGGTCGGCGGTCAATTCCGGCTGGTTGATGTAACCACGGGCCACCTGAATCCCGCCGATAAAAAGCTCACCGGGCACCCCGTACGGCAGCGGTTGGTTGTGCTCGTCGAGCACGTAAAGCTGGGTATTGGCAATCGGCTTCCCGATCGGCACCGTCGTTACGGGTTCGGCCCCGGCGGGTACCGGCCAGTGCGAAACGGCAATCGCCGCCTCGGTCGGGCCGTAAAGGTTATGAAGTTCGGTATCCGGCAGGCGCTCTTTGAAGGTATTCACCTGATGTACCGTCAGGGCCTCACCGTTGCAGAGCACCCTTTGCAGGCTCGGCAGCTCCAGCGGAGAATCCAGGAAAACCTCCAGCATGGTGGGTACGAAGTGCAGCGTTGTTACCCCGGCTGTGCGGATGATTTCGCGCAGGTAACGGTCGTCTTTGTGCCCACCCGGGCGGGCAAAGACCAGTTTTGCCCCGGCAATGAGCGGCCAGAACAACTCCCCTACCGATACATCGAAGCAGAAGGTGGTTTTTTGCAGTACAACGTCCTCTCCCGCCCGCAGGCCGAAGTGATCTTGCGCCCACAGCAACCGGTTCACCACCCCGTCGTGCTGGTTCATCACCCCTTTGGGTTTTCCCGTTGAGCCCGAAGTGTGCAATACGTACATCAGGTCGGTCGCAGCAGGGCGAACGGTGGGGCGGGTGGTCGGCCAGGCATCCAGCGGGTTATCTTCAGCATCGAGCACGATGAGGTCTGCGTCGTGCAAGCTGGCGAAATAGCTCTGGTGGCCCGTGGCGGTTAGTAGGAACTGCGCGGCAACGTTGCCGAGCATGTACCGGATCCGTTCGGAAGGGTACTCAGGGTCTACGGGTACGTAGGCGGCGCCCGCCTTCAAGATACCCAGCAGGCCGATCATCATTTCCAGGGAGCGATCCAGGCCGATGGCCACTTTATCCTCACGGCCGACTCCGCTGGCGAGCAGCAGGTTGGCCAGCTGGCTCGATCTTTCGTCCAGCTCCCGGTAGGTCATCGCCTGGCCTTCGGCTTCGATGGCGGTGCCCCCCGCGTACTGATCTACCGTTTCGTAGAACAGGTCGACCACGCTCTTCTGGTGCGGGAAATCTTTTTTCGTCCCGGAGGCGAAGGGGGCGCGGACGCTGGTGCCGGGGCCGTTGAGGGGCAGGGTCCGGTCCGTAAGAAATTGCTCCAACAGGGCTACGTACAACCGCCCCGGCTCGGCGGCAAACTGGGGCTCGATGATGGCTTCGTTGACGTCAAAACTCAGCGTCGGCCGCCCCGTTCCGTCAAAATCGTAGACCTGAAGGCTTAGGTGCAAGCCCGGTTCCGTATGCCCACTGTGCAGCCAGCTCGTTTTGGTTTCAGGGTCTTCTGCTCCCACAAAAGCCCGGTTGATGTAGTTGAGCACCAGGCTGAAACGCTGCGTAAGGGCTGCGGTACTGGCCCCCGGCTGGGCGTACCGAAGAAAATCCATGGTAGAAGCCCGGACCTTCGCCAACAGCGTAGCGAAGGTTTCCCCCGCAGCGATGGTCACCGACTGCGGGAAAAGCTCCATGAACAAGCCGGGCATCTGTTTTTGAGCAGCGGTAACCCGGTTGTGCGCCGGGCTGCCGAGCGTCAGGTCTGACTGGCCACTGATGCGGTACTGAAGCGCAAAGAGTACGGTAGCAAAAACCGTGTAACGCGCCAGATCTGCCGACCAGTTGCGGACTTCCGGCTCCAGGAGGGCGGCCTCCAGCCTGGCGGCTTGTTCGGTAGTCAGTTGGGTGGTGCTCCGCAACGCGCGGCTGCTGCGGCTCGGGTTGGTCCGGCTGTATAATTTCGGTACTGCTGGCAATTCGTCCGCCTGTTGCTTCCAGTAGTTCAGTACGCTCTCTTTCACCTTCGGCGTTTCCGTAAGGTAGTTTGCGTAGGGCCTGAAGGGGGCTTCCGGTTGTGGTTTTCCCGCACTCAGGGCGGCGTAGCACTTTAGCACGTAGCTCACCTGCAAAGACATACTCCAACCGTCGGTAATCAGGTGGTGCTGGTTTAAATACCAGGTCGCTCCCGCCCCGGCGTAGCGAAATACTGCGGTTTCGAAAAGCTGCCCGCTCAGGTCGAAGATGGTGGTTGCACAACGCTCACGGCTCCGGGCTTCGGCCTCCTCGAAGCCAGCTCCGGCGGGCAGGCTGAGTACCGGTACTTCGGCGGCGGGCGGGGCAAACTCCAGGCTGGGCGTACTGTCGGTTACGGTAACGCGCAGGTGCATTGCGTCACATGCGGCTACCATCTGGCTGACGGCCTCGGCCAGCCAGTCGGCATTCGCCCCCGCTACTTCAATGGCGAAGGCCATATTGTTCATGGGGCTGTCCGGCAGGAGCTGTTGACCAGCCCAGACCCAGGTTTGGGAGCGGGTGAGGGGGTAGAGCCTGGAGGGTGGTTTTGTGGTCATGGTTTTCATTCTTCCCCAGGACTTCGGTCCGGGGTTATCTTATGGCTAATCGCTACGCAATAGCAGGCGCTGGAAGCAATGAGGAGATAAAGGGGTGAAAGTACAGCTACCCTTTAACCCGTTCCACATAAGCCGCCATTGCCGCCACCGTCATGAAGTTCTCGATGGCCATATCCTGCGGCGCTACGCGGAAGTTGTAGGTAGTTTCCAGGTGTTCCACCAGGCGCATCATCTCCATTGAGCCGAGCAGGCCGCTGCCGAGCAGGTCTTCTTCCGGTTCGATCTCCAGGTTGGGGTCATCGGCGTGGATTTCGTTTTTGATGTAGTCAATTATCGTCTGTCGCATATTATTTGGTCATGCCTTGAGCAGCGAGTAGTGGAACGCTCCGCCTGCTTTAAGATTTGAGTAAGGGGGTATCGGCAGCAATTTCGGTTGCCAGTGCGGGGCGGTCGATCTTGTCAGTCGCTGTGCGGGGGAAGTTACCCCGAAAAATGATGGTTTCAGGGACGGCGTACCAGGGGAGTTCTTGCCCAAGGTAAGCCAGTAGTTCTTTTTCGGTGATGATGCCGGGGGCCTGGAGGATGACCAGCGCTCGGAGCATCAGCGCACCGTCTTTACCTCCGGGCAGGGCGAGGGCGCAGGCTTCCCGAACGGCAGGGTTGGCCAGCAGCAGGCGCTCAATGGCGGCTAGTTCTACGCGGTAACCGCGCACCTTCACCTGGTGATCAGCCCGGCCGAGGAAGTGCAGCTGCCCGGCTTCGTCTTCCCGGACCAGGTCGCCCGTCCGGTAAAAGCGGTGGGTCAGGTTGCCGGGTGCTTCGCGGGCGAACCATGCCTTAGCGGATCTATCCGGGAGTTTCCAGTAGCCGAGCATTTGGGTAGTGGAGCGGATGAGGAGTTCGCCGGTTTCACCTAGAGCGACTTCAGCGTCGTCCGTACCAACGATGAGGCGGTCGGTATTATGCCAGACGTCACCGATCGGGATGGGCGCATCTCCTTGCGGCGGGCCGGGCAGGTCGTAGCAGGTGCAGACGTTGGTTTCTGCGGGGCCGTACCAGTTCCCGAGTTTTGCCCCGGGGAAGAGGTCAAACAACTGGCGGGCGTACTTGGGGGCCAGGGGCTCGCCGGCGTAGAAGATCAACTCTACGCTGGTGAGATCGAGCGGTGCCGCCGTGCCGGAATTGACGAGTTGGACGAGGGCGAGGGGGACGCTGTACCAGACGGTGAGGCGCTCCCGCTCCATCAGTTTGCCGAGGCTTGCGGGGAAGATGGTTTCGGCATCGGTCGCGATCACGGCCGTGCCGCCCACCAGCGGAGCGGCGAAGTAAGCCAGCTGGGAGATGTCGAAATAGATCGGCGCGTGGTTCCCGAAGCGGTCTTCGTGGTTGAGGTCGTAGCGGGCGGCAGCGTTGCGGGCAAACGCCAGGCCGGAGGCATGGCTGTGCATGATGCCCTTCGGCTTGCCCGTACTGCCGGAGGTATAGATGATGTACGCCAGGTCGGTTTCCAGTTGGCGCACGGCCTGGTAATCGTCCGCTTTGGTGGCGAAGACGGTACGCCAGTCGATTACCTCAACCTCGCCGTCCGGCCCGGCTCCTCCAACAATTTTTTGCACCTGCGTGCCCGCCCCCAAAAGCGCCTTCAGCCCTCGCTTTTGCGACGGATGGCTGACCAGCACCGCGATGTCACAGTCCTCGATCACGTAAGCCGTTTGCGCCGCCGGTGCTTTAGGGTTGAGCGGAACGTAGACCGCTCCGGCGGCTAAAACCCCGTAAATAGCAACGGCCGTTTCCAGACAGCGGTTGAGGTAAATACCGACCCGGTCTCCCGGCTTCACTCCCTCGTTTTGTAAAGTCTGGGCCAGCTGGCGCACCTTGCGGGAAAGCTTGGCGTAGTTCAGCCGGTCGGTGCCGCACACGAAGGCCTCCCGGTTGGGGAACCGCTCCGCACTGGCAAAAACAGCGTGTTGTAACAAGTAGATCATAAGCCCAGGTATTGTGCGATGATGTTCTTTTGGATGTCTGAAGTGCCGGCGTAGAGCACCCCACCTACGGCATCGCGCAGGTCGCGTTCAACGCCGCCCGCCCCCAGATAGGCGGAGCCTCCAAACGTGCGAATGGCATCCATACTGGAAGCGATGAAGGCTTCACTGAGGTAGAGTTTCAGCATGGTGGCTTCTAAGCGGGCAGATTTGCCTTCCTGCTTGAGCCAGGCCGTTTTGTAGAGCAGGAGCCGGGCGGTTTCCAGCCGGACTTTCATGTCGACGATCCGGTGGCTGACGGCCTGAAATTTTCCGATGGGCTGCCCGAACTGTCTGCGTTTTTTGGCGAAGGCGATCGTGTCTTCCAGCTGCCGCTCCATCGCGCCCAACTGGGAGGCGAGGATGCAACAGCGGTCGTATTCCAGGGAGTGGTTCATGATGGAGTAGCCGAGGCCTTCGCGGCCAACCAGTGCGTCTTCGGGCAGGAAACAATCCTTAAACGTCATGGAGCCGATCGGGATTGACCGCATCCCCATCTTGTCGTATTTTTCGGAAAGCGTGAAGCCCGGCGTACCTCGTTCAACGATGAAGGCTGAAATTCCCCACCCCTTCAGTTTCGGGTTTCCCTGGGCGAAGACCAGGACAAAGTCCGCTTTAGGCGCCAGGGTGATGAGGTGTTTTTCGCCGTTGAGGACGTAGCCACCGTCGGTTTTCACCGCCGCGAGTTGCATGCTCATGATGTCGGAACCCGCCTCGGGCTCGGTCAGGGCGTGGGCACCGATGATGTCTCCGGAGGCCATTCCGGGCAGGTATTTCTTTTTTTGCGCTTCGGATCCGAAGTGCAGGATCGGCGTTTGTACCGTCCACATCTGGGCGTTGATGGCAAAAGCCAGTCCGTTGTCGTCGCAGCCTTTGCCCAGGGCTTCCATGGCCAGCAGTGCCCGTGGGAAGTTGACTTCCTTCAGCGGGCCTCCGTATTCCGCAGGCAGAGCCAGGCCCTGAATGCCGAACTCGGCGCAGGCTTTCCAGAGCTCCTGGGGGAAGTGCTGCGCGGCATCGTTTTCCCGGCTACGCCCGCAGAGGTTTTCCCGCGCAAAGGCGACTACGTTTTGCTGGTAGTCTTGGTATTCTTCTGGCCAGGCGAAATTCATTTGTAATGATCGTTAGTTGGTTAGAATGTTAGGCCGTTAGAGTGTTAGACCGT
>CAYWMW010000221.1:0-7632 GCA_964458975.1 uncultured Lewinella sp. | reverse complement strand
TGAGGTGAACGTGCTGACGGGATCGGGCTTGCAGGCCGGTGGCCATGATGGAAGCTACCGAAGTGGCGGCGGTGCCGTGGAAGAGCATGTCGGGTGGGGGTACCGGCTCAAGCTGAAGGTCAATATTTATGCTGTGGCCCTGGCTGGCTCGGATTTTTTGCCCGTCGGGACTGAAGGCGAAGCGTTTTTTGTCGTTTTCCGCTACAATTTTTTCTAGTTCGGGTAGGCTGATTTTTGTCCCGCTGGCGGAGAGCTTGCGGAGTAGTAATTTTACGTTGGCCCAGCCCTGGGCGTCGAGTTCGAGGCCGATGGCTTCGGGCTTGTGGCGGAGTACCAGGCTTAGTTTTCGGCTGGTGCGTACGATTGTTTTTTGGGTCATTGTTTAAGCGTTATGTTATCGGGGTAACGGTTAGGGTGTAATGAAAAGTTGCCTGAGGTGGTTTAGTGGGCGCGGCCGCAGGTGCAGTGGGAGGTTTAAGAGCTTGTTTGGAAATTTTGCTTCCTGATTTCCAGTGCTTTACGAACCTGCCGTCGCAAAAAAGTGCTTCCATAACCCGCTATGAAAGAACTTTTTTACTTAGGCAGAGCCGCAAATCACTGAAAATCAGTTCTCAAAATTCCCAAACAAGCTCTAAGCTCTGGTCTAAGCTTTTCAGACAGAGTCTTGCAACACTATCCTATCTTTGCCGCCAATGGCCATCTACTTCGCATCAGATTTTCACCTTGGGGTTGCCGCCCGTGTCTCCAGCCGGGAGCGGGAAGACAACATCGTTGCGTGGCTAGACGACTGCTGGAAGAAAGACGCCGAAGCCTTCTATCTGGTCGGTGACCTTTTTGAGTTCTGGTTCGAATGGGGGGAGGTGGTGCCCAGAGGCTACGTCCGCTTTTTTGGTAAACTGGCGGAGATCGTCGATGCCGGTATTCCGGTTCACGTATTTACGGGGAACCACGATATGTGGTTCGGGGATTACCTGGAGCGAGAGATCGGGGTGGTGATGCACCACAAACCGATCCGGGTGGAGCTACTGGGCCATCAACTGCTCATCGGCCACGGCGATGGCCTCGGGCCGGGAGACTATGGCTATAAACGGTTGAAACGCCTCTTTGAGGCCAAATGGGCGCGCTGGCTCTACGCCCGCCTGCATCCGAACTTCGCCATGCGGTTGGCTTTCTTCTTCAGCGGAAAGAGCCGGAGCAGCCAGCCCCCGGAGTCAGAATTTCTTGGTGCCGACAAAGAATGGCTGGTGGCCTACAGTGAACGAAAACTGGCTGCGGACCCAACACTTGATCTCTTGATTTTTGGCCATCGGCACCTTCCGATTGACTTTCAACTCTCCGACGGCAAGGCCCGCTACCTCAACCTTGGAGAATGGCTACATTACCAGTCTTACGTTAGATTAGACCGAAAAAGTGCAGAATTGTGCTACCGGGCGTACCCAATTTAAGTCACAAATCATTTTACGGTAAAAAATTTTAGCCACCCTGAACTCGTTACGGGCGAATATGTGTTCGTATGTGGTATTGCTTGCGTTATGCTTATTGGAAATTACTTAATATCACTTGTTCTTAGAACATTTACTATTCTTTTGGTGTAAGATGAAGAAATACAGGGCTTTAGATAAATGCGTATTTTGTGGCCCGAAACGAGAAGTGCGGCTTGTTTCTATCCAAAGCCCGTGGTGAAACTCATTTTTACCGACTTAAATACTGCCGGTTCGACCGGTGGACAAAACCAAAGCCATTGCAAACCAAAGACTCCGAACTACGGCTTCTTGACCGCGAAAGTGCTCCGGAAACCACGCCAGACCAGGCCCTGCAGGATTACCATCTTTGTCGGGTTAGTCGTGAACTCAGCAACGTCATCCGCAGGGATGTACTGACGGGGAGAGCAAAGTTCGGGGTAAGTGACGACGGCAAGGAGTTGTATCAGGTGGCCATGGCTCGTGCGGTAAAGGCCGGAGACTGGCGGGCGGATTACTACCGTGGGCACACCTTATTGCTGGCGCTCGAAATTGCTTCCGTAGAAGATATTCTCGCGCAGTTGTACGCAGACGCCAAGGCGGACCCCTTCAGCGTAGGCCGCTCGATGGTTGGGCACCACGCCACCCCTTTTGTTGACCATGAAGGGGAGTGGCTGGATCACCTGGCGGGTTTCAACGTCAGCAGTGCTACCTCCCCAACCGCAGGGCAAATGGCCCGGGGCCTGGGCCTCGCCTTCGCCAGTAAGAAGTACCGCTCGGGCAAAGACCTGCCTGCAGGCTTCAGCAACAACGGTAACGAGATCGCCTGGGCGGAAATTGGCGATGCCTCTACATCCGAGGGTGTTTTCTGGGAAACCCTCAACGCCGCCGGGGTGCTTCAGGTACCGATGGTGACAACGGTGGTAGACGATGGCTTCGGGATCTCCGTACCGGTAGAAAAGCAAACCACCAAGGGCAGTATCAGTAAAGCACTGCAAGGCCTCAAGGAAGAGAAAGGGGAAACCGGAGGCATTGAAATCCATGAGGTACACGGCTGGGATTACCCCGCCCTCACGGCTCTTTATCCTCGCCTTGCATCCCGCGTGCGCGCCACCCACCGTGCCGCCCTGGTACACGTTACCCAGCTGACGCAGCCCAACGGCCACAGCACGAGTGGCAGCCACGAACGCTACAAAAGCAAAGAGCGGTTAGCCTGGGAAAAAGAATTTGACTGCCTCGTACAGTTTCGCCACTGGATGATTGCCACGGGCGTAGCCGAAACCAGCGAACTGGACGCGATTGACAAACAGGCCAAAAAAGAAGTGATGGCCGCCCGCAAACGTGCCTGGGAGCGCCTAAATGACCGCCTGAAACGCAAGCGCGACGAGCTGTTAACCCTCTTCCCCGCCGGGGGAGCTTCCAACGGGATTTACGCCAAATACCACGAGGCAATCAGGAAGCTGGACCTGCCCGTGATCTCGGAACTCATCGAGGAGGTCCGCCGCCTCCGGCTGGAGCTGGGCCAAACGCCCATGCTCCCCGAACTTCAGGCCTGGCTGCGCGCTGCGCAGCGAGACCTCAAAGAAGACATGGGCTCCCACCTGCTGAGCGAGACGCCCAAGTCTCCCGTTCGCATCCCCGCCCTGCCCGCTCGGTTTGAGGACGGCCAGGCGACGGTTCCCGCCTACGAATTGTTGCAGCAATACTTTACCGCAAAATTTGAAGAATACCCCAACCTCTACGCCTTCGGTGAAGACGTAGGGCATATCGGTGATGTGAACCAGGGTTTTGCCGGGTTACAGAAAAAATTTGGCGAAGACCGAATCTTTGATACCGGCATCCGGGAATGGTCCATCGTAGGCCAGGCGATGGGAATGTCGATGCGGGGCCTGCGGCCCATCGTTGAGATTCAGTACCTCGACTATATCTTCTACGCCCTGCCCATCCTGACCGATGATGTGGCCAGCTTACGTTGGCGGACCGGTGGGGTGCAGGCCTGCCCGCTCATCATCCGTACCCGTGGGCACCGCCTGGAGGGCATCTGGCACAGCGGGAGTTATTTGGCACCGCTCATCAATAGCCTGCGGGGTATCCACCTCTGCGTGCCGCGCAACATGACGCAGGCGGCGGGGATGTACAATACCTTATTGCAGGGAGATGACCCGGCCATCCTGATTGAAGTGCTGAACGGTTACCGACTGCACGAAACGGTACCACAGAACCTGACCGAGTTTACGGTACCATTAGGCGTACCAGAATGCCTGCGGGCGGGCTCGGACCTGACCATCGTTACCTACGGTGCTTGCGTGCGCATTTGTCTGGAAGCAGCGGAATTACTGTCTGCTCAGGGTGTTGAAGCTGAAATTATCGACGTACAAACCCTGATGCCCTTCGATGTGGAGCACCGTTTGGTGGACCACCTCAGCCGCACGAACCGTTTACTGATCGTGGACGAGGACGCTCCCGGTGGTACTTCCGCCTTCATCCGCCAGCAAGTACTGGAGGTTCAAAACGGCTACCAGTACCTCGACGGAGCGGTGAAAACCCTCACCGCCGCCCTGCACCGCCCTCCCTACGGAGACGACGGTAATTACGCCGGAAAGCCGCAGGTGATGGATGTGGTGGAGGCTGCTTTTGAGGTGGTGGAGTTTTAGTAATGTAGTAGTGTGGTAATGTAGTATTGTTCCGCGACCCCTTACCATGATGATTATGAGGGTAGTGCTATAAATCCATTCCTGTGCGGTAGCGCTATTACCTCGAAGAAGCCACGTAGCGAATCTATCGTATTTATCAACCGCTACCCGAATTCCAGTAATTTTAGCTAATCCCTGAATCCATAGAGGCATGGCGCAGGGCAGGTCCGCAACTTTGTGTTGCACAAAACCTGTACCTGATGAACCATCGCTTTCTACTACTAACCTTCTTCTTTACCCTTCTTTGCACCAGCGTCCGCGCCCAGTGCCCTTCCGGAAACGTCGTCCTTGAAACCGACGCTGAGGTGGCGGCCTTTGCGAGCATGTGGCCAAATTGCACCAACCTGCCCGGAGACTTCAACGTTCAGGGCAACGTTACCGATGTTACCGCCCTTAGCTTCCTCAAGGGCGTTGCCGGAACCATGACCATCCGGCAGACCCCGCTGAAAGAGCTGGACGGCCTCCACAACATCATTACCGTACTCGGTGGGGTAGGCATCTCCGCTATCGACGCGGCGGACGACCTGGCGAGCCTTCCCTTGGCGCTGGAAACGGTTGGCGGGGAGCTGGCAATTATCAGTAACGCCGACCTTAAAGCAATCGAAGCGCTGGAGAACCTGACTTCGGCCGGTGAAGTATTTATAAGCGCCAACCCGTCGCTCGCCAGCCTGGACGGGCTCAATGCGGTAAGCATCGCCTCCCAGCTAACGATCACCAATAATGCCAACCTTTCGGAATGCGAAGCCGCCGGAATCTGCGCCGCCCTGGGCCTGCCCGCTGCGGACCTCAACATCAGCAGTAACGCCTTAGGCTGCGCCAACTTCTTTCAGGTGGAGGCCGCTTGCACCGGTGCTGACTGCCCGCAAGACATAACGGTAACCACCAACCAGGAAATCATCGACATCGTCACCGCCTACCCCAACTGCGTAGACCTGCCGGGCAACCTGACCGTTACGGACGATGCGACGCAGCTGTTCCGCTTTGGCCTGAAAACGGTAGGGGGAGATGCCTTATTCCAAAACCTTAATTACAGTAATCTTGACCAACTTGGGCTTACGAACATCGGTGGGAACTTTGAAATCATCTCCCTCCCCAACCTGGTTTCCACCTTCGCCAATGGCCCGCTGCCCCTGGAAACAGTAGGCGGAACGGTTCGCTTTCAGAACCTGCCAACGGTAGAAAACGTAGATGCATTCGAGAACATCACCTCCATTGGCGGGCTGTGGTTGCAGGCCGTTGACCTGTTGTATACCGAGCAAGACTTCAGTGCCTGGCAGGGAGCTACCATGACCGGAAACGGTGACCTGAACCTGAACGGTAACCCGGACATGGAAGACCTCTCGCTGCTTGAGCCGATGGACCTCTCCGGGGCTGCCTTCGATCGAATCCAGATTCTTAGCAACCCGCTTCTGGAAGATATTTCCCAGCTGAGTGCTGCCGCAAGTGCTGATATTGTCCTCATTCAGCTCAATCCAAACCTGGAAGACTGCTCCATCATGCCTGTTTGCTCCTCCATTATCGATGCTGCTGCCAGCGTGAACATTCAGAACAACGCTACCGGTTGCAACAGCAACGCCGAGGTTAAGGCAGGCTGCTTCCCCGACCTGGCTCCTCTGATCGACCTGTACAACGCCACCGACGGCCCAAACTGGGTCAACAACACCGGATGGATTGATGGAGCGGCGGGCACCAACTGCACCCCCTGCGACGGTACCTGGAACGGCATCGCCTGCGACGCGAACGACCGGGTTACAGAAATCACACTAGTCTCTAACCGGCTGGTGGGTGTCCTGCCGGCCAGCCTTGGCGATCTTCGCCGCCTTCGCATTCTTTCTTTAGGGTTTAACGACCTTACCGGTGCGTTACCGACGAGTCTTTTTGACCTTCCCCAGCTGGAGCGTATCCTCATCCGGACGAACGATCTGACCGGAGGCATACCGAACGATATTGGTGATGCCCCCGCGCTGGAAACCTTAATTATTAGCAACAACCCCAACCTCGGCGGAACAATCCCGGCGGAAATTACGGATTGTTCTACCCTGATCTTTTTTGCGGCAGAGGAATGCGGGCTGACGGGCTCCTTACCCGTCATCAACGATGGTGATTTGCCCAACCTGCGGTGGCTGATCGCCGATGATAATGGCTTGTCGGGGAGCTTCAGCGCCAACTACGGTTTCCTGACCGACCTGGAGCGCATCGAGCTTAATGATAATAACTTCACGGGTTTGGTACCGGGTATTTTTGATGAGCTTTTGAATTTAGAGACGCTCCACCTCGAGAATAATGGCTTTGTGAACACCCTGCCCTCCGAGCTGAACGCGGCCGTAAACCTGAAGGAACTTAAGGTGAGCAACAATAACCTGGACGGACCGCTGCGGCCCAACCTGCGCGACCTGGTTAGCCTGGAAGTCTTTGAGGTAGACCAGAACAACTTTACCGGAAGTGTACCGGCCTTAGATCAAGCTCCCAACCTTACCGTCTACAACGTTGCCGGTAATAACCTGGACGGCCTGGTGCCCGATGGGCTGTTAAGCTCTGTCTTGCTGACGGAAATTGATATGAGTGGCAATGGTTTTACCGGTCCGTTACCGCTTTTTCCGGCAAACAGTGTGGGCGCGCGCGGAACCAGCGCGGTTGCGTTGACGAGCTTAGACATGTCCGACAACAACTTCGCGGGCTGCTACCCGACGGAATACGCTGACCTCTGTTCGGGTGTTACTACGGATTTTAGTGGCAACGCTGGCTTGCCGGACGGTGGTTCTGCGACCAGTTTTACCGATCAGTTCTGCACGGGCAATGATGCTTGTGGCAACCTGCCGGTGAGTTGGTTGGGCTTCAGCGCTCGGCTGGAAGGCAAGGTGGTACGTCTGAACTGGCAAACGGCCGCAGAGGAAAACAACGAAGGCTTCACCGTGCAACGAAGTAATGATGGTGCTCAGTGGAAGGCTATTGGGGCGGTAGCCGCCGGTGCTTTCGACTACGTTTTCACCGACGAATCCCCCCTGAACGGGACCGGCTACTACCGGATTAGACAGACGGATACGGACGGGCGGTTCTCCTTCAGCCAGGTGGCTTCCGTGCGCCTGGAAAGCACCGAGGCTTTCACTTTTCCAAACCCCTTTAGCGACCAGCTTACGGTCTTCAGTGCTGAAACAGACGAAGTAGAAGTATACGATGCCAGCGGCCGAAGGGTACTCACATACATGCATTTGGGCGGCGGCGCGCAGGTGCAGAAAATGGTTTTGAAGCCTGGGGTTTACACCCTTCGCCTTCGCTCCTCCGGACGGGTGGCGCGGGTGGTTGCCCGGTAATAAGTACCGTCTTTAACGCTAAGATTAAGCAGGTTTTGAGCGCCGGATGCTCCCTTCCTCCGGGGAGGGAGTGCCGGCGCCTTTTACTTTGCCTGAAACCTTCCTTTGCACCTGCGGCCGCGCCCCTGTTTACATTTATTAATCTATTTACCTTTGCGCTATGACAGA
>CAYWMW010000220.1:3816-7642 GCA_964458975.1 uncultured Lewinella sp. | reverse complement strand
TGGAGTTGTCTCCGGCCATGTCGCCAGACATCACTACGGTGAGTGGGTCAGGGGTTCCGTCGGCGCAGATGGTTGCGGTGGTCGCACCGTCTTCGAGGGCGATAGCGCCAGCTTCGGCTTCGTTGCGTTGAACAACTACACCGTTAGAGAGGTCAAAACAACCAATAAGGTCGTCAGCATTTTGGTTGACAGCAAGTCCTTGAAGGCCATCATCGAAGGCGAGGTACCAGATTACACAAGTGCCGGGGCCAGCTCCGTCAAGATCGAAGGGCCCGGTTCCACCGGGGATTCCAAGAATGGTGCCGCTGATGTCAGTGATGATGAAAGTAGTGTTTTGGCCAGCAAATTCGCCGGACATCACGATGTCGAGCGGGTCCGGGGTGCCGTCTACACAGATTGTAGCGGAGGTGCTGCCGTCCGTAAGGGCGATTTCGCTGCTCAGTGCGTTACACTCTAATACATCACAGTCTTCGCCGGTTTGGCGGTTGACGGTGATGTGGTTGGAGAGGTCGAAACAGCCGTCGTCTTCGGTATATTCACAGATATTACCGCCGACGGAAATGTTGCCGGTGAAACCGTCCGCATAAGCAATATACCAAATGAAACAAGCGCCGGGGCCAGCACCTTCGAGATCGAAGGGAGGGCCGGAAGGTACTGCGAGAATATTGCCCCCTGCGGAGGCGATGACCCAGGCAAAATTGTCTCCTGATGCTCCATCAACGATCGGTGTGAATGCATCGCTGATGCCGTCATTGGCGCAAATGATGTTGATGTTACTACCGTCTTCCAGGCTTAGCGTGCCGCCATCGGCAAAACATTGAGCGGATAATGATCCGGACAATCCGATGAAAAGTAAAACAAAAAGTAAAGGGATGGGTGAAAATAGTCTTTGTAAAAAAATGGGTATTGCTGATCGCATTCGATTGGATTTTATGGCGCTGGCATCTGCTAATAGGTTCCCGAGCGCCGGATACATAATTGATTGCTACAAATGTATCGGTAGAACGTACCTGTATTCTTCACAGAAGTATCACGGAGAAGGCACAATTGTTAAATTTAGTTGTAATGGTGTGTTTATCAGGTGTTTAGGTGTTTAGGCGCGAACGCAGGTGCAAAGATTGGATGGGGGGAGTGTCCGCGCCGCTACAGTTTGTCGTACTTTTTGAAGCTTTCTTAATCTCTGTTAAGTGGTAAAGCATTGTATTTTAGCCAGATCTATTTAGTTTTGGGCCACAGCCATTTTTAGCAAGAATATACCAACACCTTTATATGCAACGTAGCGTACTTGTAGTCGAAGACGATCAAGACATCATTGAATTACTTCGTATCCACCTCGGTGACCTGAACTGTGACATTACTGCCGTCGAGGATGGTAACGACGGCCTTGAAATCGCACTCACCGAATCTTTTGATTTGATCATCCTGGATGTAATGTTACCCGGCATGGAGGGGACCGAAATCTGCCGCCGTATCCGAGGAAAAGAGATCGGTACGCCTATCCTGATGCTTACCTCAAAGTCGGAAGAGTTCGATAAAGTACTGGGCCTGGAAATGGGGGCCGACGATTACATCACCAAGCCCTTTTCCATCCGCGAATTCATCGCCCGGATCAAAGCGCTGCTCCGCCGCGCCGAGCGAGCCAACTCCGAGGAAACAGAAAACGTTGGCCCGGTCTACTCCTACGGAGACCTCAGCATCGACCTCGACAAACGCCGCGTCACCAGCGCCGGTACCCGCATTGATCTCTCCCCGAAGGAATTTGAACTGCTCAGCCTAATGGCCGCCAACCCCGGCAAATGTTACGACCGCTCCAAACTACTGAGCCTCATCTGGGGCTACGACTTCGACGGCTACGAGCATACCGTAAACTCGCACATCAACCGACTACGGACTAAAATAGAACCCGACCCGGCCAAACCTACTTACATCCTCACCAACTGGGGGGTAGGGTACCGGTTCAATGAAGAGTTGTAACATTCTATTTCTTTACCGTTCATAAGTACCGACTTCATCTAAGTGCGCATCCAGCAAAAAATCGGTCTCGTTGAATAAATGACGGAGTGCTTTGCGGTGCGTCCGAATCTCGTCGGCCAGCATTTTACGGTCGACGGAGTTGTTCAGGTTCTTACTCGCATCCTCCAATAAGGCTTTCATCTCTTCTTTAATCGCTTTGCTATAGGCTTGGTTTTTTCCCGCAGAACCGAGCAAGTGGAACAGCATTTGGAATATCCGCCGGAGAACGGTAGCATCCTGTTTGCAGTATTGCCGCAGTTGTTGCATTGCGGTAGCGAGTACATCTTCAAAATGATGGCTCTTGAACCATACTTCCCCTCCCTTTTTTTCGGACCGAAAGAAATTGTACTCCGGAAGATTCATTAGCTTCATAAGAAGACCCGTTAGCCGGTCCATAACGTCTACTGCAGTACCTGGGTCGTTGATACCGGGAGACATCGCTTTTACGGCAATCTCCGTAAGCAGGCGTACGGGCGGGAGTTGCCAGTCAGAGAATTTCTGATGGATCGGGGAAACTGCTTCCAGCACCAGCAGTGCCGTTGCCTCGTCCAGCGCTCGCTCGCTTTGGATCAGGGGGAAGTTGTGCGGTACGAACATCCCCCGCGCCGTCCCCAAGTAAAACCTGGTGTTGTTCTCTTTCGCTAATATTGACAGGCGATGATAATTCACACTGCCGATGTACCCTCCGATCGGGGAAGGGATCGCATACCAATTACTGAAATCACCAGGAGCTTCCCGCTCTTCAAACCCGTCCCTTTTTCCTGCCTGATCTATTAAATTTGTACCTTTTCGATACACGTCCTCAATTATGTTCTTGACCTGAATCTTATTAGAAATAGTAGTGACGAAGTACAGAAAAATAACCAGGCAACTCACACCGAGAATGAGGCATAGCAATACCGATAAGTTTGGGACGAAGCCCTCGTCATCTCCCCGAATAGTAAGCAAAACTATGATGCTGAGGATAATGACCGCAAGGTAAGTACCCATAACGAACTGCAGCGCCCGGCTACTCGTAAAATAAGGAAGTAACCTGGGGCTGTAGCTGCTGGAAACCTGACTGAACAGTGTCATCATCTGGGTAAACGTAAACACCGTCAGCGTAATGAGCCCGCCAATGATGAGCGTGAGCACCGCCCGTGCAGTATCCTGACTGCTAAGTACAGAGGATGGCAACCTGGCGGTAATCTCCCGACTGATGTCCGTATTCATCTCAACGTAAAACAAACCGATGCCAAAGAGCAGCGCACCCAGCATCATGGGGAGAGGTAAAAAGGCAAGACTTTGTAGTGCAGATCGGACCCAGCTAAGAAAATATCGATTGAGTTTTTGCATCGGTTGGTTGGGGTTTCCTTGCTCAAAGGTAGTAATGGCCTTTTTGTTCGGAATGTGTTGGGGAGCGCGGGGAAACAGAAACAGGATGCCCGGCTTGACTGCATCAAGCTTGTCTCCGGACAGTAATTATCGTCGATTTATGAGCCGTCCCCCTTAAAAGAGGACATAAAAAGAAACGGCTCCCGTTATGGGAGCCGCCAGAGAAAAGCTTAAAGTCGATCATGCCGAATGAGAGAATCGAGGCCTTTGTGGTTATTGTAAAAGCAGACACGGTCTTGATTTTACTTTAGCCATCGAATTGGGCAGGTTGGCCTGCGCGTCTTCCATAAGCGCATCGAGTTCTTTCCGTAATGCTTTCTGATAATCCAGATGCTCGCCGGAGGCACCGAGGAGATGAAAAAGTAGCTGGAATAGCCGCCTGACAACGGTAGCATCTTGTTTGCCGTTCTAGGCGAGCCGAACGGCACTTGCGACTCCC
>CAYWMW010000220.1:0-3716 GCA_964458975.1 uncultured Lewinella sp. | reverse complement strand
CTACTGAACCTGAAACCGCCGTTCCAACCGATTCCCCGCCGCATCAACGGCCGTAAGCAGGTGCCGACCGGCTTCCACCGCGACGGAGAGGCTGTGAAAAACCTTCGTTTCTCCCAAATACTCCTGGTCCAGGTGCCAGAACACGGTGGTTTCCGCATCCTGATGGGCGAGCTCGAAGAAGATGGGCTCCGTTTCCCCTTTCCAGTTTTTTACCGGACTTAACACGCCGTTTTCGTAGGGGTAAATGAACTGCATCGGGCTGGCTGCTGCGGCCGGGTCGTTGCCACAGTTGGGGTGCAAGGGCGGTAGCGGGCGGTAGTCCGGATTCCGATGCCGGTAGTAGTAAGCTTGCCGCGCCGGAAGGCTGAACCAACTCCGGGGAAGGGCGGGCGAGGGGCCACAATCCTGACGCACGCGGTACTTTCCTGCGGCGGAGTCCGTGTAAATGAGCTGATGCGAAGTACAGGGCGGACTGCGTTCGCTGTGGGTGGCGATCCAGGCGTTCTCCGTTGGGCAATCCGGGCCGGCGAGGTGGCCGCTGACTGAGCAGACGGAGGCATCGGTCATGTCGTTCCAGGGCTGGTCAAACCAGGCGGGGGCGTCGGGGCTGTGCTCGTCCAGGGCACGGAAAATGTTGAACAGCAAGGGGGCTGCTGCGCGGAGACCAACGAGGCCTTCCCGCCCCTCACCGTCGGCGTTGCCGGACCATACGCTGACGACGTAAGCGGGCGTGCAGCCCACCGCCCACGCATCGCGAAAGCCGAAGCTCGTACCCGTTTTCCAGGCGATGCGGCGGCGGGAGGAGAAGCGCAGGGCGGCCCCGGTATCGTCCGGGCGGGTGAGTTCGGTCAGGGCTTCGAGGGTGAGGTAGCTGGCACCCGCGCCGATGCCGCCCGGGGTTGGGCTTGTACCCTCCAATACGGGCCGGGATTGCTCCGCCAGCAGGGTGGGCCGGGCAAAGTCTTCCGGGTGGTAGCTCCCCTGGCGGGGGTAAAAGTAGCGGAGTTGCCGGGCCATCCCCAGGAACCAGCCGTTGATCTCCTCCATCGTGATTTCCCCGCCGCCGAGGATGAGCGAGAGGCCGTAATGCTCCGGCGGCTGGGTGATTTGCCGAAAGCCGTACCCGCGCATCGCGGCGTGAAAACGCGGCACGCCGTAGTCCTGCAAAAGGTAAACGAAGGGGATGTTGAGCGAGCGGGCCAGGGCTTCGTTGGCCCGCACCGCACCGTCGTAGTTTTGGTAGAAATTGGCGGGTTGAAACTTGCCGAAGCTCGTCGGTACGTCCGGCAGCAGGGCTTTGGGCATCAGTTTCCCGTCTTCCTGCGCCAGGGCGTAGAGCATCGGTTTCAGGAGGCTACCGGGGGAACGGGGCGCGGTGATTATGTCTACATCAGGCGCGAACGCAGGTGCAAGGTCCGGTGAATTACCAACGTAAGCCACCACTCTGCCGCTGGAAACCTCCGTCACCATCGCCGCCGTATTGTGGACCTGGTTGCCAACGAGCAATGATTGATGACGACGGACCAGGGCGTTTACCTCCGCCTGCAACCCGCCATCCAGGCTGCTCCGGTAGCGGCCCGGACCGTGGGCTTTGCGCAGCCGCTCCAGCAAATGCTCGGCGCGGCGGGGTAGGGGGCGGGGCTTTTCCGGCAGGGGCTCCAGTTTGGAGAGCTCGGCTTCTTCGGCGGAGAGGTTTCCGCTTTTAACCAGGTCGTCCAGCAAACGATCGCGCTTGAAGCGGAGCGCATTGCGCGAGCGGCCGGGGTGGATGAGGGCCGGGCTGTTGGGTAGTACCGCCAGGGTCGCTGCCTCCGCCCAGCTCAGCTCGGCGGGGGAGCGGCCGTAGTACCTCCGGGTAGCCGCCTCTGCGCCGACAACGTTGCCGCCGAAGGGCGCGTTGGCCAGCCAGAGACGGAGTATTTCGTCTTTAGCGTACTCAGCCTCCAGCCGCGTAGCGACCGCCGCCTCTAACAATTTTTGCACCAGCGTCCGCGCCCTATTCCCCCTCGCCATGCGCGCCACCTGCATCGTGATCGTGGACCCGCCGGATACCACCCGCCCGGCCGACCAATTGTCGCGCGCAGCCCGCAAAAAACCACGCGTACTGACGCCCCAGTGCGCCCGAAACGTCTTGTCTTCGTAGTTGATGACCGCCGCGATGAGCTTCGGCGAAACACTGTCCGCCGCCGGCATCCGCCACTGACCGTCCGCCGCAATTCTTGCACTCAACAGCTCGCCTTCACTGCTCAATAATTCGGTGGCCAGCGGCGCTTTGAACAGGGGGGAGGGTAGGCAAAAAAGCCACCAGATAAAACACGCAATGAAGATCACCAGGGCTGGTTTGCGGGACTTTTTCCAGAGGTGTTTTAGTTGGTTTTGCACGGGGTATTATTGCTTTTGGGGCATGTGCTTGATCTGTAGCCTCGTAGCGTCATAAAACCCTCTCCCCCAACCCCTCCCCACCGCCGAAGGCAGCAGCGCAGCTCAACCGCCTCCGGCTGGGGAGGGGAGCTAAAAACACTGCGGCTCCGCCTTCGCTTAATGGGTAGCGGTTACGGTTGTCATCATTTATTGAGAACGTTCGTTAGTGCTACCGATTTCCTCTAAAAACGCATTGCGTTTTCGCAAATTCCCTCCCCCGTGGGGAGGGTTAGGGAGGGGGTTTTGTAGCCACGCGGGCTTGTGTAGGGAGGGTAGCTTATTTGGAGGACGCTGGGGGTGAGGTTACGAGCGGGAGCAAGCAAACTCAACACTACAACTTATAATTAGGCTCCAAATTATGCCCCTTCTCGTCATAAAAGGCCTTAATGATGGTGAGTACTTCCTCCGGTGTATCAACGACCGGGATGAGGTCCATATCGTCCATCGCGATGGTTTGCTCCTTTTCGGCCATCGTCTCCCGAATCCAGTCGATCATGCCGCCCCAGTACTCCGTCCCGACGAGGATGACGGGCACTTTGGTAATTTTGCGGGTCTGGATGAGGGTGAGTACTTCGAAGAGTTCGTCCATCGTGCCGAAGCCGCCGGGGCAGCAGATGAAGGCCTGGGCGTACTTCACGAACATCACCTTGCGGACGAAGAAGTAACGGAAGTCGATGTCCTTATCGGGGTCGACGAAGGGGTTCGAGCTGGTCTCGAACGGGAGGTCGATGTTGAGGCCGATGCTTGCGCCCTGCTCCAGGTGCGCCCCTTTATTGCCCGCTTCCATGATGCCGGGGCCGCCGCCGGTGATGACGCCGTAGCCTTCGCGGACCATCGCCTGACCGATCTCGGTGGCCAGTTTGTAGTATTTGTGGTCGGGCTTCGTCCGGGCGGAACCGAAGATGGAAACGCAGGGGCCGCAGCTGTTCATCACTTCGTAGCCCTCGACAAACTCGCTGATGACTTTAAACATCGTCCAGCTGTCTTCGCCGGATGCATTCGCGTGCCATTTGCGGGGTACGTGCTGGCCAAAGTTGGAGGGAGAACTCATATTATTTTGGGGTTTGATTTTTTGATAGGGAGGCGAAGATACTTTCGCTTTGGGTTGCGACGGGCTGATCTTGCCTTCGGCTTTGGTCAACTTTCGCTTCGGGTTGCGATGGGCTGACCTTGCCTTCGGCTTTGGTCAACCCATCGCTAGCAGACGTACCCCGTTCGGGGCACTTAGGTTGCTGTCTGGCACAACAGAACGGTTGGTTACTGTTCAAGCGATGGGCTGACCTTGCCTTCGGCTT
>CAYWMW010000219.1:0-7662 GCA_964458975.1 uncultured Lewinella sp. | reverse complement strand
CAGAGTCCACATAGAACACATAGTTCACAGAGAGCACATAGAACACACAGCACACAGTAGTATGGAGAGAAAATAGGCGGATATATCCTGATTCATCCTCAAAATCCCAATAATCCTAACCCTTTTGTTGGGCAGTCTTCAGTCAAATTACCCCTTCAGCCAACGATGAATAGCCCGCTAGCAATCAGCTAACGGGCTATTAATTTCTATAGCGGGTGAAAAGCCTGTTTAAGCTTCGTCGTCGCCTTCGTTACCGAAATCGATGTCTTCGAGTACTTCGGGGCCTTTAACGATCATGTTGCCGTTGTAGAACATATTGCCGTCAGCGTCGAAGTAGGCGCGGTGGGGCTGGTGCGTTTCGCCGGTGGTTTGGCAAACGGTCAGGCTAGGTACAGAAGCCTTGTAGTGAGTACGACGCTTGCGCTTGCGCTGCTTGGAAATCCGGCTCTTAGGATGTGCCATGGTAATTGTAAATTTTAAGCTTTGGTTGGTATCGTTAACGGCTGTTAATCAGCTGAATATGATTATTTTAGTCCTTTGAGGGCGTCCCAGGGGCTGGGCTTGTCGTCTTCGTCGTCGCCTTTGGGGGCGTCGTCGGAAACGGTGTCGACGGAAGCATCTATGCGGTCCAGCATTTCTTCGTCGCAGGGGTAGGGCGGTTGGCCTTCCCGGCAGTCGAAGGTGCGGATCATCGGCAGGGCCAGCATCACCATTTCGTAGGCGTAGGGTGCTACGTTGAAGAGGCTGGTATCTGGATGAAGGTAGACGAGATCGCCTTCCTCCTCCAGGTTTTCCGCTTCGGTGCTGAACTTGACCACCAGTTGGTTTTGGCCCTTGACCGGGAAATCTACGTTAGCCAGGCAGCGGTCGCAGTCGGTGCGTACGCTTCCGGAAAAGTCAAAATCCAGGATCAGTTGCCGTTGCTGGCGGTCCACCGTCAGCTCTAGCGCTACGTCGGCTTCTTGAACCGGTGCAGCGGGGAAAGTGGCGATGAACGCTTTGTCGATCACGAGGTCATACCGGTAAATCCCCTGACCAAGCCCGCTTAAGGGTAAGATGAATGGTGATTGAGTTGACATAACCTGACGTTTTATCCCCGCATAAAGCACCCGTTGGTGCAAAGGGACGTTTCAAAGTGGGCGCAAAGATAAGGCTTTAGCGGGATATGACAAGGTTTGTTTGTTAAAATGTTCTATCGAATTTGGGCGCTAAACGCAGGTGCAATGATAGGGATAAAAGCGCAGGAGCAACCTACGGGTTGGTTACGCTGCTCTAAAACCGTTCTTCGCACCTGCGGCCGCGCCCTGAGCTTTTTTCAATACCTTATAAAGGTAGGCTGTTAAACCTGACGATGATCACCCGTGACGGTTTTCTACCACCAAAACGCGAAGCGTTTTCTTCTGGATAGCCCCTCTCCGCTGAGCCTGGGGCGAGCACGAAGTACTGCGAAGCAAACCGTGTTGGAGAGGGGTTGGGGAGAGGTGGCTACGGGAGGTCATCGTCAAGTTTAACAGCCTACTTATAAAGGATTATGAGCCTGTTCTGAACCCAAAAACCTCTCTTTGCACCCGCGCCCGCGCCTAATTCTATTTAGATATTGTCTAAATAAGGTACGGGGTAGTGAACAAGTTTGTTAAAGAAATGTCATGAAAGTATCTTTGCGCCACTAGAGAAGGGGGAATTTTCCTTCTTTTTCGCGCAACTTACTAAATGTCAACTCCTAATGACATATCATTTGAAGTTTATACAATCTTTCCTCCTCGTTTGCTGCCTCTTTACCGGCGGTAACTTCCTGTTTGCTCAGGAAACAGAGGCCGATACTGCACCCCCAGAGGCTACCACCGAGGCCGCTCCCGAAGCTGCTGCTGGTGGAGATGTCGCTCCCGGTGCCGGTGATTACAAAAAAGGCAAATCCCTTTGGAACGAAAACGGCTGTGGTGCTTGCCACGCTGGAGATATGGCTAACAACCTTACCGGGCCTGCCCTTGGTGGCGTTCAGGAGCGTTGGGCCGGCGAACCCCGTGAGCACCTTTACAGCTGGATTAAAAACTCTCAGGCGTTGATCGCTTCCGGCGAAAGTGCAAGAGCAGCCGCTGTATGGGCACAATGGAAGCCAACGGTGATGTCTAACTACCTCAACCTCTCCGACGGAGACATTGAGCACCTGCTCGCCTACGTTAAAGGCCAGTACACCGGAGAGGGTAAGCCAGTTGTCGTAGGCGCAGCGGGCGTAGTCGCCGCCGACGCCCCCAAAACAGACAACACCTGGCTCTTCGTAGTACTCGGTGGTGCGCTTCTGCTGCTCTCGCTCATCCTCGCCCGGATCACGAGCAACATGCAGTACATGGTCGGCTCCAAGGAAGGCGAGGCCACTACCCGCCGTACGCTTGTGGACATCCTGACGAGCAAGGGAATGATCGCCTTCGTCGTCTTCGCTCTCGTTGTACTGGGTGGTTACACTACCGTAAACCACGCCATTGAGCTTGGCCGCCAGCAGGATTATCAGCCCGAGCAGCCCATCAAGTTCAGCCACGTAACCCACGCTGGCCTCAACAAGATCGAGTGTCAGTACTGTCACGACGGTGCGCGCCGCTCCAAGCACTCCGTCATTCCTGCGGTTAATACCTGTATGAACTGTCACCGTGCCATCAAGAAGGGCAGCAACTACGGTACCGCCGAGATCACCAAGATCTACGCCGCCATCGGTTACGACCCGATTGAGGACGTATATATTAAGGACTACGAAAACTACTCCAACGAGGAAGTCAAAGAAGTCTACAAAAAGTGGATCGCCCAGGAATACATCAAAGACGAGGGCGACCTCGACGATATGGAGGACGTGATCGAAGAGCAAATCGAAGCCATCGAAGACGCCCTGACCAACGAATTGACCGGAGACGACAAGATCGCCGGCCCCGTAGAATGGGTCCGTATCCACAACCTGCCGGACCACGCCTACTTCAACCACGCCCAGCACGTTACCGTCGGTAACCTTAAGTGTCAGAACTGTCACGGCCCCGTGGAAGAAATGGAGTTGGTGTACCAGTACAGCCCGCTCAGCATGGGTTGGTGTGTGAACTGTCATCGCCAAACCGAAGTAGAGTTCGCTGAAAACGACTACTACAAAGCGTACGAACGCTACCACGAAGAAATCAAAAATGGTGAGCGAGACGGCGTTACCGTTGAGGATGTCGGCGGTCTGAACTGTCAGCGTTGTCACTACTAAACTAGTCCGTTAGTATTTTAGTCCTTTAGCTCACCAGTTTTCAACGACCGAGCTATTCAATCAAGAATATAACTTCCCCAGGGAATGAGCAAGAATAACAACAAAGTCTGGTTAGGTACCGATCAACTCGAGTCCAGCCCGGAGTACGTCAAAGCAACGGATAACGAAATTGGTATGCCTGAGGCTGCTGAAAACCCCCGGCTTGAATCAAGCCGCCGGGATTTCCTGAAGTACCTCGGCTTCGGTATGACCGCCGCTACGATCGCTTCCTGTGACATCCCCGTTCGTAAGGCCATCCCTTACGTATCTAAGCCGGATAGCATTGTTCCTGGCGTAGCTACTTACTACGCTTCTACCTTTGTGCAGGGCGGAGACTACGTCCCCGTGCTCGTCAAAACCCGCGAAGGCCGTCCGATTAAAGTGGAAGGTAACAGCATGAGCCCCATCACCGGTGGTGGTACTACTGCACGGGTGCAGGCTTCCGTTCTTGGCCTTTACGACACGAGCCGTTTCGACGGCCCTTACCGTGTTGTTGACGGCAAGGCGGTTTCTAAAAAGAACCACGCGGACAACGACGGTTGGGACGTAATCGACGCAGAGATCGCAGGCAAGATGCCCGCCAGTTCGCGCGTTCGCATCGTTTCTCACACGGTCATGAGCCCATCTTTGCTCGCCGCCGTTGCCGAATTTAAGGGCCGCTTCGCTAACACAGAACTCGTTCAGTACGATCCCGTTTCCAGCGCAGCATTGCTCGACGCCAACGAAGCCGACTTCGGCAAGCGCGCCGTGCCGAGCTACCACTTCGATAAAGCGGAGATCATTGTAGCCATCGGCTGTGATTTCCTCGGTACCTGGGTTAGCCCGGTACAGTTTGCCCGCGATTACGCCAAGATGCGTAAAACCAGCGGCAAGAAAATGAGCCGCCACGTACAAATCGAATCCGCCATGAGTCTTACCGGCTCTAATGCGGATAACCGCATTTTGGTGAAGCCTTCCGAGCAGGGCCAGGCCATCGCCGCACTCTACGGAGCCATCGTTGGTGGTGGAAATGCAACGCTTCCGGCAGACGCAAAAGCAAAAATTGCAGCAGTAGCTGCTCAGTTGAAGGCCAGCAACGGCCGTGGCCTCGTAGTCAGCGGCAGCAACAACCTCGCCGAGCAGAAGATGGTCAACGCCATCAACAACGCCATCGGTGCCTACGGCAACACCATCTCTACCGACCGGTGGAGCATGCAACGTCAGGGTTCAGACAAGGCAATTGCTAAGTTCGCAGCTGATCTTGAGGGCGGGGCCGTAGATGCAGTGATCGTTCTCGACGGAGCTAACCCTTGTTGGGACAATCCCTGGGCGGCGCAGATCACCGAAAACATGAGCAAGGCCAAGGTCGCCGTCTCTATGAGCGGTGTACCCAATGAAACTTCTTTGCAGTGCGGTTACGTAACCCCCAACCACCACTACCTGGAAAGCTGGGGCGATGTGGAAGCGGTTGAAGGCGAGTTGAGCCTCATCCAGCCTACCATCACGCCGATCTTCGCCAGCGTTGGCCGCCACGGCACCCGCCAGGAAGGCCAGAGCCTGCTGATGTGGGCCAAGTCCGATAAGCTCAAAGCCGATGCCGAGCAGCCCTACATGCAGTTCGTAGCGGACAACTGGGAAGCTACCGCTTTCGGTGCGCAGTCTGGTTTCACCTCCTTCCGCGCCTTTTGGGACAGTTCTTTGCAGGACGGTGTCGTTACCCTCGGTGCAAACACTGCCGCTGCAACGGGAGGCCTCGGTGCCGCAACCTATAACGGTTCCGTTTCCGGCCAGCCAACCACCCCCGGTACTGGCCAGGAAGTGAGCTTCTTCGAGACGGTCAACATCGGTAACGGTGTCTACGCCAACAACCCCTGGCTGCAGGAAGTACCCGACCCCGTAACGCGGACGGTCTGGGGCAACTACCTCACCATTCCCGTAAAGTGGGAAGGTGGCAACAGCTACACGGCTTACGAAGGCCTCAACACCGAAGAATACAAAGGCAAGGCCGACATCGTGACCGTCACGATCAACGGTACGCCGCAGAACGTAACGGCTGTCCGCCAGTTTGGCCAGCTGCCCGAAACCTTCGGCCTCGCCCTTGGCTATGGGCGTGAGGTGACCGGTGTTTCTGGCCGGGCTATTGGCCACAACGTAGGCATCAACGTCTACCCGTGGCTTCCGGTCAAAGACGGCTACGTTCAGTACTTCGCCGATCAGGCAACCGTCTCCGGTGCTGCCGATACGGAAGACGAATTCGCCTGCGTCCAGTACCACCACACGATGGGCCTGACGACGAAGGACGAATCCGGCAAAATGGCCTGGGTAGATCGCCGTACCGGTGATATCCAGTACACCGAGCCAACGACCGAAGAAGAAAAAATGTACATCAAGCCTTACAACGTCGACGAGAAGACGGTGATGGAGCTTGGTGAAGGCATGCAGGGCGGTCTCGTCGATCGTTCCATCATTTACCAGGGCACATTTGCTGACCTGGGCGACCTGAAGGAGCACATCTCTACGAAGCGTAGTGCCGCCCAGCACCTCAACGACCAGACCCTCTACCCCTACGACGAATACGTCGAAGATGTATATAGCCAGGGCCACTGGTGGGCGATGCATGTAGACCTCACGGCCTGTATCGGTTGTGCTGCCTGTGAAGTTGCCTGTGTTGCTGAAAACAACGTCCCGATCGTAGGTAAGTACGAGGTATGGCGCCACCACGAAATGAAGTGGCTCCGTATTGACCGCTACTTCTACGGCGACATCGAAAACCCACGCGCTGTATACCAGCCGATGATGTGCCAGCACTGTGACAACGCTCCTTGTGAGAACGTTTGTCCGGTAAACGCCAGCCAGCACAGCGACGAAGGTCTGAACCAGATGATCTACAACCGCTGTATCGGTACCCGTTACTGCGCCAACAACTGCCCGTACAAAGTTCGCCGCTTCAACTGGTTGGACTACACCACGGGCGATCTCTTCTCTTCCAACGAGCCAAGTGTTCAGGATGAGGAAATGGCCTTCGGAGCCGACAACCTGACGCGGATGGTACTGAACCCCGACGTGACCGTCCGCAGCCGCGGCGTGATCGAGAAGTGCTCTTTCTGTGCGCAGCGCCTCCAGGAAGGTAAGCTCGCCGCGAAAGTTGAAAAGCGCGCACTGCGCGATTCCGACGTTCGTACGGCCTGCCAGACTGCCTGCCCAACCGGTGCGATCACCTTCGGTGACCGCAACAATAAGCAGGGCGATGTTTCCAGCAAGTTGAGCAACCCGCTGAACTACCTCGCACTGGAAGAAGTAAATACCCAGCCGGGTGTTTTCTACGCCGCGCGGGTACACAACCCAATTGAAGAACTCGAAGCCTAAAGATTCTCGATTGGCGAATCTCGAATCTCGATTCTTGATTTACTGAAAGAGGATGATAGCTTAATTAAGAATTACCGCTTAAGCGGAGAATTATAAAATGAGGATTGAGAACTGACTTCCCGAGGCTTGGCCAAAATCAAGAATCGAGAATCAAGAATCAAGAATCGAGAATCATAAACTATGAGTGGACATGTAGCCCCCGTTCGTAAGCCGTTGATCACGGGTAGTAAATCCTACCACCAGATCACGGAAGACATTTGCCGCCCGACGGAAACGGCCCCCTCGCTTAGCTGGGTCATCACCTTCATCCTTTCGGTCATCTGCCTGGGTATGTTCGCCTTTGGCGTTGCCTGGACGGTCTGGGTCGGTATCGGTTCCTGGAACCTGAACCGGACCATTAACTGGGGTTGGGATATCACCAACTTCGTTTGGTGGGTAGGTATCGGTCATGCCGGTACGCTCATCTCGGCCATCCTCCTGCTTTTCCGGCAAAAATGGCGTACGGGTGTAAACCGTGCGGCGGAGGCCATGACGATTTTCGCCGTAATGTGTGCGGGCCAGTTCCCGCTCATTCACATGGGCCGTCTTTGGTTGGCGATCTTCATCTTCCCGTACCCCAACACACGGGGTCCGCTGTGGGTGAACTTCAACTCGCCGCTGCTCTGGGACGTATTCGCCATCTCTACTTACTTCACCGTATCCCTGTTGTTCTGGTACGCTGGTTTGGTGCCTGACCTGGCTACCGTTCGTGACCGTGCGAAGGGCATGCGCAAGAAAATCTACAGCGTTGTAGCCTTCGGCTGGAACGGTTCCGCGAAGCACTGGCAGCGTTGGGAGAGCCTCTCGCTCATCCTCGCCGGTTTGGCAACGCCACTGGTACTTTCTGTACACACGATTGTATCCTTTGACTTTGCGACTTCCGTCATCCCTGGCTGGCACACGACGATCTTCCCGCCCTACTTCGTAGCGGGTGCGATCTTCTCTGGCTTCGCGATGGTACTTACCCTGATGCTGATTGCCCGTAAGGTGCTGCACCTGGAAGACTACATCAC
>CAYWMW010000218.1:6402-7757 GCA_964458975.1 uncultured Lewinella sp. | reverse complement strand
GATGGCATTGAATTTGAAGTTAGTAGAGTTGTCTAGCAACACCAAAACCGTCTCCGCTTTCGGGTTACGCGCAATGGAGGTGCGGGCGCCGAGCCAACTTCCGTTGTGCCACTGGTTGTGTGTGGTGATCAACCAACCGAAACCGTAATCTGAGGTAGTTCCATCGTTCAGTGTGGGCTTTAGGAAAGCTTGTTCCAGCAGGCTATCGCGCACGATGCCGTTATCTCCCTTCCAGAACTCATCCCACTTTAAAAAATCTTCCGGGCTTGCGAAAACGTTGCCATCACCACCAACTCCCTCCAGAAACTCCGGTGGAGACTCTGCTGATTCCCCGAGAAGCGTAATGTAGTCTTCTGTTTTGTTGGTGAAGCTTGTATCCTTGGAGGTCAGCAGGAAAACCCGGCTATTTGACATCCCTAGCGGGTCAAAAATTTCTGCCTGCATAAAATCCTCAAATGACTTCCCGGATACGGATTCGAGGATGGCCGCGAGGAGCGCGTAATTGGTGTTGGAATAAGCGTAGGCATCTCCGGGTTTACCGGTGGCGGGGCTACCGAATTTGTAGATCAGGTTGACAACATCAGCGTTGGTGAGCACCTCGCCGATGGAGTCGCGGTGGGCTTCACCAAGGCGCATGTACTCGTCGGGGATGCCGCTGGTTTGGTTCAGCAGGTGGCGGACGGCTACTTCCTTGTGCTGGGACTCGATGTAGGTAATTATCGGTGCATCCAGCTCCAGCAAGCCTAGTTCGGCGGCGCGGAGAATACCTGCGGCGGTGAACTGTTTAGAGACCGAGGCCAGGCGGAAGGAAGACTGCGGTGTGAGCTCCCTTTCACGGCTATAATCGGTAAAGCCGTAGGTTTTCATCAGCAGCGGCTCCCCTTTTTCGGCGAAGAGGACGGCACCGTTGAAGTGGCCCTTTTGGTGCAGTTGGGTGAGGTAGTTGTCTATCAAACCAAGACGTTCGGCTTTAGTGGCGGTTGGCGGTACTGTTAGTTTATCTGCTTTTTTGAACGAGTAAAAAAACCAGGCTGCTGCAGCTCCGATAAGTACGACGATGGCTAGAATAATGTAAAGGGCAGTTTTCATACTCGGGCTAAAGTCTCAATGCTGCCGCCCTGGGCAAAAGTTTCTCGACGAGATCCTCAAATCTTCCGACGAAGCGACCGGGTACTTTACCTTCCCTGGCATCCTGCGTGGGGGCGCCAAAAAATTTTGGGGCGCCCCCGGGGGCGCAAACAAGCTCCGGGGTCACGCCGTAATTGGCCAGCACCTGGGTCTGCCCCGCGGCAGGGGCGCCTCCGTGGCTGCCCATCGCCGGGAAGATGAACGGGGCGCCGCCGGCGGCCCGAACC
>CAYWMW010000218.1:1779-6392 GCA_964458975.1 uncultured Lewinella sp. | reverse complement strand
ACCAACCCCGGCTTCCTGCGTGCGCGCCAAATATTTTGGCGCACAGGCTGGATGCCGGGTTTGGTTTTTGAAGAGCAAGGGTAAAAAAGTCCGATCTTCGCCCCATGCCGATCAACCCGAACGCAACGCCCGCTACCGCCAACCTCTACGATTTCCTGAAGCGCAGCGCCGCTGGCCCGACCCTTTTCGGCCACCAGGACGCCCTGGCCTACGGCGTACACTGGAAGGATTTCCATGAGTTCCGGACCGACGTACACGACGTCTGCGGCCACCACCCCGCCCTGTTTGGCTGGGACATCGGCAAGATCGGCCCCCGGCCCAGCAACCTTGATTTGGTAGACTTTCGGCACATGCGCTTCTGGATGCGCGAGGTGTTTCGGCGCGGCGGCATCAACACCGTAAGCTGGCACGCGAACAACTTTCTGGGTGGCGATGCCTGGGCCGTTGGCACCCCGACCGTCGGCGCCATTTTGCCCGGCGGCAGCCATCACCAAGCCTACCGCACTAAGCTGGAACTGATCGCAGACTTCTTCCGAAAAGTAACCACCGGCCCGCCCGATTACCAACCCATCCCCATCATTTTCCGCCCCTTCCACGAACACACCGGCAACTGGTTCTGGTGGGGCAAACCGCACGCCTCGGCGGAGCAATACAAACAACTCTGGCGGTTTACCGTGGATTTTCTCCACCACGAACAGCAGCTCCACCACCTCCTCTGGTGCTACTCTACCGACATCGTCAACACCCCAGCAGAATACCTGGAATACTACCCCGGAGACGACTACGCAGACATCCTCGGCCTCGATGATTACCACGACCTAGGCAAAAATGAACATATCGAACGCCTCACCAAACGCCTGCGCATGCTGGTAGAAATTGCGGAGCAAAAAGGCAAGGTTGCCGCCCTGACCGAAACGGGCTACGAATCCGTCCCAAAAAAAGACTGGTGGACCGCTAGCCTGCTGAAAGGCATCCTGGCCGACCCCGTTGCGGCCCGCATCGCCTGGGCGCTGGTGTGGCGCAACGATAACGTAAAGCACCACTACGGCCCTTACCCAGGGCACGTTAGTGCAGAAGACTTCCGGCGGTTTGCGGGGGCTTCGGAGGTGGGAATGCTTGGTGATATAAACAGAACAGCACTGGTTTAAATCGTAGTAGCAGCCTGTTGGGAAGGACCACTAGGTTCTCTCCGACAGGCCGTTAGCCACCGTAACAAAAATCAATAAAGCGTATGAATTACGAAAAAAGGTATTCCTTTTTTCATACATTTGTCTTAACAAGCTTTTTTTTAAACTTAGATTTTCAGAACTCAACTGTACACAACACAATGGCTAATCACTACTTCTTAATTCTATTTGCTGTTTTCTCCACTTGTCTTTCTGCTCAAGGAGAACAGCAAAATACCTTTATCCCTTCTCAGCCGGTCAGTTTCACCGCAGAGGAGGTACTGGACGCGGCTCCTTTATTCGAGTTATCGCCCTCCACAGAGCTTCGGCGGGTCTACACCTACACTTCTCCTTCAGGGCGTCAGCACGTAAAGTATCACCAGTTTCAGGATGGGATGCAAGTACTTGGCAGTACCGTGGTTTTTCACCTCGATGGTGATTTATTGCTCTCGGCTACTGGTGGTTTGACGGAGGTTAAACAGACAAGAAAGGACTTTCAGCTTTCGGCTTCCCAGGCGGAGCAGCTTGCCCACTTATGGTTGAGCTACGAACTTAACCTGACCGAAGACTTGCGGGCAGCAAAAACAATACGATCGTTTGCTAATTCAAGTTACCCCCGGCAGGGCGGCACCACGGTAGCCGTGTACATTGTGAACCTAAAGGCGGATATTGGTCCTGCTGGTTTGCCCGTTGATACGGAAGTGATCGTCAACGCTACCTCCGGCAGGGTGATGACGAGCCTCAGTAACATCCATTCTGAGACTGTGATCGGCCACGGCGATGGTTTTTACCGTCAGGATATTTCGTTTCCGGTAGACTCAATATCACCTGATGAATTTGCCCTGCATGACGAGAGCCGGGGCGAGGGTATTTTTGCACACGATATTACCAACGGGTTTCGGATTCCGACCGACGAGGACAACGTTTGGGAGTCGGATCTGGAAGGCCATCAGGCCATGGTTGACGGCTATTTTGCTTCGGTGAAGTTTTATGACTTCCTTCAGGCCCGTTTCAACCGCAATAGCCTTGACGACGAGGGCTTTCCACTGGTCGCTAATATGAACCGACATAACTTCGTTAACGCCTTTTGGGATGGCACATCAACAACTTACGGCAACGGAAACTGTGACAGCTACAGCCCTCTTCCCACCTTTGATCTGGTTGGTCATGAGTTTGCCCATGGCCTTACTGAATTTACTTCGGGCCTTATCTACCAGGACGAATCGGGTGCGCTCAACGAAAGTATCAGCGATATTTTTGGAAAAGCCTTTCAATTCTACTACGATAACGACCACTTCGACTGGCGAGTAGCGGGCATCGCCAGCCGACGGCCTGATGTACCGTATTTCCGCGACATGGCAGACCCTTCACTGCGTGATGATCCAAAGTTTTATAAGGGCGAAAACTGGCATACCTCGGCCTTAGACAACGGAGGGGTACACGTCAATAGTGGTGTATTCAATTTTTGGTTCTACCTGCTGGTGGAAGGGCAGCAAGCAACGAACGAGGCCGGTGATGCGTATGATGTAAGGGCCATTGGCATGGACAGCGCAATACAGCTCGTCTACCTGCTGGAAACGGCCTACCTTACAGAAAACTCCGTTTACGCAGACTGCTATGATTTTTCTCTCCTCGCCGCTGAAGAGCTCTTTGGGGTTGGCAGCCAAGCCTACAACTCGGTCACAGAAGCCTGGAAAGCCGTAGGTATGCCCGCTGAACCTGATGATGATAACGATACCGGAGTTGTTGATGTAGACATCGACAATGTTATTATGATCGGAGCAGAGGACGCCCCCTTTCGCTACCGTTTTTGCCCGGTTGAACTGGATGATATAAGTTACAGGGTAGAGAATTTGCCCGATACGGCTAGTGTTCCATACGGTTCAATACTCAGTGGTTTTATTGCGGTAACATCATTCACTGACAATGGGATAATTGAAGACACCATCAGGTACCCTGAAGTGGTTACTTCCCCCGACAACTACAGCGAGTTGGGTGAAATGCAATTAGGCATCGATTACCCGCAACGTGATGCGCTAAACCTGGTTCGGCTAAGAGGAAGCTTTGAGCTTTACACCGAACGGGCTGATACCTTTGCTTTCACGACTTTCTCCTTTATGCTGATCAATAAGTTTGAGGCACCTGAATTACTCCGAAATGAAGTTAGCTATGGAGAGCCTTGTAATTTACCTGAAGTTACCGACGAAGTCTTCGAATTTCATTTGCCCCGTTGTAACGGGCCAGCTGGCGGCCTGATTAGAGCCGTATACACAAATGGCCCAGACGAACTCGTGCATGAAGTAAGCCTGGATGATATTGTAAGCCCAACCCTTACCTTCCAGCCTTCGGCGGTACTAGACCTTACTTCTCTCAGCTCACTCAACGGTACCAGGCTCGTTATTTCTTACGTCAAAGACGGCGAAGAAACGGTACTGATAACGGACGATTACTCTCCGAATTTCAGCCAAACAATTGAGGAGCCGACCGTCTATTCGTTCGATGACACCACAGCGGCTAAGGTTGGCCTGGGAATCAACCTCTGTGAAGACTGCCCAAATGATTTCGGTAATGAGGCACTTAACATAAATGACGGCGGCTTCATCTTTGGCCTCGAAACGTGTATTCCTACCAATGAATATATCAGCGAAGAAATCCGCAAAAACAGCCAAGACATGTCTAAAATATACATGTGTGTCAATACCGAAGAAATTAACGAACCCATCTTGGTTTTCACCGTGAATCAGGAACGAAATTTTGATTTCAGTAATTCGGAAAACCAGTATTTGCGCATGGTAGATGTCCGTGATGAGGCTAACGTTTCGCTGCTTGAAGCACCAATAACGGGAACGGATAATGACGACCTCGCGGTCGAGATACCCCTTCCTCAAGATTTCAATGGCCTGCTGACCATGTACGTCATCTCCAGAGACCTGACAACTACTATTGATGACATCGGGGTCAAGTCCGCTATACCTTCCAGCACCCGGAGGTTAGGGCCTGGAACGTTTGATTTCCGCTATGCAAACCCCGTTTCCAGCCAGTTGGCTATCTGGACGGAGCAGACCGTCCCTGCGGGGACAGAAGTAAGGGTCATCAATACTACCGGACAGGTCGTCGGTACCGAAACGATGCGCGGTAATCGTTTCGAGATGGGTACTGAACACCTACCCGCTGGCCTTTACTTCCTGACCATTAGTGATGGCAGTACGTTTAGCTGGACGGGGAAGGTTGTTCGGCAGTAAGAAGGAAATTTGCTGAAAATTTGGAGCTGATGGCCTGGGTGGATAATTCCCCCATGGCCATCGCTTCTTGTGCCCATACGCTAAGGGGTTGCGGAACAATAAGTTATTCGTTTAAATTCAAACCTGACGCACCATCTAGCTCTTTTATCCCTTTCTTTGCACCAGCGTCCGCGCCCCTATCTTGCTCTTTCTCCCCTTACCCCTT
>CAYWMW010000218.1:0-1679 GCA_964458975.1 uncultured Lewinella sp. | reverse complement strand
CTTACCATGACTATCCTAGACAGAATCAACGACCACAAACTACTGGAAATAGCCCGCCGCAAAGCGCAAACCCCGGTGGAACGACTAAAAGACAGCTACGGCTACCGCTTCGAGCGCCGCAGCCTCGTGGAATCCATTAAGGAAAGTAAGGACTACGGCATAATTTCGGAGTTTAAACGTAAGTCACCCAGCCAGGCGGACATAAACATCGCCGCCGATCCGGCAGTAGTGACGAAGGGCTACCAGGAAGCGGGCGCAGCGGGTATTTCCTGCCTCACCGACGTTCACTTCTTCGGCGCCCGCTCCAACGACATCGACATCGTGCGCAAGACCGTTGACGTGCCGGTGATCCGCAAAGACTTCATCCTCGACTCCTACCAGCTCCACGAGGCCCGCGCCATGGGCGCGGATGCCGTGCTCCTCATCGCCGCCTCCCTCACCGCCGGCCACCTGGACGATCTGGCCGCCGAGGCCAACGAGCTGGGCCTGGAAGTCCTCTGCGAAGTCCACAACGAAGAGGAAGTCGCGAAGATCAGCCCGGAAGTCAACATCGTCGGCATCAACAACCGGAACCTGAAGGATTTTACGGTAAGCATCGAAAACAGCCTCCGCCTCGCAGAAATGCTGCCCCCCAGCCTACCCAAAATCAGCGAAAGCGGCATCGAAGACCCGCAGACCATCGTGAAGCTCCGCTACGAAGGCTTCGACGGCTTCCTGATCGGCACCTACTTCATGCGCCAGGAAAACCCAGGGCAAGCCCTCGCAGAATTCATCGCAAAGGTGCGGGAGATTGAAGGGCTTTACAATAATGCAATTGCTTAGCGGTTGTCAGTTGTCGGTTGTCGATTACGGAAGATCGGTTGACAATGACATAGTAAGTTGGGCGAAGGGCCGTAACTTACGCCTCAACCAACAACTGACAACTGACAACCAACAACCGAAACCCCATGAAAGTCAAAGTCTGCGGCCTCCGCGAACCCGAAAACATCAAAGAAGTACTGGCCGCTGGCGTGGATTACGTCGGTTTCATCTTTTACGAAAAGTCTAAGCGCTACGTTGGCAAGACGAAGCTTGCGGAATGGATCTCCGCCAACGAAGAAGCCTTCGGTGAAACGAAGAAGGTAGGCGTATTCGTCAATGCAGAACTGGACTACATCCTGAATGCCGTCCACGATTATAAACTGGATTACGTTCAGCTGCACGGAGACGAAAGCCCCGGTTATTGCCGCGAGCTCAAGCTGCTCTGGTCCGTAAGTACCCTGCGCAAAGCACACCTCATCAAGGCTTTCTCCATCACCCCGGCTTTCAACTTCAACGATACCCAAGCCTACGCCGACAGCTGCCCACTTTTTATCTTCGACACCGGAGGCCACGCTCAAAAAGGCGGCACCGGTGAAAAGTGGGACTGGAGCAAGCTCAACGAATACCAAGGCCTCGTCCCCTTCCTGCTCTCCGGCGGCATCGGCCCGCTGGACGCTGACGACGTCCTGGCCCTCAAGCACGTTCAACTGCAAGGGGTGGATTTGAACAGTGCCTTTGAATCAGAGCCGGGGGTTAAGGACCTTGCCCGGTTGAACCTGTTTTTGCGGGAAGTGAGGTCGTGAACGGTCGAGGAGTTTTACTGTACGGTGAGCACACAAGTTTACAGCCGCGTAAAACCCTCTCCCCCAGCCCCTCCC
>CAYWMW010000217.1:0-7774 GCA_964458975.1 uncultured Lewinella sp. | reverse complement strand
ATCAACAATCAAACACCGGCTCTTCCGGCTTAATGTTCGCCCGGTCAATCACCTCCTGGTAATAAGCCTCGTACTTCGGGATGATCTCTTCGATGTCGAACCGGGCCGCCTGGGCGAGGGCTGCGGCGCGGAATTTCTTGAGGACGGCATCGTCTTTAAGAATTTTTAGCGCGTCCTCGGCCATCTTGTCCACCATGCCAACGCCGGAGAGGAAGCCCGTTTGCCCGCAGATGTTTACCTCGGGGATGCCGCCTACGTCGGAACTGATGACTGGTACTTCGCAGGCCATCGCTTCCAGTGCCGCGAGGCCGAAACTCTCGCTGGCCGAGGGGAGGAGGAAGAGGTCGGAGACGGCCAGTAGCTCTTCGACGGCATCCTGTTTTCCGAGGAAGCGAATGTCTTGGCTAAGGCCGAGCTTGCGGCTCAGCTCTTCGCAGCGGCTGCGTTCCGGGCCGTCTCCGATGAGGAGTAGCTTGGCGGGTATCTCATCGCGCACGATCCGGAAGATGTAGATCACATCGTCTACCCGCTTCACTTTGCGGAAATTAGAAACATGAATGAGTACCCGCTCACCGTTGGGCGCGATGGCAGCTTTGAAGTGTTCCTTATTGTCGCGGTGGAAGCGTTTAAAATCGATGAAGTTGTAAATTACCTCAATCGGGTTGCAGATGTCGAAATTGGCCAGGGTATCCTTACGCAAGGACTCCGAAACAGCGGTAACCCCATCGGATTTGTTGATCGCGAACGTGATCGTAGGCTCAAAGGCAGGGTTCGTCCCGACCAGGGTAATATCCGTCCCGTGAAGCGTGGTAACGAAAGGCACATATTTCCCCCGGCTGATCATGATCTTACGGGCCATGTAGGCCACCGTTGCGTGGGGCACGGCGTAGTGTACGTGCAGCAGGTCAATGTCGTAATTTTCGATCACATCCACCAGCTTGGAGGCCAGGGAGGTTTCGTAGGGCGCAAACTCAAAGAGGGGGTATTCGGCCCCGCTGTCCACCTCGTGGTAAAAGACATTTGCCTGAAAGCCTCCTAATCTTGCCGGGCGGCGGTAAGTAATAAAATGAACCTCATGGCCTTTGCGTGCGAGGCCCAGACCAAGTTCCGTGGCCAAAACGCCACTACCACCGTAGGTGGGATAACAAACTACTCCAATTTTCATACCTGCTTAAAGGTCTGAAGAGGGGATTTAGTTTGCGGAGGTTGATTTTCCGGCCAGCAGTTGCTGATTATAGCGCATATAAAACTTACAACCTGCCCTACTGCTTAACCACCCGGATGGTCCGAGCAGCATCGCCCGCCCGTAAGCGAAGGAGGTAAATGCCGTTCGGGAAGGCGCTGAAGTCGAACTGCTCGTTGAGGCGAATTTGCTGGCCAAGTGTTTTGGTTAGCATTCGCCGGCCGGTCAGGTCGTAGACTTCGGCGCTGAGCTCAGTTGCGTTTTCCAGCTCAAGGCGCAGCTCCAGCAGGCCAGAGGTGGGGTTGGGGTAAACGTTCAGGTCTTCGAGTGCTGCGGTGGGCTCGTCCGTAGCGACGTCGAGGTCTACGGAGAGGGTGATTTCATCAACGCAGCCTACGGCATCGGTTACCGTTACGATGTACTGGCCTACGGCAAGACTATCGGCGGTGGCGGTAGAGTCTCCCGTGCTCCAGTCAAAGATGTAAGGAGAGAGGCCTCCTCCGGGGATGATGGTCACGATGCCATTGTCGCCGAAGGCGTTGGAGTCGTCCACGTCTGCCGTGAGGGATAGGTTTGCTGCACAACGACGAATGGAGATGTCATCGAAGTTCGCCCAGAAGTCGAATCCGCTTGTGTTCACTGGGGTGAGCAGGAAGCTGAACTGGAGTGCTTCGCCTTCATAAGGCGCCAGGCTGATACTGATTAAGGTATCCCCTTCCAGGAAGGTTTCCTCGATGAGGATCGTGTCTGAGGAGCAATCGGAGAAGGCGTAAATGAATAATGCTGTAGAATCGGTGTAGGCTTCTTCGGCTCCGCCAAATTCGTAGAGTTCGACCCGGAATTTCAGGCTGTCACCTTCTTCAACCGAACCGTAGTTGGCCGTCCGGAAGGTCATGAAGGTATCTCCGCTGAAGATGTTGTCGAACAGGGTCACCTCACCATCGAAATTGCGGTCGCCGATGGTGTTGCCGTCAATGTCCCAGCCGTTGGGGGTTCTACCGTCGGTAAAGCTCTCCAGGAAGGGAATGTCTTCGCGGGTGCGGAGGAAGAAAATGGAGGTATCGTTGCTGGTTTGAAAGTCGTCCGTAAGGTCGGTCCAGACCCTTATGGTGCTTTCGGCAGCAGCGGTACCATCGAAGGGGGTGCTGAAGACGTAGGTGGCGGTCTGCCCAGCGGTAAGCGGGCCGGCGAATACTTCCGTAACGATGTCTCCGCCGTTAACCCGGTAGCTGAGGTTTACGTTCTCTGCGGTATTAAGGCCGAGGTTGGTGAAGCGGAAAGACACGGAGTCGGTAACGGAGCTACAGGTTTCCGGGTTGATGCTGGAAGCTTCGGCAGCGGCAAGGTTATCGCCCATGCGTTCGGTCAGGGTTACGGCATCCACCAGGAAGCCTTCCTGGCGGTTGAAGTTTGATGTTACGAGGGCGAAGCGGAGCTGGAGCCTTTCGCCAGCTACACCGGGAATGAGGTTCGCGATGGTTCGAAACTGGCCGCCGAAGCCGCCATCCCCCGTCCAGCGTTGGTTCTCCAGGTCGTTGTACCAATTGATGGCCGCAGGGCTGTTTTCTACTTTGCGCCAGTTCTCCCCTTCATCGATGGAGTATTCCAGGGAGAGCTCGTCGAAGCCTTCTTCGCTGTCTACGAAAAGCTGGCAGCTGAAGAGCGGATCGGTGGTCATACCGGAGAGGTCAAAACAAGGCGAGACGAGGTAAGATTCCTCCTGGTTGAAGTAGTCATCGTTCAGCTGGGTTACCCAGGCGTTGCGTCCCTGTGGTGCCCGGTCAATCAGGTTGCCATCGGGCTGGCCCCATTCCCAACTTGCGGCTCCGCGGCCCTGGCGGTCTACGAACCAGAAGCCGTCGTCTCCTTCGAAGTTTTCCACGTAAGGGAAGTTTTCAATGAGCGGGATGTGGGTAACGGAAATGGTCAGGGTGTCATTGCTGGTGTCTTCATCGTCTTCCAGTACGGTCCAGAGTTTGAATTCGTAGGTGCCGGGGTCGGAGAGGAAGGCCCTGATGTCGAAGGTAAAAAACTCGGTACTGTCTACGCCGACGACGCCGGTGAAGATGCCGTCGTTGGGCGTTGCTACTCCGCCGGGAACGCCGTTGACTGAAAAGTCTACGTTGAAGAAAGCCTGGGGCTCGCCGCCAAAATTGGTGATGCCAATGGTTACATCCTCACCACCCAAGTCACATCCGGTGACGGGAGACATCAGCTGAGTAATACCAACATCTTTACGCTTTTGTGTCATGATCCGGAATGGGCCACGGATGGCGGTTGTGTCGTCTACCGCCTGGCAGACGGCGTTGATCCAGAAGGTGTAGAGGCTGTCGGGCGCAAGGTCGTTTATTCGGTAGGCGGTGTCGGTGCCCATCACACTCAGGCCGTCCATATCTACGGCGGGGTCGTAGTTTCCGCCCCGGTACTGAATGCGGTATTGTGGAGCTACGTCAGGTGGAAGACTGAGGAAGCGCACGTCCACTGAAGTAGAGCGAACACGGAAAAATTCAATGCTGTTGGCAGCCGGGGCAGCACAGGCTTCACACGCTACGGTGGCGCTGAAGAGGTTCGTGCCTTCAATGATGTCTTCGCCAACAACGCCTCCGTTGTTGTACAGTAAGCTGTCGTTGTTGTTGAGGATGGAGAAAGAGGTTTCTCCGGGGAACGCACCCCGCAGGTAGTCAATCTCCATCAGGTCACCGTTGCTGACCGGGAAGAACACCGCCCGGAAGAAACCGCCGTTGTCGTCTCGTTCCAGGGTGTAGACCGTCGAGATGCCGTTGATGCGTACGGTGACTTCGCCGCCGTTCCAGCCATCTCCGGTAGCATCTTCCATGAGGAGCTGGTAGTTGCAGTCTTGAGCGGTGAGTGTACTCAGGCCAGCGGCAAACAATAACAGGGAAAGGCAGTAACGAAGGAGCATAAGTATTCAGGTATTGGTACGGGTATTTTGCCTGGGGCAAGTGAACGGAAACATTTTAGCGTGTCCGTTCCCATCCCTAATTTGGGACAAGGTAAGAAGCTTTTCAGCGTCGAGGGAGAAAGTTATCGGTCCGAAGGAGCTTAATTGTCTTCCATTGCGCCTAAAAAACCTACTTTTCACCTGCGGCCGCGCCCGAAAATGTCATAAATGTTGCGAAAAATAACCAAAAGGTATAAATCTCTACTGTTAGGGCAATTGCCCCAGGAGTTCTGAGGCCGGTAGAATTCCTGTACCTGCCTTGCTAATCACGCGTTTAAGCTCGTTTTTCCCCGCCGCAAAGTCTCCTTGCCTCACGTCAATTAGCGCGAGGTGCCACCAGGCTTCGGCGGCAAAGGGTCCGTTTTTTTCAATCTGGTCCAGGTACTCTTCGCCCTCGGCGTAATTGCCCGTAGCAACGGCCGAGGTGCCCGCCAAAAGCAATGTTTCGTCGTTTACGGGGGCTGGGTTGCTTTCCAGGTAAGCCCGGAAACTCACGAGCGCGAGGTCATAGTCCGCCGCTTTGTGGTAAGCATACGCCTGCCTGATAATTGAAGCATCCGCATCATTAACGCCCGCACTGAGGCTGCGCTGCGCAGCATAGCCCTGAACGGGAACGGGGTTGAAGTACGCAGTAAACAAACGTACACCCGGCTGCTCGGCCCGGTAAGCGCTTACCGCAAGAACAGAGCAGGCGATGAAGGCCAGAAAGAAGAGGATGGAAATGGACTTGGACAAATTAGCTTACGGTTGAGATTGCAAAGGTACGACGGAGAACGGTAGGTTTTGGTTAGGGAACGGTTAATTAGTAGTGTAGTACGATAGTGGTGTAGTAATGTAGTCGCTGCCGCACGGCATAAAATGTGGATGCTCGCTCTGCTCGTGCGGTAGCGCCTACATTACTACCGAACTACACTACTACATTACTTTAATACTGCCGCAAATCCGAATACCCCTCCAAACTAATGATCTGCCAGTCGTTCAGCGTCCGTTCTACTTCAGCGGGGTGGAGGGCGGCGATGGCGACCAGGGCGGTGCCGTGGTCCGGGCGGGGAACGAGGTCGTTGTGGTATTCGGGGAAGGCGTCTTTTTCGGCGTCTCCGGCATTGGTTTTGTTCAGGCGGGTGGCGTGGCTGGCGTTGCTCCAGACTTCGAAGCCGAGGCCCGCGTCGAAGCAGAGTTCTTCGAGCTGGTTGATGGCTTTGTGGCTGCTGGTGTGCAGCAGGCAGCTGAAGGTTTGGTAGGGCGATCGCTTGATCCGATCCAGGGAAGCGTAGACGGCGATGCGGCGGTTGTCGATCACGTTAGAGCCCGTTTTTTTGCGGCGGTCGTAGAGCATCAGGTCCCGGTACCGGAGGTTACCGCCGGGGTGGGGGATGCTGAGGATGCGGCCCCGGCCCGCGTCGAGCGGTTGCATCCAAAGAATCTCGTAGCCGTTCGGTCCTTTCACTTCGAGAGAAAGAGGATGGGATAAATCCGCCTTATCGAAGCCAAACTTGGCCCAGACGGTGGCGGCCACGCGCATCCGACCCAGGCCAACGGCAGCCAGGCCGAGGTGCCACCAGGCTTCGCGGTCGTCGGCATCGAGGGCGACGGTTTTTTTCCAGTAATGGAAGGCGGGCTTCCACTCCCGGCGGCGATGGTAGATGGTGCCGAGGGCGGCGTGGGGCTCCAGCCATTCAGGGTTTACCCGGATGGCTTTCTTGAGTAGCTTCACGGCGGTGTATACGTCTCCGACTTTGTCGTAGCGCAGCGCCTCTTCGTAGAGGGCCCAGGGGTTGGGGTTGTATGGGGGGCCTTGGGGCAAATTGTTGGTTTTTGTGAACGAATGATGATAACGTTTTGGGCTTGGGAAGGGTTGTGTTTGAAGTGGGCGCGGCCGCAGGTGCAATGAAAGTTAAAAAGAGCAAAGCGATGACCGAAAAAGAAAAGTTTAGTAGTCAACAACCGGGCCTGGTAGACTAAAATCTGATAGTACAGCACAAAAAACTACGTTCCGGCATCATTCACCTCAATGTAATATCCGTTTGGATCTTGAAAATAGACCTGCCGGATTCCGTCCTTGCGGATGTAGCTCCGGTCAGGGGTGTTGTGCCAATCCATCCATTCTACGTTCAACTCAGCCAGGTGGCGGACGAACGCGTCCATATTCTGGGTACGCAAAGCCAGGTGGAGCCCCTTGTTTACGCTTATGTCCTCAATTCCGTACGGAATCAAATGTAACTGCGTACCCTCCCCCAGGGATAGCCACCGGGTTGGAGAATCAGAAGCGGTATTCGGAATTTCCTCCAAGCCGAGGACGGACTGGTAAAAGGCAACCGACTCGGCTACGTCCCGGACGGATAGTGCGAGGTGGTGGAAGGTGTGGGTAAGCATCATTTTTACTGGTTAACGATTAGGATATAGAGGTTGTTGAAAATGTTGCCCGTCTCCGTATCTTTGCGTCCGCTTATCAAAAAACCTACTCCCCAAAAACGTTCTCCCCCAAAGCAACTTCGCCAACCAACTGATTACTCCCATTGTATGGATACCGCCACCAAGCTTATCGACATCCGGACGCTTTCGCTGGAAGAGCTTACTTCCCAGCTCATCCTGTCCGGAGAGAAAAAATTCCGTGCGAAGCAGGTCTACCAGTGGCTGTGGGAGAAAGGTGCCCGCAGTTTTGACGATATGACGAACCTCTCGCTCGGCCTGCGCGAAAGCCTCAAACAACGTTACCAACTGCTTCCCATCACCGAAGACAAGGTGCAGCGGAGCAACGACGGTACCATCAAGAGCCGCTTCCGGCTGCACGACGGGCACCTGATCGAATCCGTACTCATTCCCGTGGTGGCCGACGATCGGTTCACCGTTTGCGTTTCCAGCCAGGTGGGTTGCAGTCTGACCTGTACCTTCTGCGCTACCGGCCGGATGAAGCGCCTGCGCAACCTCACGGCGGCGGAGATTTACGACCAGGTTTTCCTCGTTAACCAACAGTGTTTAGAAACCTACGGCAAGCCGCTGACCAACATCGTGTACATGGGCATGGGCGAGCCGCTGCTGGCCTATAAAGAAGTTGTTGGCAGCATCGACCGCATCACGAGCCATACCGGTTTGCACATGGCCCCGCGCCGCCTGACGGTCTCCACGGCGGGCATCGCCAAGATGATCAAAAAACTGGCGGACGACGACACGAAGGTCAACCTGGCCATCAGCCTCCACGCGGCCGACGACGTGAAGCGCAACGAGATCATGCCCATCAACGAGAGCAATAACCTCGAAGTGCTCGTCGATTCCCTGGTCTACTTCTACGGCAAAACCAAAAAACGGATCGGCTTCGAGTACATCACCTTCCAGGACTTCAACGATACCCTGGAGGATGCCGAAAAACTCTACCAGATATGCAAGAAGGTGCCAAGCATGGTCAACATCATCGAGTACAACCCGATCGACAACGCGCCCTTCCGCAAATCCACCGAGCACAACATCGACGACTTCGCGACTTACCTCCGCGACCGGGGCGTGATGGTGACCGTGCGCCGCAGCCGAGGGAAGGATATTGATGCGGCTTGTGGGCAGTTGGCGAATAAGGGGTAGTAGGGGCGCAAACCAAATTGTCGCTTTTTTGGCCCCCTAGCCCCCAAAGGGGGAAC
>CAYWMW010000216.1:0-7833 GCA_964458975.1 uncultured Lewinella sp. | reverse complement strand
AACCTGCAACCTGCAACTTGAAACCTGCAACCTAAATGTTCCGCTTACAAAACCCCGAATACCTCTATCTTCTGCTGGCCGTGCCGATCCTGCTCGGCCTGTTCCTGTGGTACTGGAACCGCCGCCGCGCTGCCCTGGACCGCTTCGCCGACCGGGAACTCATGGAGCAACTGGCCCCGGGCATGAACCGAAGATTGCCCTGGACGAAGTTCATCCTTCTCCTACTCGCCATCCCGCTGCTTTCCATCGCGATGACGAACCCGCAGTGGGCCGCCGAACGCCAGGAGGTGAAGCGCCGGGGCATCGACGTGATCATCGCCCTCGACGTATCCAACTCCATGCTCGCCGAAGACGTACAGCCGAGCCGGATGGAGCGGGCGCGCTACTTTACCACCACGCTGGTGGACGAACTGGTGGGCAACAACCTCGGCGTAGAGCTCTTCACCTGTACCTCCCTGATGCAGGCTCCGCTGACGACGGACTACGCCTTCGTTAAGTCCGTCATCTCCGCCGCCGGGCCGTACCAGATCTCCGCCCAGGGTACCAACCTCGGCGAAGCCATCGACCGGGCCGAGGAAGCCTACGAAGACGAAAGTGCCAACCACCGCGCCCTCATCATCGTCTCCGACGGCGAGGACCACGACGGCTCCGCCGCCGCGGCCGCTGGCCGCGCCAACGATGCGGGGCTGCTGATCTACACCGTCGGTGTCGGCAAACAGGAGGGCAGCTTCATGCCGCTCGATTTACCGAACGGCCGCAAAGACTACGTTCGCCAAAACGGCGGCGGCCCCGCCACTACCAACGCCGACCCCGCCACCCTTGAGGCCATCGCCTCGGCCGGCGGCGGTAGCTACTTCCCCCTCTCCGGAGACAGCAAAAACCTGGCCGAGGCCATCCGGGCCAAGGTAGACCGGATTGAAAAACAAGAGTTCGAAAGCCAATCTTTTTCTACTTACGACAGTTATTTCTACTGGTTCCTCGCGCCGGCGATCCTCCTGCTCCTGTTTGAATTTTCCATCGGAAGAAAAGACAGAAAGCGGGCGGCTGAACTTGAAATTTAGTACACCCGTTGAGCGTAGTCGCGTAGCGACTTTACCATAGTAACCCCGGACGCTAAGTCCGGGGCTTTCACCCTCACCAAGAGACCATGCGTTACCTACTAATCCTCTTCCTCACCCTGACGGCCCTCACCGTCGCCGAAGCCCAGACCAGCCACCGCGCCCTGCGCAAAGGGAATAAGGCCTATAAAGACAAGAACTTCGACGAAGCAAAATCGGAGTACAACCGTGCGCTCGAGTCCGACAACTCCGCGAAGGGCAACTACAACCTCGGCAACGCCCTCTACGAAGGTGGAGACTTCGAGGAAGCCGCCAAGAAATACGAAGAGGCCGCCAGCCTGAGCACGGACCCGACCATCACCTCCAGCGCCTACCGCAACCTCGGCGACGCCCAGTACCGCCAGGAGAACTTCAAAGAAAGTGTAGAGGCCTATAAGCAGAGCCTCCGCATCAACCCCGAGGACCAGGAGACGAAGTACAACCTCAGCAAAGCCATCCGCCGCCTCCAGCAGCAACAGCAGCAGGAACAACAGCAGGGCGAAAGCGGGGACCCCCAGGACCAAAACCAGGAGCAAGACCAAAACCAACAGGGCCAGGGCAACCCCCAACAGGGCGATAGCGACCAGGAGAGCGAGGGCGACCAACAGGAGCAAGAACAACAAGACCAAAAGCAGCAAGACGGTAAACCCCAGGACCCTAAAGACCAGCAGCAACAACAGCAAGCTGGCAAAGACGGCCAATCTACCCCCAACCGCAACCAACCCAAAATGAGCCGCGAAGAAGCCGAACGCCAACTGGGCATCGCCGAAGAAGCGGAGAAAGAAACGATGAAAAAACTCCAGCAGGGCGACCGGGCTGGTTGTAGGGATGGGAAGGATTGGTGATGATAGGTTGCAGGTTTGTACAATTCCTAAAAACTTAACCGACCTCAGTCAACCTTAGCTTTGAATAAGAGTTGCCCCCAAACAGACAACAGACAACAGACAACAGACAACAGACAACAGACAACAGACAATGCGTCACCTCCTTGCTTTTATCCTCCTCCTTTGCACCTGCGTCAGCGCCCAAAAACTGGCCGCCCAGCACCAGGACATCACCTTCGTCGCCGAAGTGAGCAAAACGAAGATGCTGAAAAACAGCACCCTGGAGTACAAACTGACGCTGAACAACGCCCAGGGCAACGAACTGAAGCCGCCTAAGTTTGCCAGTTTCATCGTTTTGCGCGGCCCGATGCGCTCGTTGGGTACCTCCATCATCAACGGCGTTGGTACCAGCTACCTGAGCTACAGCTGGCAGCTGCAACCCAAGCGGACGGGCAAGCTGGCCATCGGCCCCGCTTCCATCCGCGCCAGCGGCCGGACCTACCGCACCAACTCCAAAGCCGTAGACGTCCTGGAAGTAGACGAAGCCGCCGCCGCCGGAACGCCCGATGATTTTTTGCTGGCGGAACTCTCCACCGATACGGCCTTCGTCGGTCAGCAGATCATCCTGAACCTCAATCTTTATTCCACCACCAACGTGATCTCGCGCAACCTGGTGCAGGAGCCGAATTACGACGGTTTCTACGCCCAGCCCCGCCGCCAGTACGACGGCCGCCCCCGCGCCGTGATCCAAAACGGACGCGAGTACCAACGCCGAACCCTGCTAAGCATCGCACTCTTCCCCACCAAAAGCGGCCGCATCACGATCACGCCCTACCGCATGATCCTCGGTGCGCTACGCTACCGGGGTAACAGCGGTTACTCCCGCCGGTTTACCGAGCAAATACCGCTGAATACCGACTCGCTCTACGTCTACGTAAGCGAACTCCCCCGGCCCCGCCCGGATAATTTTAGCGGTGGCGTCGGCGAATACCGCATGCAAGTACAGGCCGATCGCGATCAAATGACGACCGACGACGCCCTGACCCTTCGCATCACCGTAACCGGCGAAGGCGACATTGAACGGCTGGAAACCTTCCCGCCCGTCAGCGAAAAAGATTGGAACATCTACGACCCCAACATCATTTCCGAAGAGTTTCTGGACAGCCCCACCGGGATGCTCGGCCGTAAAATATTCGAGTACAAAGTGGTGCCGCGCCGCGCGGGCACTTACAACCTCCGCCCCGCGCTTAACTACTTTGATGTGGACAGTGCCCGCTACGTCGTGCATACGCCCTCCACCTTCAGGGTCAACGTTGCGGCGGGCTCCGGCAACACGACCTACGAGATTGACACCACGACAACGGAGGAAGCTAAGCTGACCCTCCTGCCGGTCACCGAGCTACCCGCCGGGAAAAAATACGGTAGCACCCTTACCGGCCGGCCACTCTACTGGGGCTTGTTCGTGTTGCCCTTACTCCTCGCCGGAGGCCTCATCAGCTACCGGCGCTACCAGGCGCATCTGGACAATCGCGACCCCGTCGCCCTGGCCCGCGAGCGCGCCGCCCGCGCGGCCACCGAACGCCTGAAGGTAGCCAAGCCGCACCTGGACAAAGTAGAACCCCGTGCTTTTTACGATGCGGTGGAGGGCGCCTTGCTCGGCTATCTCCGCGATAAGTTTCAACTACCGGTGGCGGACCTCACCCGCCGCAACATCCGCGAAAAACTAAGCGCCGCAGGCGCGAACGAAAGCCTGACCGACCGCTACGACCAACTCCTGCAACGCTGCGAAATGGCCCTCTACGCCGGGCAGGACAAGGCCGACGACCTGGCCGCCGCCTACGCCACGGCGAAGGAGCTGATCTCGGATACGGAGCGGCAGACTAGTGGGGAGTTTTAGTACCTTTAGCCTGCTTCAACTATTTTACAGCCTTGCTTTCTCTTTTCCGAACCAATCAGGCCTCTGCGGGCCTCCTGTTATTTTTTTATGCTTTGCTGCTTCAGCTGCCGGCCTTTTTTGGTACGCCTGATACGCTCGGTGCGGAAGCCATTAGCGGAGTGGCTGGGAAGGCGGTCGCTTACTGGTTGGGAGATCAACGCTGGCTGCAACTTTTACTGCCGGCGGTACTGGTAACGATGCAGGGTATCGTTGCCAACGTTCTGGTTACCCGGCACCGCTTATCGCGCAAGGTTACCCAGTTTCCCGGCTTGTTCATCGTGCTCTGTTGGGGCTTATTTCCTGCTTTTCGCGCGCTGCAGGCCATCCATTTTGCCAATTTGTTTCTTATGCTGGGGCTGTTGTCTTTAGCGCGGGTGTACAAAAAAGGTGAGCCTGCCGTTCCGCTGTTCAACGCCGGGGCGTGGTTGGGTATAGCTTCTTTATTTGTACCCTTTTACCTCTGCTTATTGCCTGCTTTGGTGATCGGGATTGGCATGCTCCGCCGTCCGGACGTACGCAGTGTATTGCAAATGTTGGTGGGCGGCGGCTTAATGTATTTTTTAGCCTTCTTACTGATTTACCTCTTTGGGAGCTGGGCGGGGGCGCTGGGAAGTCATTTTTCCAGCTTCAGTTTGGCTTCTTTTCCTGGCATTAGTGGCTATTTGTTGTTTGGCACGGTTACTTTAGGCGGGTTGCTCCTGTTTGCGATTGCCTCGTACGGAACGGTGGTACGGCTGCTCAACATTGAGGGGAAGAAAAACGTGGGCATTGTTGCCTGGGTGTTGGTGTTTGGTGTGTTGGGCCTGTTGTGTAGCAGTACGGGTTTGCTTCCCAGCCTTCAGGTGTTGGTGTGCCCACTTGGTTTATTGGTTGGCCTTCGCTTTATTCTCTTGCCTTCGGCGCGGGCGGAGCTGCTGCACCTCATCCTGTTTGTTCTGGCTACCGTGCCGTTGTTTTGGGCTACGTTTGGCGGGTGATTGGTTTTTTTTGGGCGCTGCCGCAGGTGCGATGTTTGTTAACAAATAGGTCTTGCGCCCGTTGGGAGGGGTAATAACTTAACCCCCAACCACCTATGAATAAGTTCCTAGAGGAGTTCAAGAATTTCGCCGTAAAGGGCAATATGGTCGATCTTGCCATCGGTATCGTCATTGGCGCGGCCTTCAACAAAATTGTCGACGTGCTCGTCAAAAAAATAATCATGCCGCCGCTGGGCTACCTGACCGCTGGCGTAGACATGAAGGAGCTGGAGCTCGTCCTGAAGAGTCCTGTCGTAGCTGCCGACGGCACCGTTACCGACCCTGGCGTAGTGATCGGCTACGGCTTTTTCCTGGAAGCGATGATGGACTTCCTGATCGTAGCGCTGACCCTCTTTTTCGTCATTAAGTTCGTCAACGCCCTCAAGGAAAAAGCCGAAAACGAAAAAGACGAAACCGTGCCAACGCCAAAAGATATTCAGCTGCTCTCTGATATTCGGGCGGAGATGCGGAAGATGAATAGTCGGGAGTAGTGTAGTCGCTGCCGCACACAACAGTAGTTAAGGATGATTAGGATTGTAAGGATTAGGTAGGATTAACCCTGATGAAATCCTCCAAATCCAAATCATCCTAACCCCGCCTCCAACGTGCGGCAGCGACTACACTACTACCGAACTACACTACTATAAACCCCCAGCCACCAAACCCAGCCTCCGGGGCAGACTCGCGCAGTACAGTTAGTAGGAGGCGATCGGAAGCCGGTGGAATGATGACCGGGTTACTTAAAGGAGCAAATAAAACAGGAGCTTGCTCAATAATAGCGGGCGTTTCACTAAACTTTAGGAGCTTATCTTAAGGCCGCGTTAAACCTGGAGGCAACTCACTCCAAACAAACAAAAACCTTGCCTGACAAATCCATCAACCCCCGCTTAAAGCACCGTCCGCTCCCCCGCGCCCAGTCGGCAGCGGAATTGTTTGCGGAGCTGCGGTCCGGGAATCACCGCCGCGCCCTCGGCCGGGCCATCACCCTGTTGGAATCTACCCAGCCGGACGACCGCCGTTTGGCGGACGAGCTGGTAGACATCGCCCTGAACGAGCCCCCGCGGCAACAAACCTTCCGCCTCGGCATCAGTGGAACACCGGGGGTGGGCAAGTCTACCTTCATTGAGCACTTCGGCCTGGAGATCGCCAACCTGGGGCACCGCCTGGCGGTGCTGGCCATTGACCCGAGCAGCAGCCTCAGCGGCGGCAGCATCCTGGGGGATAAGACCCGGATGGAGGAACTCACCCGCCACCCCAACGCATTCATCCGGCCCAGCCCAACGGGCGGGCACCTCGGTGGGGTAGGGGCGGCGAGCCGCGCGGCCGTCCTGCTCTGCGAAGCAGCGGGCTACGACTACGTGATGGTCGAAACCGTCGGCGTCGGCCAGGCTGAATGGCAGGTACACAGCATGACCGATGCCTTCCTGCTACTCGCCCAGCCCGGCGCCGGAGACGATCTACAGGGCATCAAACGCGGTATTCTGGAACTGGCGGACCTCATCGCCGTCAACAAAACCGACCGCCTGCCCGAAGCCGCTAAGCAAACCGCCCTCGAACTCCGCCGGGGCCTCCACCTGGCACCGGCACGACCGGATGGGTGGACGGTGCCGATCTTGTCCATTAGCGCGCTGGCAAAAACCGGCCTCTCCGCTATCCATGAAAAACTAGACGAATACCTGAAGAAAATGCGCGCCGAAGGCCACGCCCAAAAACGCCGCAAAACACAACGCATCGCCTGGCTACGGGAGCACGCAGAACACCGCCTGCTGGCTGATTTCAACGACTTCCTGCGCCAGGAAGGGCGAACAACCGACGAGTTGCAGCGTATTCTCGACGAACAAGCTTCCCTTTCTAACGCCTCGCGTGTTACTTTGGCGAACTTTTACCAGTCTAAACAGATAAAGAACTAAAAAACAAAACATGAAATCATTTGGAACATTGGGCGTAGTGATCGCCATTCTGGCCGTCATGCTCATCGCCGGCTGCGGCAGCTACAACGGCTTTGTTGACGGAGAAGAGGACGTAGAACTCAAGTGGGCCGACGTCCAGACCGAGTACCAACGCCGCTCCGACCTGATCGGTAACCTGGTGAAAACCGTAAAGGGAGCCGCAGACTTCGAGCAAAGCACCCTCGAATCCGTAACCAACGCCCGCGCCAAAGCAACCTCCATCAACATCGACCCGAGCAACATGACCGCCGAGCAGCTACAAGAATTTTCCGCTGCGCAGGGAAAACTCTCCCAGGGCCTCGGCCGCTTGCTTGCTACCGCAGAAAATTACCCCCAGCTTCAGGCTACTCAGGGTTTCCGCGATTTGCAGGTGCAACTTGAAGGCACCGAGAACCGTATCTCTACCGCCCGGAAGCGCTTCAATGAGCAGGCTACGGCGTTCAACAAAAGTGTACGCCGCTTCCCCGGAACGGTCTTCGCCTCCGTTTTTGGCTTCAGTGAAAAGCCACAGTTCGAGGCCCAGGCCGGAACGGCCAACGCACCCGACGTAAACTTCGACTAAGCGCACCCGCAATGATCAAATTTTTCAGCAAGGAAGAGGAAGCCCTCATCGTCGAATCTATCCGAAAGGCCGAACTGGCCACCTCGGGAGAAATCCGCGTACACGTAGAAGTTGGAGCGGAAGCTCCGGCAATCTCCGTGGCCAAGCGTGTGTTTTTTCAGCTCGGTATGGACAAAACATCCGACCGTAACGGCGTCCTCATCTTACTGGAAGTAGACCGGCGCGAGTTCGCCATCATCGGTGATGAGGGCATCGACAAGGTCGTCCCCGCTGACTTCTGGGACAGTACCCGCGATATTATGCAACGGTACTTCCGCGAAGGCGAGTTTGCCAAGGGAATTGAACTCGCCATTGGCGAGGTCGGTACCCAGCTAAAGACGTACTTCCCCTACCAATCCGACGATGTGAACGAACTGCCGGATGAGATCAGTTACGGCTAGCTCGTCGGC
>CAYWMW010000215.1:4121-7840 GCA_964458975.1 uncultured Lewinella sp. | reverse complement strand
GGTAATACCGGTTACGGCCGTCGCCGGCGGAAGAAGAAGCGTTCTTAAGGCTCCGGCCCAATGCAAATAACTCACCCTGCATCCCGCGTCCGCGCCGCTAAATTGACCTTGGCAACGTTATTATAGTGTTGGCAACTTTAGCCCCTCTGCTAATTGTTGCACTTACCTAACACCCCCTTTACCATGTCCAAAAAACTCCACCAACAAAAAGGCCGCGATCACCGAAAATTCCGGATCACCCCGGATGCATTACTGGTGGAGCGTAAAACCCTGGGCCGCTTCGATGGCTATAAACTAGACTGGGAAGACATCGCTTTTGATTCCGTGGTGCAGGGCCGTGGCTTTGACCTGCGGCAAACCTTCCTGTTGGGCTCAATTCTGCTGAACGTCGTCTTCGCGTTTTGGGTGGTATGGCTGTTGTGGGCTGGTATTCGTGGAACCTGGTGGTTCTATGTGCCGGCTGTTTTGGCGGGGCTTTGCTTTGTCTATCCGATCATTCTGCTGGCCCGGGAAGAGCGCCATAAAATCCTCTACGGAGACTCGAACGTCACCTTTTACTACCGCCCGGAAGACGAAGAAAGCGTCGATGCTTTCATCGCCCGGATGCGGGTGGCGCGCGATGCGTACCTGCGCGAGCGCTTCCTCAAGATTGATGAATTGCTTCCGCTGGACGACCAGGTGAAGCTCATCCAGGGGCTCTACCTCGCGAAGCGAATCAGCCGGGAAGACCTGGCGCAGGTGATGGAAGAGGTGAAGATGCGGAGGCTGTTCGAACGGTAAGCAAAGACTTATTTCCCGCCGCTATTCTGCTCTGCTTTCAATTCGGCATCCTTCCGGTCGTGCCGAAGCACGCGCTTCCGGCTCTTGAAGGGGACGTAGCGGTAGGGTTTTTTTCGGAAGTTGGTCAGGAAGGTATCCACGGCGAAGGAGGCATCGTTGAGGCGGTTGTAGATCTTGTCGTCGGTCAGTAGTTTGCCGAGGGTGCCTTCACCGGCGTTCACTTTATTCATTACGGTGTTTACGCCGCCCATGGCTTTGTCGGCCTGGTTGAGGGTGTTCTTGAGGTTGGCGATGGCTGCGTTTACCTCGGTCATCGTTTTTTCCAGTTCGAGCTTGCTGAGGTCTCCGGTGAAGTCTTCAGCGTTGTCGATCAGGCCAGCGATGGATTCCTGCTTGGTGGCAAGCGTGTTGGTCAGGCTGGCGAGGTTGTCGAAAGTAGTGTTGATCTCTCCGGCGTTCTGATCCATGATGCGTTGCAAACGGGCCGTGCTGTTTTTGAGGTTCTCCATCGTAACGGCCAGATCGTTGGAGGAGCGGGCGATGGGGTTGTTGCTCTCGGGGCTGAAGAGTTTGTATTCCAGGCTGTCTAGTGTGGAGCCGACCTGGTCCTTGATGCCGTCTACCGGGCTCTTGTCGTTCTTGCCGCCGCCACCGGTGAAGGAAGCGATGATGCCCTTGGTGTAGCCGTTGAGTTCGCTGCCTTCGGGGGCGCAATCGCCGTCGCCAAAGCAGGGCGTTTCGTAGTCCAGCGTAACGGCTTTTTCGCCGAGCAGGCTTACGGTAGCGATGTAGGCGTCGGTGTTTTGGGGGATGTAGACGCCTTTTTTAATGTCGAAGGTCACCTTCACCTTGCGCTTTATCTGGTCTAGCTTCACGTCACTAACCGAGCCCACGGTAACGCCACTGATGGTGACGGGGGTGCCAACGGTGAGGCCGTCTACGTTGTCGTAGATGGCGTAGTAATAACTTGAGCTGGAGAGGATGTTACTTCCCTGGATGAACTTATAGCCCCAGAAGGCAACGGCGATGGCAACAATGGCCAGGAGTCCAATTTTTACTTCGTAACGCATATTTCGGAATAGCTAGTGGGTGAGCTTACTAGTAGCGCTCATCCTCTGTTTTGGTATTGTTAGAGCGCGCAAAAGTACGGTGCTCTAACGTGGTGTAGGCTATGATGGTTTGATCGTTTTTTTTGGGCGCGGCCGCAGGTGCAAGGAACTGCTTGCTAAAGCAGGGTCGGAACGCCTGAAGACAAAGGCTTTTTTGGGCTTTGAGAAGGCTTCGCGCTGGTGCTTTCTCCCAGATTCGTACAGGGTAAATGTGAAATTACCGGCTAGTGCCAACCACGCATTCGTAGTAATTCCATCCCGCTTCGTCGATAATGGCTAACTATTTCGCCCTATCGCCGCAATAACTGGACTAAATTGCCGCTGATACGCCTGAACCGGAGAACCAGGCTTTCTCGGCAATTACGGTAGAGAAAAGACCGTCAACTAGTTGTAGTATGACCAAAATCACCCGAATACCCATAAAACTTCTCGCCCGCCACTCCGATTGGCAACCGGAGGAGATAGACAAAGCGCTGAACAAACACGTCCGCGCTGATGCTGAGCAGTGGCGCTGGCTGCTGCGCCTGCTCCTGCCGGCCCTTGGTGTTGGTTTCCTCGCCTGCGGCGTCTTGTTCTTCTTCGCTTACAACTGGGCGGACATCCCGAAGTTCGGCAAACTTGGCCTCGCGCTTGGGGCGGTGATCGTTCCCTGTTTTTTGTCTTTGGTGCCGTCTTTTTCGGCGCTTACGCAGAAGATATTACTTACGGCGGCAGCTTTTCTGGTGGGGCCGCTCTTTGGGGTGTTCGGGCAAATTTACCAGACCGGGGCCAATGCTTATGACCTGTTTTTTGCCTGGGTGCTGTTCATCCTTGTTTGGGTCGTAGTAGCCAACTTTGCGCCTTTATGGCTGCTGTTTTTGGCTTTGCTCAACGTTTCGGTTTCTCTGTACAGCGAGCAGGTTGCTTCGGGGTGGAGCTACGCCACGCTGATCTTTATCCTCTTTGCGGTTAATGCACTTGCTGCGGTGGCTTTCCTCGTTCTTGACCGGCACGTACAAAGCCTGGAATATCCGGCCTGGCTGCCTAAAGCCGTGGCGCTTGCCGCTGCTTACTTTAGTATCAACTGCTGCTGCGTAGCGATAATCGAAATGGACGAAAAGCCAACGGACCTCATGTACCTGATCCCGTCGTTGGTCACCTTTGGGCTTGTAGCCTGGTGGGCGGTGCGTAAGCGAGAGCTGTATTACCTAACCCTACTTGCCCTCGCCATCATTGCCATTATCGCAACCATAATCATCCGGTTTGATCTGGATACCGCTGGTTTCCTGATGGCCGCTCTTTGGGTCGTTGGCGGAACGACCGGGAGCATCATCGTTTTGAATAACCTTCGTAAAGCCTGGCGCCATGACTGAACAGAATTTGCTTTCTCAACTCAACCAGCTCCAGCAGGAGGCCACCCGGCCGCTCCGCACCGACCAGGATGCCTTGCTCAAAGATTTCCACGAAGACCAGGAGCATGAGGGCACGCTGGCGATGAAGGTTTTGTCCATCGCCGGTGCTTTCTTCGCTACGTCGCTATTCCTGATTTTCCTCTTTTTGTTTGAGCTTGACTCGCAAATAGCGCTGATGGTCATTGGCGCTTTGATGTTGGCGGGGGGCTACCTTTTTTGCCGCAGAGATTTCCTCGGCGTTGTTGGCGAGGCTTTTGGCGTAGCGCTGGTCGTTTGTGGTTTGCCGGTGTTGCTGATCGGTGTATCCGAGGTTATTGACGACGAGAGCGGCATGGCCCTTCTCGCTTTAGTCCTGGCCGGGGTTATTCTTTTACTGATGGAGAACAGCATCGTTACCTTTCTGGCTACGGTAACGATGGGGGGCTGTTTGCTTTTCCTG
>CAYWMW010000215.1:0-4021 GCA_964458975.1 uncultured Lewinella sp. | reverse complement strand
TCCTGCTCCTTCCAACCATCTTTGCACCTGCGTTGAGCGCCACATTATTGTGCTTACTGCTTGCCTGGCGAGCTGGCTATAAGACCGGCACCGGACTGGCGGTGATTGCCCTGATCTACTTCATCAGCCGCTACTACTACGACTTGAACCTGAGCTTGCTCACCAAATCGATCATTCTCACCACGTCCGGCAGTCTGTTTCTGTTGGCGTGGGCGTTGCTGCGCAAAAAAATATCTCCCCATGAAGCCAATATATAGGGCGCTGGTAGCCATTAATTTGATTTTAATAATGGGCTGGTTTGGCTGGTCGATCAACGAAAAGGAAACCATCCTGGCGGAAGGTGAGTTGCTGCTCTTCGAGCTGGCCCCGGTAGACCCCCGCTCCCTGATCCAGGGCGACTACATGACGCTTCGCTACGCCGTTAGCCGAGAATGGCGGACGGATTCTTTGCCCAAAACGGGCTACATCGTTGTTACTAAAGACGAAAACGGCGTGGCGGTGAAAGAACGCCTGCAAGCAGAAACGTCGCCACTTTCCCCCGGGGAACACCTCGTGAACTATACCTCTACGCGCTGGCAGCTCAACATTGGTGCTGAGTCTTACTTTTTTGAAGAAGGGCAGGGCACTCGCTTTGAGGCCACCAAGTACGGCGGGGTACGCGTAGACGGAAAGGGAAACAGCCTGCTGGTAGGCCTGTACGATGAAGAGCGGCGGTTGATTGAGCCGTAGATTCGCTAGCAAATAGCGTTTAGCTTAAAGCATTTAGGTGTCCAGACGAGGTAATCTAAATGCTTTAAGCTAAAAGCTATTTACTACACCTCATGTACCACCGTACCCTCCGGCGCCGCCTCGAAGGTCGAGACCCACTTAATCGCCGCGTCTACCTTATTGCGTTCTGCGGTGATGTCCTCTTCGGTATACTGGTAAGCTTCTGCGAATACGGCGAGCACTTCATCGAGCACGGGCGCGATGCTCGGCATATCGAAGTAGAGGCGGCCGCTGCGCCGCTCCACCCAGTCGATGGGGTAGAGGGTGAGTTCGTTTTCGATGCACCAGGCAGCTTCGGCGCAGGCCAGGCGCGCAACGTCGGTTCCTTCGGAGCGTTTGAGGGCTTCCTCAATGATGATGGGGGATTGCTTACCGTAGTTGCTCACCAGGTAAGCGGCACGGTCGGGCGCAAGGCTGGCGGCCTCCAGCTGGGCGGCGATTTCTTTTTCGTAGGCGAGTACGGCGGCGAAGTCTTTGAAGGGGCCACCGGTAAGGTCGATGTCTTTGGTGCTGGTCTTTTTTAGCTTCTTACCCTGCTCCTCCATTTGGTCTCCGACGCGGTCCACCACCCGCTCGGCCATCTTGCGGTAGCCGGTCAGCTTGCCGCCAGCGATGGAGAGAAGGCCGGACTTGGACTCGAAGATTTCATCCTTGCGGCTCATTTCACTGGCGTCTTTGCCTTCTTCGAAGATGAGGGGCCGCACGCCGGCCCAGCTGGATTCTACGTCTTCCATCTTCAGGTTCACGGAGGGGAAGATGGCGTTGGTGCCCTTCAGGATGTACTCCACGTCTTCCTTATAGGTCGGGATGGCGTCGGGGTCTCCCTTATAGGCGGTATCCGTAGTGCCGATGTAGGTGCAACGCAGGCGGGGGATGGCGAAGAACATCCGCCCGTCTTCGACGTCGAAGTATACCGCATGTTGGAGCGGGAGCCGCTCGCGGGAGACCACGATGTGTACGCCTTTAGACAGGAAGACGTGGCGCTCGGTCATGCTCTTGTCCACTTCCCGCAGCTCATCGACCCAGGGGCCGGTGCAGCTGATGACGTGCTTGGTTTTTACGGTGACGCTTTCGTCCGTAAAGCGGTCGTGGCAGACAACGGCGGTGATGGTGCCGGCCTCGTCGTAGACGAAGTCGGTGGCCTCGGTGTAGTTCATGGCCGTGGCGCCGTGGCGTTCGGCGGTCTTTATGTTTTCGATGGTCAGGCGGGCATCGTCGGTGCGGTACTCGGCGTAGAAGCCGCCGCCGGTGAGGATGTCTTTACGGACGAGGGGCTCGTAGTTCATCGTCTCTTCCTTCGTCAGCATCACGCGTTTGTCGTCGCCTTCAACGTCGGCCAGAAAGTCGTAGACCCAGAGGGCCATGCTGGTGGTGAGCTTGCCCAGCGAACCGCCTTCCACCAGGGGGAGTAACATTTTTTCGGGGCGGACGAGGTGCGGGGCGATTTCGTGGACTACGGCGCGTTCCTGGCCAACTTCGCGTACCAGCCCGATTTCCAGGTTTTTCAAATACCGCAGCCCTCCGTGAATGAGTTTGGTGGATTTAGAGCTGGTGCCGGAGGCGAAATCGTTGCGTTCTACCAGCAAGACATCAAGGCCCCGGCTGGCGGCATCCAGGGCAACCCCAGCCCCGGTGATGCCGCCACCAATGACGACGAGGTCGAATTCGTTGGTTCGTAGTTTCGCTAGTTTTGCGGCGCGTTGGGGATTAGCTTTCATGGTTCTTACTTTTCGGTACCAGCAAAAGTAAGGGAGGGCTATAATTGTTCTGTTATGTTCCGTTAGTATCTGTACTATTGTGTCATCTTTTTTTGCGCGGCCGCGGGTGCCGGGGAAGGTTTTGAGCCGGTCGATGCCTTCCGGGCCGGGTCATGGTCGCTCTAGCCGACATCTTCCCGGTTGAGTTATCCTCTAATTCGCGAGGGGCTGATCTTCGCCTTCGGCTTTCGATCAACCCCTCGCTAGGGGACGTACCCTTATCAGGGCACTAATTGCGCAGTCGTGCTCAATTATGTACATTACCGACTTAAACCACCCCGTCCCAATGCCAGATATCATAGCCATCGGTGAACTCCTCATTGATCTCATCAGTACTGAATACGCCGAAGACTTCTCCGGAGCGGACCGCTACCAACGGCTTGCGGGAGGCAGCCCCGCTAACCTTGCGATGAATATGGCCCGCCTGGGCTGCGATGTCAGCCTGGTTGCAACGGTCGGTGCTGACGATGCCGGTTCTCTGCTCATCAATACGGTAAAGGAAGCCGGGGTAAATACGGATGGAATCGTCAGCGTAGCGGAGCCAACTACCCTGATCCTGGTCACCAAAAGCCAGGCAGTAAGCAACTTTGAACCCTACCGCCTTGCGGATAAACACATCACCACCGCACAACTAACGCAGGCCGGAATAGCTGGTGCCCGCCTGGTCCATACTACCGCCTTCGCCCTTAGCCTGGAGCCCGCAAGAACTGCCATCCTGGAGGAGATGGCCGCCGCCGCCCGCAACGGCGTACAGTTAAGTACCGATTTCAACTACGCCGACAAAATCTGGGGCAACAACCGCCAGGCGGGCCTTAACGTCTTAACCCAACTAGCTGAGTTAGGTGCCTTCGTGAAGGTAAGTGAGGTAGACTTCGAGCGCCTCTTCGGAGAAAGCGCCACCGAAGACCACCACGCCGCCGCCCAACGTATCTTCCACCTGGGGGCTAACCTCGTCTGCCTCACCCTCGGCGAAGACGGCTGCTACGTTATGACCGCCGACGAACACTTCCACCTCCCCGCCCGCAAAGTAGACGTAAAAGACACCACCGGAGCCGGAGACGCTTTCTGGTCCGGTTTCCTCGCCGCATGGCTAAAAGGCAAGAATCTCCGCGCTTGTGCCCTAAGTGGCCGTGCACTCGCAGAATTGAAGCTCACCCGCGTCGGCCCCGTCCTGAATCCGCCCTCCATCGAAGCACTTATCGAAGAACAAGCACCTTGAAAAAATAAGCTGAAAAAAAAGTTCGCCCCCAACCGGTTGAGAATCAAAATCTTGGACGTTTGAGGAGCAAAAAAATCATTTAAAAGCTCCGTTTTACTTGTGCGGGTCGAAGTGATCGCTGTATATTTGCATCGCTTTAGGAATAAAGCATTTGGCTGAGCAGCCAGCAGACGCGGATTTAGCTCAGTTGGTAGAGCGCAACCTTGCCAAGGTTGAGGTCGCAGGTTCGAATCTTGTAATCCGCTCTATACGCGTCCAAGGGTCGTCTTTCTTCGGG
>CAYWMW010000214.1:0-7870 GCA_964458975.1 uncultured Lewinella sp. | reverse complement strand
CCAGCAGCCAAAATTCACCAGATCAAAAATTTGGGTTTATTTCATTCGCGTTCCTAAGGCACTTACCGGAAGTGTAACTTTACCCCCTATGAACAGGAAACTTCTAGTTGGTTTAACGCTCTTTATCGTGCTCTTGCTGGATCAAGGGCTGAAAATTTGGGTGAAAACGCATTTGGCGTACGGAGAAGAATTCCAGCTTTTTGGCTCGCCTCACTTCCTGGTTCATTTTGTAGAGAACAACGGTATGGCCTTCGGGCTTAGCCTCGGGCCTGAGTTTGGTAAACTTCTACTCACCTTATTCCGAATTACCGCAGTAAGCTTCTTGTTTGTATACCTTTTTAGGCTGATTAAGGAAAAGGCTGAAAGAAGGCTCTTACTTGGCTTTTCTTTAATTCAAGCTGGTGCGCTCGGCAATATTATCGACAGCGTGTTTTATGGACATTTCTTCTCTGAATCTTCTTTCCACGGAGGAGTAGCTGAAATCTTTCCCGCAGAAGGAGGCTATGCTCCCCTGTTGTACGGGCGGGTAGTAGACATGCTCTACTTTCCTTTATTTTATGGAACTTACCCTGAATGGTTGCCCCTGGTGGGCGGGCGTGCCTATCTGTTCTTCCGGCCGGTGTTTAACCTGGCGGATGTGGCAATTTCGGCAGGGGTTGTCCTGCTGCTGTCCTTTTACTTTACCAGCGTATTAAGGAAGGACAAGTCTGAGAGAAAAGAAGAAGAGGAGTGATTTTTCTTTAAATTGCGTTCCTAAGCCTTCAGTTAAGATGCCTGGGCGGAAGACTCAACTTCGCCAACAGTAGATTGATAGTGCTTAATAGCCTGCACAGTGTTGCGCAACCTTGCGTAGTTTAGCTTGTAGTGGATAAACTTGCCTTCGCGTTCTGTTTCGACTAGCCCGGCCTGACGCAAAATGCGGAGGTGCTGGGAGGTGATAGATTGCTCGAGGTTAAGCGAACTGTAGATACGGTTAACATTGATTAGCTCGTGCTGATCAATAAACTCAAGAATACGCATACGAAGGGGATGGGCCAGAGCCCGGAGAATTTCCGAAGAAATTTCCAGGTCACGCTGGTGAACCTGGGAAGTGTTTAAAAGCTCCATCTTTACTACTTGGTCAGAATACTGTGCTGGCGGGCGATGGTGCTAAGTGAATCTTGTTAAGTTATGAATATTGGGATGCGATAGCCCTGCCAGCGGTTAAAATCAGGGATGACAAGCAATGGGCGACTGCTTCATTGCTTGAGTGCAAAGATCGTATAAATATTTGGTTAATACAAGCGTTTTGCGTGTAAACGGTACTTTTTGTTGAGAAAGCGGTCTGTTTTGGCGTATTATTGGTTAGTTGGAGAGGGTCGTGACAAGATCCGCAATTTGCGATAACCTGGTTTTTTCAAGACTGTAGTAAATGAACTTCCCCTCCCGATGGGGCTGAACAATACCTGCTTTACGCAAAATGGCAAGGTGTTGAGAAGCTACTGATTGCTCAATACGAAGTTGGATGTATATCTGCGTCACCGTCATACGGTCCTCTTTCTCAAGAAGGTTAACGATGTTGCGCCTTAGCTCATGATTAATAGCCCTAAGTACCAATACCGCGCTACGCAAACTATCGTAGCTTATGTTGATCTCTTCATCTCCCTGTTGGAGAACGATGCGCTCTTTCTTATGCTTAGCCATAGACTCTTACTTTTTCAAAAAATTTCGCTGGTTTACCCTCCGAAACACAGGCAAAAATAAATAATATATCCCGAATAGGATAAAAGCCTTAACTGCGTGGACAAAAAAAACCTTTGACACAATGGGTCAAAGGCTAAATAATAAACACTATGAACAACACAAAATCTTTCAAACGAACATAGATGCATTCGATTGCAATGCAAATATAGGATTTTTTTTTCTTTGTCACAAGTCTATTTCACGGACTTCGTTGTTTCTGTGTTGTTTTGACACGAAAAGAATCTGAACTGCTTTTTTAAGGTGATCTATTTTAACCGTTCTGTCGGAAAAATTAGCCGCCGCCCCGCTTTTCATGCTCCGTAGTGACGTCAGGAGGTCCGCTGCTCCTTCAATCGTATATCCGGTTTGCATTCCCGGAAGTATATCCCGACCTTTGGCGGCAGACCACGGAGAATGAACGCAAAAGATTTTCAGCTTTATCTGGAGCAACCCCAACTACTATATGCACTTCCACTGGCGGAACTGCAGGGGCTGGCGATGGAGTATCCCTATTCTTCGAACCTGCGCTTGCTGCTGCTGCTTAAAACCCACCTGGAGGGCCACCCCGATGAGCAAAGTTACCTGCAACGCTGCGCCACCGCCTCGTTTGACCGGGCATTTATCTACGACCTGCTTCAGGACACTCAAATGCTGAACAAGGAAGAAGCCCAGGAAGAAACCGAAATCCTGGAACTGCGTACCCTGGATGAAATTGCGCTAGAGGATGCAGCCTTGTTATCAGAGGACAACAACGTTGCGCCCGAAAACACCTTGAGCTACGAAAAAATTTTTCCTGAGCTTGAGGCGGACGAACAGGAAGAGGTACTTCTCCAGTCAGCTCCCGTTCCCGAGAAGCCAGCAAAGGAAACGGTGGAACCTTATCAAATGCCCGATGCCTGGGCCATGGTTGCCGCAGCCTTTCTCTCCATTCTTCCCGAATGGACTGCGGAAACAGCACCGCTTCCTGATGCAACAAAGCCCGAAGCTTTGGCCCCCGAACCGGTTTCCAGGTTTTCGGACGGTAAGCGCCCGGAGCATGGCCGGTCGCTCAAAGACCGTTTGCGCAGCATTCGCCGTCGGCAAAGCGAAAAGCTGGCAGATGAACAGCTTGAAGTACGTAAAATCGCCCGCCGCAGCCTGGTGGCTAAGGAAGCCGTAGCGAGCGAAACCCTGGCCCGCCTGCTGGGGCAGCAGGGGCAGTACCAGCGGGCCATCAAGATGTACCGCAGCCTGGAGTTGCTTTATCCAGAAAAAAAGACGATCTTTGCGGGCCTCATTAAAGAATTGCAGGAAAAATTATAATCCCCATGGTTAATCTTCTTACCATCCTGACCGGCCTCGTTTGCCTTCTCCTCATGCTGGTCGTCCTCGTCCAGAACCCGAAGGGTGGCGGTATTGACTCCACTTTCGGTGGTTCACAGGCCAACCAAATGCTCGGCGCTTCCCGCTCTACGGACATGATCGAAAAGATCACCTGGGGCCTAGCCGCAGCACTCTTCACCCTCTGCGTGCTTACCGCACTTGCCGTTTCCGGCTCTGGCGTACCCGGCCTCCAGTAACTAATTTTCTTTCCTGCTGCAGGAAATGAAAGGCCGAAGCTCCGGGGTGAGCTTCGGCCTTTTGGCGTTGGGTATTTGGGCGCGGCCGCAGGTGCAAGGAACGGTTTAGGCTCCGGTCGTTGCAGAACCACTCAACCTTATTACCCATAGGCGCGGCTCTTACATTTCAACTTTCAAGGCAGCGGCTGAAGCCGCGCCTACGGTAAGATTAACGCTTCGACCGATCTTTAAACCGCCCCTTGCATCCCGCGGCCGCGCCCCCTGAAACACCTCTAACGTGCGGCAGCTAAATCAAGAATCACCAATCGAGAATCGAGAATCAAGAATCCTTTCCCCTCCTCGTCGTCCAAAACCAGGCACAAGTCCACAAAACCCGCCCCTAAGCCGAGTACCTAAGTTCTTTCCCCTTTCCTCCCTTCCCCCTTTCCCCGCCACCCCGTATCTTGCGACCCTATGACTTACGAAAATTTCACCACCAAAGCCCAGGAGGCCATCATTCAGGCCCAGAAGATCGCTAAAGAGATGGACCAGCAACAAGTGGATACGCCCCACCTGCTGGCCGGGATAATGACCGTTGACGAATCCGTCGCAGATTTCATCTTTAAAAAAGTAGGCCTTAACGGAGAAGCCGTTCGCCGCGAAATCAAAGAAGCCCTGATTGATTACCCCAAAGTGAAAGGGGCCACGAAGCAGTACCTGACCAACGACGCCAACCGCGCCCTGAGCCGTGCCAAAAAGATGCTCAAAGACTTTGGCGATCAGTATATCTCTATTGAGTTGATGCTGCTCGGCATCATCCAGGGCGCTTCCGATAAAGGTGCCCGGATCATGAAAGAACTCGGTGCCACCAACGAAGGCATCCGCAACGCCATCAAGGAACTGCGCAAGGGCAAAACCGTCTCCGAACCAGGAGACGACAACACCTACAATCTTCTCGAAAAGTACACCATCAATCTCAACCAGCGCGCCGAAGACGGTAAGCTGGACCCCATCGTGGGCCGCGACGAAGAAATCCGCCGCCTCCTCCAAATCCTCAGCCGCCGCAAGAAAAACAACCCCCTCCTGATCGGTGAGCCCGGCGTCGGTAAAACCGCCATCGTTGAAGGCATCGCCTGGCGGATCGTGAAGGGCGACGTGCCCGAAAGCCTGCTCGAAAAGCGCATCTTCGTGCTCGACATCGCCGGGATGCTCGCCGGAGCAAAGTATAAAGGTGACTTTGAAGAACGCCTGAAGGGCATCATCAAAGAAGTGGCCAACAGCAACGGTCGCTACGTCCTTTTCGTAGACGAAATCCACACCCTGATTGGCGCCGGCGGTGGCAACGGCGCGATGGACGCGGCCAATATCCTCAAGCCCGCCCTCGCCCGCGGAGACCTCCGCACCATCGGCGCAACTACGCTGGATGAATACCAGAAGTACTTCGAGAAAGACAAGGCCCTCGTCCGCCGTTTCCAGACCGTCCGCATCGAAGAGCCAAGCGTGGAGGATACCATCTCCATCCTGCGCGGCCTTCAGGAACGCTACGAGGTGTACCACAAAATCGAAATCCTCGACGAAGCCCTCGTCGCCGCCGCCGAACTCAGTAACCGCTACATCGCCGACCGGTTCCTGCCCGATAAAGCGATTGACCTGATTGACGAGTCCGCCGCCCGCCTCCGCCTGGAGCTGGACAGCGTACCGGAAGAGATCGACGAGGCCGACCGGAAAGTCCGCCAGCTGGAGATCGAACGCGAAGCCATCAAGCGTGAGGGCAGCGCGCCCAAGCTCAAGATCATTGAGGAGCAGATCGCCAACGCCCGCGAAGGCCGCGACTCCCTGCGCGCGCGCTGGACGATGGAAAAGGACCTGGTGGACAACAGCCAGGGCCTCAAAAAACAGATGGAAGAGCTGGAGCACCTCGCCGAACAGGCCGAGCGCGCCAGCGACTTCGAGACCGTAGCCAAAATCCGCTATGGCCAGCTCGCAGACCTGCAAAAACAGATCGAGGATGCCGAGAAAGAACTCGAAGAGCTGCCCGACGAGAAGCGCTTCACCAACGAAGAAGTAACCGCTGAAGACATTGCCGAAGTAGTGGCCCGCTGGACGGGCATCCCCGTCACCCGCATGATGCAGAGCGAGCGGGAAAAACTGCTGAAACTGGAAGACGAGCTGCACAAGCGCCTGATTGGTCAGGACGAAGCCGTGATCGCCGTCTCCGACGCCGTTCGCCGCTCCCGCGCCGGTTTGCAGGACGAGAACCGGCCCATCGGTTCCTTCATCTTCCTCGGCCCAACCGGAGTTGGTAAGACGGAACTCGCCAAAGCCCTCGCCGAAGTACTCTTCAACGACGAAAACGCCATCACCCGCATCGATATGTCGGAATATCAGGAGCGCCACACGGTGAGCCGCCTGGTGGGGGCACCTCCCGGATACGTAGGCTACGACGAAGGCGGACAGCTGACCGAGGCCGTCCGCCAGCGCCCGTACTCCATCGTTCTGCTGGATGAGATCGAGAAGGCCCACCCGGATACTTTCAACATCCTCCTGCAGGTACTCGACGATGGCCGTTTGACGGACAACCGGGGCCGCGTGGCCAACTTCAAGAACACCCTCATCATCATGACCTCCAACATGGGGGCTGATAAAATCCTGGAGAACTTCGAAGACCTCGCCAGTGTAGGCCCCGAGCACCGCGAAGACATCATCAAAACGACCAAGGAGGAGGTCTTCGAGTACCTCAAAGAAGAGCTTCGCCCGGAGTTCCTTAACCGGATCGATGAGCGCATCATGTTCACCCCCCTGAGCCTGGAGGAGATCAAGAAGATCGCCCGCCTCCTGCTGCGCAAGACCGAGAAAATGCTCGCCCGCCAGGGGATGATGTTGAAGATCAGCGACCGCGCCTTAGACTGGCTCGCCGAGCGGGGCTACGACCCCCAGTTCGGTGCCCGCCCGATGAAGCGCGTCCTCCAGGCGGACCTGGCCGATGAGCTCTCCAAAGACCTCATCTCCGGTAAGTTTGTAGCCGGAGACACCATCTACACCGACCTGGGTAAGGACGAGTTGAGCTTCAGCAAGAAGCCCTTCCCCGCCAAAGCCAAAGCCGCCGAGGTAGATCCCGAAGCCGCCGCCGAAGCCAAAGCCGTACTGGAAGAGAAAGCCAAAGCCGCCGCCAAGGAAAAGGAAGAGGTTGCCGCCAAGCCGAAGCGCAAGCGGAGCCGATCCAAATCTCAAGCGAAGCCTAAAGCTGGTGCCAAAACGAAGACGGTAAAAGAAGCCAAAGAAGATGTGGAAGAGCTGAAGAAGGCTACGCAGGATTTGTTGGATGCTGCTGAGGGGGTGAAGGGGAAGGAGTAGCTCGCCGGCCGGCGGTAGGAACTCGTCGGCCGACGAGCCAAGCTACGCAAGGCTCGGCGGACGAGTTGGTGCCTCGGCCAACGAGCTACCGCCACGCAAACGACTCCACCAACCGAAAAATATCCTCCTTAGCAAAGGCCACCACGGGAGCAATGGAATCCGGATTAACCTTAGCGTCGAAGTAGAGCGCACCCCGGAGGAAGTGGTTTGTGGAATCGGTCAGGTAAAACTGGAACGGGCTGGCCGCGGGGCCGGAAACATCGAAGGCGATGCCGTGTACGTTGGCTGCGGGCCGGTTGATGACAATTTCCTCGATGTTGCTGGCGCGTTCGATGTGCTTGCTGGTGAGCTTGAAGGCCTGATCCCGGTAGCCCTCAAAGTCGGCGTAGGAGTTGATGGGGTAGTAAGAAAAGTGAATGCTGCCGTTCAGGGATTCCGCGAGGCGGACATCGAACCAGCACTCATCCGGTGGGGTAGCTTCAAAGTAGGTTTCTTCCTTATTGATTTTTGCGGATGCTGGCCGGTCAAAGCTGAACGGGCAGTATTCGGGCTTGGCGTTCACGTACTCCTGGCTGGGGTACATCACCCTGGGGTACGAACGCGGCTTGGGGATGGGGATCTCGTTGGAGCCGCAGGAGACAAACAATAAGGCGGAGGCAAACAGAAGGAAATAACGCACGGGGAAGAGTTTAGCTATTAGCGTTTAGCTATTAGCATTTAGTACGGAAGAACCCAACTAAATGCTGAATGCTTTATGCTAATTGCTCACTTCCAGGCACTACACATTACCCCTTTTTTGGAAACAAGAAGTACCTGTTTGCGTACTTCCTTGCCCTTGGTAACAGAGAGCAGGTAGCGGCCTCGCTTCAGCTTATCCAGGTTGAGGTTGTAGCTGTAGCCGTTGTGCTTCCGGATACGGTCGGAGAATAATTCTCGTTTCGTATTCAGGTTCGTGAGGGTGATTACGGTTTTGGTTTGCTGTAGGTTGGCCATGAGCACTTCCAGGCCACCTTCCATCACTTTGCTCCGCACGATGAGCGGCTCATTGGAGTTAGGCGTATGCGCGGCCGCAGGTGCAGGGGAAAGGATAAAAAGAGCAAGGATGGAAAAGAGGAGGTTCTTCATTTGGGGGTTGGATTTTTGGTTAATGTTTAATGCTAATCTCAATGCTGGTTCCTAAGTGACGACAAAGATGTGGCCAGAGTTGCAAGCCACGCAGGTTTTATGATGAACGGCCATATTTCCCCGTCAATCAC
>CAYWMW010000213.1:0-7915 GCA_964458975.1 uncultured Lewinella sp. | reverse complement strand
AACCAGGCTGGATGGATGCGGGTGTAATAACTTTCATAATCCAGCTTGTCTACTCCGAGAAGAAGTTTAGAATTGTAGCTCCAGTTGATAATCGGAGGGTTACTAAGCGTGAAAGTGAGGTAGAAAGAATTAGGGTCTTCCCTGCCCTCACAATCCGACTCCACTAAACGCAAACGCTCAAGAGACTGAAGGGTAGGCTCACCAATGTTTTCAAGCAATTTTGAGAAAGGTCCCTGATCATTCATTGGTCTAGCGGGTTGTAAAGTTTCGCAATTACCCTGTAGATTTAGCCCTTATATAGCTCTTCAGATCAGAAACCTGACTTGCTTTTGATGCTAAGAATCTACTACAAGCTACCTCTGGTTTGAAGGGGCAACGGATCACTACTGAAATCGTTCAAGAACTCAGCAAAGTGCACTACGGAAGTAAGAACTGCGGCCGGAAAGGCGCTGCTAGACTGGTCAAGCAAGCGAACATTCCCCCTATCGAGTGCCCGAAGGCTCAGGTCAAGAAACTTTGAGACGCCTTCCCGGCTGGTGTCGCCGTTTTGGGACAGCAATACTCGGTATGCAAGCAATAGTTTGTAATGAGCGGGCGAAAGCAACTCTTGTAAGGACGCGTCCAACAGGCTACCTAGTTTCACTTTCATCAATTCGTCATAATCGACCATCCGTTTCCCCCTAAAAGTAAGTGTCTGCCTGGCAGGTACCATCCGATCAAACTCCGCCAGCCGATGGAATTCGCTTAGGTACTCAACGATACCTCCACGGTCATCAAAAGTCCCCGGAAGAGAAACCTGACTGTACCAGTAATACTTATTTGACTTATGCTTTAGCGGTACGTTGGCGGTCAGGGTAAAATCTCGGCCAGACGTTCCCGAGGGCGGCGGATCGAACAGCCGATGGCTTACTTCAAACATACCTACGTAGAGTGGCAACCAAAACGGATGCACGGCCGCAAAAAATGTTTGGTAGCCAAATGTTTTAGCACTAAAATGAGCTTGTGTATTGTAGCTCCAGACCACCTTAGGGGCCGGACGCGGATCTACCGTTGCGTAAAACGTATTCGGGTCGTTTCGGCCAATACACTTTTTTTGCATGTGACGAAGTTTTTCTGCCGACTGCAAAGTCGGGTTACCGGTATGCTTAAACAAAGCAGCATAATGCGGACTAAAGAAATCGTTTTTCATGAGAGAATAAGTATGGGCAAAAAAAAAGAAACTGGCAAAAAAATGCAATATAGTCATATTCTTCATACCGCCCTTTAATACCTGCGTTACTTCTGCCCCTTAACTCTGATTTCAAGTTGTCAAAATTATGTTGCAAACCACGTGCATCCGCTAAAAATTATCCCCCTTAAGCTGCTATCTTTGCGCGAATTTTAACCCCCTACCCCACTAGGCATGCCAAAGGATACCTCCATTAAATCAGTCCTAATTATTGGTTCTGGCCCGATTATCATCGGTCAGGCTTGCGAATTTGATTACTCCGGAACCCAGGCTAGCCACAGCCTAAGGGACGAAGGCATTGAAGTCACGATCATCAACCCGAACCCGGCTACGATCATGACGGACCCCTCCACAGCGGAGAACGTCTACCTTTTACCACTCACTCCTGATTCCGTAGAGCAAATCCTGCGGGAACAACCACAGATTGATGCCGTCTTGCCCACCATGGGCGGCCAAACAGCCCTGAATCTCGCCATTGAATGCGGTGAGCTGGGCATTTGGGAGAAGTACAACACCCGCCTGATCGGTGTGGACCTCGAAGCGATCGACCTCGCCGAGAACCGCGAGCTCTTCCGCCTCCACATGGAAAAACTGGGCCTGAAGTGTGCCCCGGCAATGATTGCCAACTCTTTCCTGGAAGGCATGGAAGCCGCTCAGGAGATCGGCTTCCCACTCGTGATCCGCCCGAGCTATACCCTCGGCGGCTTCGGTGGTGGCTTCTGCTTCAAGCAGGAAGACTACGCGGACATGCTGCGCCGGGGCCTGGATGCCAGCCCTACCCACGAAGTCCTGATCGACAAAGCCGTACTCGGCTGGAAGGAGTTTGAGCTTGAACTCCTGCGTGACTCCGCAAACAACGTAGTCATCATCTGTGCGGTAGAGAACTTTGACCCCATGGGCATCCACACCGGAGACTCCATCACGGTGGCTCCGGCCATGACGCTCTCCGACAAGGCCTACCAGGATATGCGCAACCAGGCCATCATCGCGATGCGCGGTATGGGCAACTTCGCCGGAGGGTGTAATATCCAGTTCAGCCAGAACCCGGAGACCGAGGAATTAATTGTAATCGAGATCAACCCCCGGGTATCCCGCTCTTCAGCACTAGCCTCAAAAGCAACCGGTTACCCGATTGCGAAGATCGCTGCAAAACTTTCCCTAGGGTACACCCTGGACGAGCTGAAAAACCAGATCACCAAGACCACCTCCGCCTTCTTTGAGCCAACGCTCGACTACGTGATCGTAAAAATCCCCCGCTGGAACTTCAACAAATTCCCCGGCGCAGACCATAAGCTCGGTTTGCAGATGAAGTCCGTCGGTGAAGTGATGGGCATCGGCCGTAACTTCCTCGAAGCACTGCAGAAAGCCTGCCAGAGTCTCGAAAATGGCCGCGCTGGCCTCGGCTCCGATAAGAAAGAATGGATCAAGACGGACGACATCCTCAACCGCCTGGAAAACGTCTCCGACGACCGCCTCTTCCGCCTCAAGGATGCCCTCCGTCTCGGCGTCCCGCGCAAGACCATCCATAAGCTCACCAAGATCGACCCCTGGTTCATCAACCAGGTCAAACGCCTCGTTGATTACGATCTCCAGGTACAGCGCTACAACGTTCCCGAAGACATCCCCGCAGATTTTTTCCGCGAACTCAAAGAACTCGGTTATTCCGACGCGCAAATCGCTTATCTTCTCCGCGTCGACGAAGAGGGTGTCACCAAGCGCCGCTATGAACTCGGCATCCGCCGGACCTACAAAATGGTGGATACCTGCGCCGCTGAGTTCGAAGCCCAAACGCCCTACTTCTACTCTACCTTCGACCAGGAGAACGAGAGCATCGTTTCCGACAAGAAGAAAGTCATCGTTCTCGGCTCCGGCCCCAACCGGATCGGCCAGGGTATTGAGTTTGATTACTGCTGCGTCCACGGCCTGCGCGCCGTGCAGGAGGCTGGCTACGAGGCCATCATGGTGAACTGTAACCCCGAAACCGTTTCTACCGACTTCGACCAGGCTGATAAGCTCTACTTCGAGCCCGTTTACTGGGAGCATATCCGGGAGATCATCGAGCTTGAAAAGCCCGAAGGCGTCATCGTTCAGCTCGGTGGCCAGACGGCCCTTAAGCTCGCCGAAGAATTCCACAACCGGGGCATCAAAGTATTCGGCTCCAGCTACGAGAGCCTGGATTTGGCCGAAGACCGGGGCCGCTTCAGTAGCCTGCTGAAAGAGCTCGACATCCCCTACCCGCCCTTCGGTACGGCCAAGAATGCCGACGAAGCCCTGGAGGTCGTTAAGCGGGTAGATTACCCCGTACTCGTTCGCCCCAGCTACGTACTCGGTGGGCAGGATATGCGCATCGTCATCAACGACGAAGAGCTGGAGCGCCACGCCCTGAAGATTTTCAAGCAGGACCCCAACATGGTCATCCTCGTGGATCACTTCCTGGACCGGGCAAAAGAAGCTGAAGTTGACGCCATCTGCGACGGCGACGAAGTTCACATCATGGGCATCATGGAGCACATCGAGCCTGCGGGCATCCACTCCGGTGATTCCTCGGCCGTGTTGCCGACCTACTCGCTCAGCGTCAACGCCGTCAATAAGATGCGCGAGTACACCGAGAAGCTGGCCTTTGCGCTGAAAACGAAGGGCCTCATCAACGTCCAGTTCGCCATCAAGACCGATAAGGAAACCGGCGAAGAGATTGTATACGTCATCGAGGCCAATCCGCGTGCTTCCCGGACGACGCCCTTCATCGCCAAGGCCTATAAAGTGCCTTACCTGAACATCGCCACCAAGGTGATGCTGGGCGCCAATAAGCTGAAAGACTTCACCATCAACCCGAAGCCGAGTGGCTACGCGATCAAGGTGCCCGTCTTCAGCTTCAACAAATTCCCGAACGTAGACAAGCAGCTCGGCCCGGAGATGAAATCTACCGGAGAAGCCATCCGCTTCGTTAAGGACATGACCGATCCCTTCTTCCGGGAACTGGACCGAAACCGGAGTGTTTACCTGACGCGGTAAGAGGTGGAAACCTTATCTTAGCGCAAAGCATTTGTAAGCTATGGGCCAGGAAAAATTTAAGGACGTTGCCATTGAGGACTATCTTGCCATTGAGCAGGAAGACAGGGTTCGGTATGAATACCATGATGGGCAACTGGTTAGAATGGCTGGTGGGAGTGTAACGCACTCTGATATTTGTAACAATGTTGCGACTGCGCTTACTAACCTGACCAGAGCCAGTAGTTCAGGATGTAGAGCCTTCAACTCTGAGATGAAAATTGAAGTCGCCCCTGGAGGTAAATACATATATCCGGATGCTGGAGCCAGTTGCGGAAAAAGGAAAGAATCAGATCGTTTAAAAGGAGCCATTACAAACCCCGTTCTTGTTGTAGAGGTGCTCTCACCGAACAGTATAAAATATGATACGGGAGCTAAACTCCGGTTCTACTTTTCGATCCCTAGCATAACCGAGTACCTCATCGTGTATCAGGACCGTGCGGAAGTAATGCTCTACCGCCGCCACGGCAACGGTGACCTGTTCGGTTTACACTCCGCAGAGGGCATCAAATCTTCGATTGAGTTGAACAGCATAAGTTCTGCTTTAAAGCTCGCCGACATCTACTACGGAGTAGATTTTGCTGATGCAGAGCAGGTGTAGGCGCGGCCGCAGGTGCAAAGCGAGGTTTTAGAGGCATTGCGCTTTCAGAACCTCTACTTTGCACCTGCGCCCTTGACAAAGACCGCGAGCACAAACTCCCCATTTACGCCGAAGGCGGCGTTCAGGAATACTGGATCATCAACCTCGTGGAGCGGCAGTTTGAGGTGTATACCAAACCAAAGGAAGACGGCACCTACGGCGAGGTTGCCATCCACCAGGAAGGGAGCACCTTTGAGCACAACATCCTCGGCACCATCGACGTGAGCGAGCTCTTACCCGGAGTAACTCCTCCAAAAAAGCCTTAGCTTCACTCCCAGGACCAAAACCTTCCTGCTGATGAAGACTACGCTGCTTACCCTTGCCCTTATCCTCCTCATTGCATCCTGCGTGCGCGCCCAAAACCCGAACGGATTCCCCGTACACGTTACCGTAAGCGGTGGGGTTTTGGAAGGCGACTACGACAATAAGACCGGAATACAAACCTACTTGGGCATTCCCTACGCCCAGCCACCGGTAGGCGATCTGCGCTGGAAAGCGCCCCAACCCGCCGAAAAATGGTCTGGGGTAAAGCAAGCGAAAACTTTCGGCCCGCGGGCCATCCAAAAATTCATGTGGGACGATATGCTCTTCCGCTCCGCCGGGCTGAGCGAAGACTGCCTCTACCTAAATGTCTGGACGCCGAGGAAACAAAAACAAACGGGCCTACCGGTCCTGCTCTATTTCTACGGCGGCGGCCACGTTGCCGGAGATGGCTCTGAATACCGGTACGACGGTGCGAGTATGGCCCGGGAAGGCATCGTCGTCGTCACCCTGAACTACCGCCTCAACCTGTTCGGCTACTTCGCCCACCCGGAGCTTTCCCAGGAAGCCCCGTACGAAGCCTCGGGCAACTACGGCGCGCTAGACCAGTCGGCCGGCTTACAGTGGGTAAAAGACAACATCGCCGCCTTCGGCGGCAACCCCAACAAAATCACCATTGCCGGAGAATCTGCTGGCTCCATGTCCACCAGCCTGCACATGGCCTCGCCCCTTTCGCGCGGCAACATTGCCGGTGCCATCGGTGAAAGTGGTGCCCTCATTAACCCGACCGGTACGCCAGTAGCCTTAAAAGATGCCGAGAAAATGGGCGCTGATTTCGTAGAAAAAACGGGCTACGCCTGGGAAGAATTTCGCCAACTCAGCACCGCCGAACTTTTTGAGCTGTACAACGAACACCAGCCCCGGTTGCCCCTGGTACGCGATGGGTACTTGCTCCCGAAGTCGTTGCCCGAAATTTTTGAGGCAAGGGAGCAGGCGATGGTCCCGCTGCTACTCGGCTGGAACTCCGCAGAGTTGCCCGCCGCAGCCTTCGCTCGTCCGCCCTTTACCCGGGCCGCATTCGAAGAAGTGGTGAATCAACGAATGGGTAAAAACGCCGATGAAGCACTCCAACTTTACGCCGGCACCTCCGGTACGGAACTAGAGCAAACCATCTCCGACTTCGGTGCCGACAACTGGATCGTCTTCAGCACCTGGAAGTGGTTTGATCTGCACCGCAAACACAGCAGCCAGCCAGTTTACCGCTACCTCTACTCAAAACTCCGCCCTGCGAACGCAAAGGGAGAACGCCCACCGGCCATCGGTGCTCCGCACGCCTGCGAAATCGAGTACGCGCTGGGCAACCTCCACCTGGTCTCCGGCTGGCAATGGACGGAAGACGACCACAAAGTCTCCGCCACCATGAAGGGCTACTTCGCCAACTTCATCAAAACGGGTAATCCGAACGGCAAAGAACTGCCCCAATGGCCACAAGTTGACGCTAATGACGACAGCCCTCCGGTGATGATCATCGACGTAGAGAGCAAGGCCGTAAACGCCAAAAACGATGCGCGTTACCGGTTTCTAGACGGGATTTACCACGGAGATAAGTAGATATGGCCGTCCACACAAAAACCATCAGGCCCACCCCGCTAACGGAATGGGCCTGATACTTAGGGGTTACGTAATTATGGTTTGAAGCTACCGTAGTACCCAGGCCATGGACACCCCTCCGGAGTGAAGCGAAGTGGTCTGGGTCCGGCTACCTCCGGCCATGCGGAGCCCCGCTCCACGGCGAACGTGAAGGCCCATCTCTAAGCGGCGGGCAATCTGAAAGGAAGCTTTAGCCTCGGCAAAAAGACGGGTAGAGATGCCCGTGCTGATGTTTGTGTTTTCAAATACCCTGATTGATTCACAACCGCTGGCAAGGTCTCCCGAGCGGAGCTTGATCCCGTCCCCACACTCAGTGACGTTACCGTTAATACTCATATCTCCCCAGTGGTAACCGAGGTTACCGCCAACGATGCCGGTGAGGTTGAAGGCTCCCCGGCCGAGGCGCCAGCCTAAGGTTGGCTCAAAGACGATTTCGTTGCTGTACTGCGAGATTCTGAGGTGGTTCTCGTAGTCTGGTGTCCGAAACGACATCTCGTCAATCCGGCCGGTGATCAATACCAGGTTGGTACCAAACTCCAGGTTAGAGAGCTGCTCGTGCTCCCAGGTCAGGTTCAGGCGCAGGTGGGGGTTCTCGCAGATCATACTGGAGACGTAGCTGGGATCCAGGTTGAGCTGGGAATAGTCCCGCTCCAGCGCGCCCTCCTGGGCGGTACTGATGAAGTAGTTGGCGGACATATCGCCGAGCATGTCCTGGTCCTGGCCAAAGGCAGCACCAATTTTCTTGAGCTTGAAGCCGCCGATGCCAAGGCGTTGGGCTTCGAGGGAGGTGCCGGCGAAGAGTACGCAGCAGGCAACGAAAAGGAAGGAAAGAATACGGGTAGTCATGATTAAGCGGGTTTAGTTAAAAAGTGAGTTTAAAGGGTTGCGGAAGTTACAACAGCTTTCGGTGGGTAGACAGGAAGATGGACTTCTTTTGATAGTAAACAGACCCTTTTTAACACTTTGATTAGGTACTTTCAGTTCAGCCAGCCCTCAAGTACGGGAAATATAGAGGGCGCCGGACGCGGGTGCAAGGGCAGTTGAACGGCTTAGAAGTTGCCGAGGAATAATCTTCGACAGCGGCTTAA
>CAYWMW010000212.1:1831-8001 GCA_964458975.1 uncultured Lewinella sp. | reverse complement strand
ACCAGATAATTATGAACTCACCCACTAGCAGCCTGTCGGAGAGAACGCTCACCGTCCAAAATCGGTGCTTCCAGCCCTGCACTTCTTAGTAAAATGAGTCCCTTATCTCGATAAACTCCCCATTTTGCTAATCGTTCAGGACTGGAATCATCCAATTTTGGTCAGGTTCGGTTCTCCCCGACAGGCTGCTAGCCAAATCAGCTGTACCCTACGGCTACGGCGAGTAGTAGCCCCAACCAGGCCCAGATCAGCAACATCCCGGTAAGCGGCAGCGCGAAGCGCAGCCAGCGATCGAACGGTACACGGCAGAGCGAGAGCATCGCCACCAGGCCGCCCAGAGACGGGTTGAAAAGGTTCGTCACTCCATCCCCAATCTGGAAGGCGAGGATGGATATTTGCGGGCTCAGCCCCAGTTCGTTGCCCAGCGGAATCATGACCGGGAGCGTCGCCATCGCCTGTCCGCTGCCGGAGGGGATTAGAAGGTTCAGGCCACTTTGCCCGATGGACATGCCGATAGCGGAGAGGTAAGTTGGCAGTCCGCTCAGGGCGTTCGCCAGTCCGTTGCTGATCGTATCCTGAATTTGGCCTTGCTCCATGAGCACGCTCACGGTGGTCGCCATACCAATGATGAAGGTGGCCGGTGCCATCTGGGCGATAGAATGAAAGCCCGCCTGGGTCACTTCTTTTCCGGAAAGCCCGCTGGCCAGGGCCAGGGCGACCGTCACCATCAGGAAGATAGCTGAAGTATCGTTGATGTGGAAGCCATCGATGTTGAACACGCCGTAGAGCACGGCCGCCAGCCCCAGTAGGAAGATTGCCAGTAGCAGCCAGTTCCGGCCCGAGATGTCGTATTCGACCAGGGGCTTGCTGAGCTGCATTCCCTCGGTATCCAGCCCAAGACCGATGCCGCTTTCCGGGTTCGCGCGTAGCCTGCGGTAGTAGCGCACGTTGTACCAGGCCATGAGGGCGAGGCCGCCGGTGCAAAGAATGGTTCTCAGCCAGGCTCCGCTGAAGAGGGGCAGGTCGGCGATCAAATGCCCGTTCCCTACGGTGTAAAAGTTGATCGGGGAGAGGCCGAAGGCGACCGTCATACCGCCCACGCTCACCCCAGCGGCCAGCACCAGGTCTCCGCCCAGCGCCAGTACGACGATGGCCGCAATCGGGATGGTAGCGATGTTGTTCTCATAGCCGACCATGATGCCCAGCAAGCCATATACGAAGGTGAGCAACACCAGCAGCAGCTCCGCGCGGTTCTGCCCCATCAGGTGTACGATGCGGCCGACGGCGTTCTCAATCGTCCGCGTCCGTTCAAGGATGGAGAACATCAGGGCGCTGGCCAGGCAGATGAAGATGATCGGCGTCGCCCGTTTATAACCATCGGGGAAGGCCTTGAAAATATCGAACAACCCAAGGGGCGTAGCTTCTACCTCTCCGTAGCTGCCGGGCACTACGCGCATTCTTCCTTCCACGGCTACCCTTTCGTACAGTCCGGCGGGCAAAAGCCAGGTCATCGCCGCTACCACCAGAATGATGAGAAAGAGCATGATTAGAGGGGAGGGGATGCGGGCGTACCATTTCATGGTATTTTGGTTTTGTGGTCTGGTGGTTTTGTGGATGCTACCGCTCGTTGGAGGCATTACTTGCTATCGCGTTAGAAACCATTCGACCGCCAAGTTAGAATAAGGCCGAAAGTACGAAGCTATTGCTTGCGAGTTCCTTCCATTGCCTTCCAACTTACTTTGTATTCCTGCGGCCGCGCCTTATTGGTATTGTGGCCTTGTGGTTCGGTGGTTCGGTGGTCTTGTGGTGATGTCACTTAGGTCAATCTTAGCCCCCGTCTCGTGCGGTAAAAATGTTACGCCTCCAAAGTGCGGAGCTACCACAAGGCCACCGAACCACAAAACTACTTCAGCCGCTCAATCAACCGTCCACTGACCCGTAAAAAGTCCATCTCCGTGATGATGCCTACGAGTTCCTTGTCTTTGATGACCGGCAAACAGCCGATTTTTTCGCCACGCATTACGTGCATGGCATCTTTGATTGTTGTGTTCGGAGCAATCGTTCGCGGATCATCGATCATAATATCTTTTACGCGGACCATGCCCTGAGCTGGCGTATCCGGCCGCTCCCGGTGGGTAAAGTAGCGAAGCAGTTTGCGGGTAGTGATCAGCCCCACCAGGCAGCCCTTATCGTCTTCCACCGGAACATAGCGTAGCTTGCGCCATTCCATCACATTGGCCACCATTTCGAGCAAGTCATCTTCGTGAACCGTGAACAAGTCAGTTTCCATAAACTCTTCCACGCGCAGGCCGACCGGGCGGTAACTCTTAAGGTCTTTTGCGTCGGGTAATTCCCAGGTATGGACGGGTTTTTCCGACATCTGGTTCTTAATCATCGCCGAAGTGATGACCGTAAGGCCCTCGTCCTGGTTCACTTCCGTATTGAGCTTGGTGTAAGACTGTAACAGCCAGCGTGCACCGTTCTGGTGGGCCTTGGCCCGGCCTTCGATTACGCCGAGGTAACGCTCAATGTCTTCTTCAACGATGCCACGGCTCCGGAGTCCTTCCCGTGCGATCGGGAGCAATTCTTCAACGATGAGGTCGCAGCAGCTCATTTTCTTATTGTTGAACCAGGTGAACTGCGTATCCACGCCAAACTGGGCGGCCTTCACGAAGTTGTCTTTCGCGTCGGCAAAGCTCATGTGCTCACGGATGTCTTTAAACTTATTGGCCATCCCGATCATCGCTCCGAGCCAGAAGGCGGAGTTTGCGACCTGATCAAGCACGGTCGGCCCGGCGGGAATCACCCGGTTCTCGATGCGCAGGTGCGGCATACCGTTGTCACTGATACCATAGCATGGGCGGTTCCAGCGGTATACGGTGCCGTTGTGGACCTGTAAGGCCTTCAGCTTGGGGATTTCCTTGCGGCTCACCATTTCCAGGCTGTTGCCTTCCACATCTGCGCCGAGCAGCACCCGGAAACGAGCGATGTCTTCTTTATAAATTTCCATGATGCTGCTGTCCAGCCAGTTGGTGCCGAAGCTTACGCGCGGTTCGGGCTGGCGCATGTGGTCTTGGGTGGTACGCACATCGAGTGCCTGCTGAAACAGCGCGATCCGGCTCTCGTGCCAGAGGCGCTTGCCGAACACCAGCGGGCTGTTGGCCGAGATGGCCAGAACGGGACCGGTGATGGCCTGAGCGATATTGTAAAGCGGCGCAAAGGTATCCGGCGTAACTTGTAAATGCACCTGGTAGCTGGTGTTACAGGCTTCCATCAACGGGCTGTCGTGGCTGATGAACAGTTCATCAATTCCCGTTAGCCGCAGCTCAAAGCCTTTGGCGGATTTGGCCTGCGCCTGAATCGCGTCGATCAGGGCACGGTAGCGGGGTTTCGGGGTCAGGTTTTCCAGAGACAAGTCGAACTTGCGCAGGGTGGGCAGAATGCCGGTCAGGACAACATGCGCGTTGCTCTTTTTCGCAGATTCTACGACTTTTGCCAGTTGCGCCCGGTTTTCAGTTTCCATCAGGCGCAGTGCATTCCCGGTAAATTCCTGTGGGCTCAAATTGCACTCTACGTTGAACTGGGCGATCTCCGTAGTGGCCCAGGGGTATTCCTTAAGGCGGTTTAGTACCTGGATATTCTTAGGGGTCGGTTTGAGGTTTTTTTTATCTACCAGACACATTTCTTGCTCCGCGCCGATGCGGATGGTCTTGGTCTCGAACCATTCATGTTTCAGCATGTATTCCAGCGCCTGCACGTCCTGTAGCAGGTGACGGGTAAATTTAGTTCGGCTGTCTTTGGTAGGTACGTTTACTCTTTCTTCGCCCATGGTGGTTTTCTCGTAAAGTGTGTGCTTGTATGCCTTAATCTACGGGAATTTTTGGGAGATGTTCGGTGAAAAGGTATTATCTATTGGTAATCAACGGGTTTGGGTGGGGTTTGGGCGCGGACGCGGGTGCAGGGAAGGTTGGAGGAGCAGGGTTGGGTATGGGCGGCGCTCAGCGCCGCCAGCGAAAAAGTGCCGGGCCAGGACCCCGGACTTCGCTGCGCTGCGTCCGGGGTAACTTTTGTAGAACCGCTACGCGGTAAGGGGCTACTCTGTTCATCAAGGTCTTTACACGCTCTCCCCGGACTTCGCTACGCTGCGTCCGGGGTAACTTTTGTAGAACCGCTACGCGGTTTAGAGCGTTTTCAAATACTCCACCACCGCCCAGCGCTCATCCTCCCTGAGCTTGTCCCCGAAGTAATGGCCGCCGTTGCCGTAGCCAGGCACTTCGGTATCGAAGGTCCATTTTTTGTTTTTGGGTTCGGGGTCGTAGTTCCAGCCGAGGTGCTTCCAGTCGTAGTCTTTGCTGTCTCCGGAGCGGGTCCAGCGGTCAGGGCGGGTTTTGGAGTTGAGGACCTGGTAGACGGTGGGAACGGAGCCATTGTGCAGGTAAGGTGCTGTGGCCCAAATACCGTCTAGTGGCGGAGCGACGTAGCCCATCGTTGGTTCAAAGCGAGACTTTGGCGTACTGGTGGCGAACCAACTGGCGTTGTACCAGTCTACGATACCGCTCTGGTTGATGTAGTCGGCGTAGAGGCGGTCGGTTTTCACTACGTTCAGGTTGACGACTTTATTGGGGTAAGTGTGCCCCGCCTCGTCGTCATAAGTGCCGTGGCAGCCGGAGCAGTGCTCGGTGAAGAGGGGTTGGCCCGCTGCGGCCAACTCCTGGTCAATTTCGCCGGGGTAAGCCGGGGCTTCCAGTTCCCGTAGCCAGGCGTACACGTCCTTAAATGCTTCTACGGATCTGCGGCTGTGGCTACTGTCTGGCACGCCGAGTACGCTGGCCTGGAGCAGAAGCTTTGGCATACTTCCCCGGCCAATACCGTTGTAGTAGAGCGTGTTTTTCTTCTTCACGTGCCAGAGGGGCGGGGTGTCGGTGGCGATGTTGTAGTCCCACATGTCGTAGAGGGGTTCGTCTACGTAGGTGAGGTCTTCGGGGTCGCGGTGCATCATGCAGGCTTCGGCGAGGCGGAAGGCGGGGTTGGCACCGGGCTGGGTGGTTTTCACCTTCGGTGCCATGCGCTTGAAGTAGTTGCCGAAGTCTTCAAAGGCTTCAGGCTCCAGGTCTTTCTTCTTGCTGTACTGCATCCGCATGCCCATCCGCATGCCTACGCCCATGAAGACCATGCTTTTCTCGAAGTCGGAGAAGCTGTCTCCGAGGCCGATCACCAGTTCGCCGTCCACCTTTCCGGCGTGGCAGGTGAAACAGTTTCCGTTGGCGACCTTAGCTCCGTTGGGCGCGATGAAGGCCGTCATGAAGTACGGGATGCCTTCGTTGAGTTCGTTGCGGGGGTAGGGCTGGTCCGCCGGCATCCGCTTCGCCGCACTCTGCATGATCGACAGCGGTACACCGCTGCCGATGTAATCTCCGTGGATGAGGAAGTCGAAGCCGGCGGCGGGGTCGCCCGTGGTATCCTGGGGGCTGGGTGGAAGTTTTCTGGTTTTCCAGTCGTCAGCGCCAGCGGATACGTCTACGGTCAGCGGGCGGTAGGCGTTGCAGGCTACGAAGAGCAACAGGACGGAGAAGATGTATAGGTAACGCACTCGGGAGGGATTATCATTTCTGGCGGTTGATGGGGCCGCTATTGTTGTAATGATTGTACGTTAAAAGGGTTCACTTTGTTTTGCAAAGTTCTTTATTATTATATAATTCGTCAGATATAGAATTCCCTTGAATCAAAACCGTGCAACATCTGCGGGTAAGATTTGCCACTAGACTGTCCACGCTTTTTTCGAAGTCACCCTGCAACTTTGGCCTATCAGAAAACCAGGGATGCCGAAAACTGGAATAATTTTTAGAGTAGGCTTTAAACTTCAATAATAAAGTTATGAATCGTTATTTTTCACTTCCTTATATTCTCTTGGGAATATTTTTACTTATCGCCTTTTCTACTTGTGAGAAAGATGAGTTCGTTTCAGTAGAAGACATCAATATTCCTCAAGAAGAGTCCATTGCTGCGAATCTTCATATCTACTCAAGTAGTAGCAAAGTAATCACACTCTCCGAAGATGATCAAGAACTAATCAAGTCAAGCATTTCCGGTCTCTTCATGAAAGATGACAATGATGTTAAGTTTGTTATCGATAGTATTCTTGCTACACAGGCACTTGCCGTTACTAGTGG
>CAYWMW010000212.1:0-1731 GCA_964458975.1 uncultured Lewinella sp. | reverse complement strand
TGAGGGTATTACAAACGGTTATCTTCATGAAATTGTGCCGACCAGTGAATTTCATCATAGCTTCTCAACGTTTTCAGCTCAAGAGAATCAATTTCAGGGCAGTATCAAAGTCAAACCCCTATCATCTATCGCTAGCCTTATTCGTAAAAACACGGACGAAGACTGCTTCGAAGTTGTATTTGACAACTTAGACAACTCCACAACTTCCGGTGGCAGTGGTGGTGGAAACGGAGGAAGCAACACCAATGATGGTCCGAACTACGGCGGCAACAATAACGGGGTAATTATTTTCACTGGAGGCAATACCAACACTAATAATGGTAATGGAGGAACAAATCCCAATCCTCCTGGTGGAGGAGGCTCAAACGACGGGCCATGTCTCGAAGAGTACGTTCAGGTTATTGACTACGATAATCGGGGTAGAATTCTTGGCCACAGGATGGTTTTGGTAAGAACAGGTAATTGCCCTGACGAAAATTTGGTAGACGAGCCTTCCTCTGGCACCACAAAGAACTTATCGACCAATTGCCAACGAATTCTGGAACAAGTAGGCGTTCTTCTACGGCCCTTAACGTACAATGTGTCGGGCCGAGACCTGGATCGGCTAGAAGAATTAGCTCAAAGTCTGCCATATCACGCCACCGCTCTGGCAACATTTATTGACATGACTGTAGTCAATAGTTGTATCGCAAGCGGCTCGAATGGTAGTGCTTGTATTCGCCAACAGGTCAAAACTTATTTGGAAGAGACTGTGAACGCAGGTCTAGCCGGCACACTACACCATAGTTTTTCCAACATCACTGATGATGAGGTACTAGCAGACTTTTTCCACCCTGTTTACGCATCGAACGGAAACCCTAACGTATCAACGGCGGCACGCTACGTGTTGGCGAACTTGAACACTCCACGTGTCCAGAATGATCGTTCAGGCCAGATTACTCATTTAGCCATAGTTGCAGCTGGTCTAGGCGCACAGTTTGATCAATACGCACACGCTTTCAGCCGCATCACGGGTTCACTCTGTGGTAAGATATCCAATAAGGAACTTCAGGTTCTTATCCGCCGCCCAGAAGAAGTAAACCGCATGGATGACTTCATCAACGATGCAGATGACAGCCCCGGAGCTTTAGACTACCTTGATTTTACGATAAAGATGATCAAACAAGACGAAAGACGTATATTTGATCGGTTTGAGGAGCTTTACAATTTGGTTGAGAATGATTCTGATGCTTTGGTTGAGGACTGTGCGCCAAGTATTAGCGACTGGAGCGATTTAGCAAGCTTTACCGTTTCTGGTGCTCCACTACAACGGATCGAAGATTCAGATGGCTACTGGGATGTTCAAAGTATTCAGGATGCTTCGGGAGCGCGTGTGAATTTGGACTATTTTTCTATTCATCTGGAAGAGCTGCCCTTTATGAACGGAGTGCAAATGACACCGCAGGAAGTCTTTGATCATTTCAGAAAGAGTATTAATGATTTTGCTCCTAAGTTTACTCCTCACTCAAATAATGACGCGTTACTATGGAATAGTAATAATCCGCTAACTACTGTCATGAATATAACCATGAGAGCAGGTATTGGCAATGTTGACGCAATTGATGGCGATGTTCTGTGCTCTCAGTATGAATCTTGTTGCTGGATATTTACTACACTACATGCAAGCAGTATATTTGGGGGTGGCTACCATCCCGTAAGTGGGAATCGAAAATTTGGTTACACATATGAAGA
>CAYWMW010000211.1:0-8003 GCA_964458975.1 uncultured Lewinella sp. | reverse complement strand
GAGGTCATCGTCAGGTTTAACAGCCTACTATTCGAAGCAAACTCCCGTGTGCGAACTCACGAAGCGCTCTCTGAGCGCGAGACAACACACCGGTCTCCCAGCCGGAGGCTGCGTCGTAAACTCGCACACGGAGTGTGCTTCGAGCGGTAGCCCCTGAGGCTAGACCTCCAACGCCATCTTCCCTCCGTCCTTACCTTCCAGGACCGATTCTCCGCCGGTCAGGAAAGCATCAACGGAGCGCGCGCACTCGCGCCCTTCGGAGATGGCCCAGACAACGAGGCTTTGCCCCCGGCGCATATCTCCGGCGGCGAAGACCTTGGGTACGCTCGTCTGATAACCATATACGGGGTCAGCGGCGACGTTGCGGCGTGGGTCCAGGCCGACGCCGAGCTTGCTCAGCAAGCCCTCGTGCTGCGGATGCAGGAAGCCCGCAGCGATCAATAGAAGTTCGCAAGGGATCTCTTTTTCGGTACCCGGAACCTTAACGAAGGTATTGCGGCCGGAGGCATCCTTGGCCCAACGAATCTGCGTGGTTTTGATGGCGCGCAAGTTGCCGTCTTCATCCCCCAGGAATTCTTCGGTGAGGATGGCCCAGTCGCGTTCGCAGCCTTCTTCGTGGCTGGTGGAAGTACGCAAAACCATCGGCCAGTTCGGCCAGTTGTTCGGGTCGCGTTCGGTGGGTGGTTTGCCCATGATCTCGATCTGGGTGACCGAGGCCGCACCGTGGCGGTTGCTGGTACCGACGCAGTCAGCGCCCGTATCTCCGCCACCGATGACGACGACGTTTTTGCCCTTGGCGTGGATTTCAGATTGCCCCGAAAGGTCATCCCCGGCAACGCGTTTATTGTTTTGCTCCAGGAAAGACATCGCGTAGTGAACGCCCTTCAGCCCACGGCCCGGTGCCGGAATATCCCGTGGAACGGTGCTTCCGCCAGCGAGCACCACCGCATCACTTTCTCTTACAAGTTGCTTTGCATCTACGTTCTCGCCCACATTGGCGTTAACCTCAAAAGTGATGCCTTCCGCTTCCATAAGTGCTACCCGCCGGTCGATGACGTTTTTCTCCATCTTAAAGTCCGGGATACCGTAGCGCAGCAAACCACCAATCCGGGTATTCCGCTCGTACACCGTCACCGTATGGCCCGCTTTATTCAACTGTGCGGCGGCAGCTAAGCCCGCAGGCCCTGAACCGATTACCGCTACCTTTTTACCCGTCCGGTAATTCGGCGGATTAGGGCGGGCATAGCCCCGCGAGAACGCCTCCTCAGCAATACTCTTTTCAATATGCTCAATCGCCACCGGCGGCTGGTTGATGCCAAGCACACAGGCACTCTCACACGGAGCCGGGCAAATACGGCCAGTAAACTCCGGGAAGTTGTTCGTCTCGCTCAGTATATTCCAAGCCTCCTGCCAGTCTTCCTGGTAGACCGCGTCGTTGAATTCAGGGATGATGTTCCCGAGTGGGCAGCCGTTGTGGCAAAAAGGAACGCCACAATCCATGCACCTGCTGGCTTGTTTGATGGTTTTCTCTTCGGCCATGGGCTCGTAGAGTTCTTTCCAGTCTAGCTTTCTTTCTTCTACCGGGCGGGTAGAGGGGAGTTCTCTTGTTTGTTGGAGGAAGCCTTTTGGGTCTGCCATTTTTATATATTTTTTGGGCCTGAGGCCTTGTTTTTGTTTTTGCGCTTCGCGATTTTGAGTAAGTCACGCTGCGCGCTTTTTGAGAGTTACGCTGCGCGCTTTTTTATCTCACAGAGTTAACTAAAACGGCGAAGCCGAAATGAAAAAGGCGAAGCCGAAAGCCCTAAACAGCCTCCGCCACCTTAACCTCAATATTAGGCACCATCTCCTTCTCCAGCAACACCCGTTTATAATCACGCGGCATCACCTTCACAAAGTTCCCCAGCTCAGTCTTCCAATCAGCCAGTAGCTTCTTGGCCATGCCGGAACTTGTGTAGGTGAGGTGGTTGTTCACCATCAATTCAAGCATATCCTTATCGAAGTCTTCGAGTGCTTCAATGTCCGCCATATCTCCGTTGAGTTTGGCGGCAAAGTTTTTGTTGGGGTCGTAGACGTAAGCCATACCGCCGGACATGCCCGCGCCGAAGTTCTTACCCACTTCACCGAGGATGACCGCAAGGCCACCCGTCATGTATTCACAGCCGTGGTCGCCAACGCCTTCCACTACGGTTTTAACGCCCGAGTTTCGGACGCAGAAGCGTTCACCAGCCGTACCTTTTATGTACGCCTCACCGGCCGTCGCGCCGTAAAAGGCTACGTTACCGATGATGATGTTCTCGTGCGGATCGAACTTGGAGATGCGGTCCGGCACAACAATCAGGCGACCACCGGAGAGGCCTTTACCGAAGTAATCGTTGGACTCCCCCTCCAGCAGGAACTCAATTCCCTTAGCACCGAAGGCACCAAAGCTTTGCCCTGCGGAGCCCCGGAAGTTGAATTTGATCGCGCCGTCCGGCAATCCTTCGCCATGAAAGCGGCGACTGATTTCGTTGGAGAGCATCGTGCCTACGGACCGGTCCGTGTTCTTGATCTTGAACTCCTCGTGGACGGATTCTACGTTCTCCAGGGCAGGTTTTGCGGCTTCGATCAAGCGGCGGTCGAGCACATCCTTCAGGCCGTGGTCCTGTACGGTTTTATTGTACAGGCCGACCGTCTCGTCTGCGATTTCTTTGTAGAGGATCGGGCTGAGATCGAGGGCTTTGTACTTCCAGTGTTCAGCGTCCCGGTTGCCTTTGAGGTGCTCAACTTTACCGACCATCTCGTTGACGGTCTTAAAGCCGAGTTCGGCCATGATGGAGCGCATATCTTCGGCCAGGAAGCGGAAGAAGTTGATGACGTGCTCGGGGTCTCCGGTGAAGCGCGCGCGCAGATCCGGGTTCTGGGTTGCGATGCCTACCGGACAGGTATTGACGTGGCACTTGCGCATCATTATGCAGCCTTCAACGACGAGTGCTGCGGTAGCGACGCCGTATTCTTCGGCACCGAGCAAGGTCGCGATTACGAGGTCGCGGCCGGTACGAATCTGGCCGTCGGTTTGCAGGACGACGCGGTCGCGGAGTTTGTTACGGACCAGTGTCTGGTGAGACTCCGCCAAACCAAGCTCCCACGGCAGGCCAGCGTGGCGGATGCTGGAGAGTGGGGAGGCCCCCGTACCACCGTCGTGGCCAGCAATGAGGATGGCATCGGCCTTGGCCTTGGCTACTCCGGAGGCGATGACGCCTACCCCGGCCTTGGAGACCAACTTCACGTTGATCCGCGCACGGCGGTTGGCGTTCTTCAGGTCGTAAATCAGCTGGGCCAGGTCTTCAATGGAGTAAATATCGTGGTGCGGCGGCGGAGAAATGAGGTCTACGCCGGGGGTGGAGTTTCGCACGCGACCAATCCAGTCGTCTACCTTTTTACCGGGCAGGTGGCCACCTTCTCCGGGCTTCGCACCCTGGGCCATTTTGATCTGGAGCTCATCCGCATTGGTGAGGTAGTAGCTGGACACACCGAAGCGACCGGAGGCGATCTGCTTGATGGAAGAACGCATGTTCTCGCCCTTCTCGTTGATCTCGAAGCGGATTTCGTCTTCTCCGCCTTCGCCAGAGTTGGACTTTGCGCCGATCTTATTCATCGCGATGGCAAGCGTAGTGTGCGCCTCCCAACTGATGGAACCGAAAGACATCGCTCCGGTGGCAAAGCGCTTCATGATCTCGCTGGCTGGCTCGACCTCCTCGATGTCGATCGGGGCACCTTTCCGGAAAGCGAGCAAACCACGTAGGGTAAGTGCCTTTTCCGTTTGCTGGTTGATCTCTTCTTTGTACTTATCGTAAGCCTCTTTATCGTTCTTGCGGGAAGCGATCTGGAGGTAATGGATGCTCTTGGGGTTGAACATGTGGGCCTCGCCCCGGCGCTTCCACTGGAATACACCACCAACTTCTAGCTGAGGGTTCGGTACTGCCTTAGCGGGGTAGGCAAGCTTGTGGCGTACGAGTACTTCCTTGGCGATGCCGTCGTAACCGATGCCTTCGATCCGGCTGATGGAGCCCCGGAAACATTCGTCAACTACTTTATGGTTAAGGCCCAGCACTTCAAATATCTGTGCGCCCTGGTAAGACTGAAGGGTAGAAATACCGATCTTCGACATGATCTTGAGCAAGCCCTTACCAACGGCTTTCTGATAGATTTTCAGCGCATCGTCGCGGCTGATGTCCTGGTCGTCAAAAACGCCGGATTTGTAAAGGTTCGACAAGGCAGCGAAGGCCATGTAGGGGTTTACGGCAGAAGCTCCGTAGCCAACCAGGGTCGCGAAGTGGTGCGTTTCGCGCACGTCCCCCGCTTCGATGACCAGGCTCGTCTTGGCCCGCAGGCCGAGCCCTACCAGGTGGTGGTGTACCGCGCCGGTGGCGAGCAAGCTGGGAACCGGTGCATTGTAGCTGTCCGACGTTTTATCGCTGATGACGAGGATGTTGTAACCACTACGGACCAGGCTCTCCGCCTGAGCCTTGATGTGCTCAATGGCGGCGCTCAACCGGCCTTCCTGGCCATCGGCCTGGAAGACGGAGAGAATCACCCCGGCCTTGAAATCTTTGTGGTGAAGCTCTTTGATGCGGGTGATGTCATCGTTGCTCAGCACCGGAGAATCCAGGTGGATGTTCTGGGCGTTGCCCGGCTTCATCTCCAGGATGTTGTCCGTGCTGCCGAGCATGGCGTAGAGGGACATGACGCTGCGCTCCCGGATGGGGTCAATGGGAGGGTTGGTAACCTGGGCGAAGAGCTGCTTGAAGTAGTTGGCCAGGTGCTGGCTCTGCAAGCTTAGCGCGGCAAGTGGCGTATCGGACCCCATGGAGCCGATGGGGTCTTTGCCACCTTTGATCATTGGTTCCAGCAGGAAGTTCAGGTCTTCCTTGGTGTAGCCAAAGAGTTGCAGGCGCTGGAAGAGTGTTTTCTGGTCCATGCTAATGTCCGCCTTGCGCCGCAGGGGCAACTCATCAAGGCGGATGCGGTGCTCGTCGAGCCATTCGCGGTACGGGAGGCGTTTGCAGATGGTTTCCTTCAGTTCCTCGTCGCCGATCACTCTGTGTTCTTTGAGGTCGGCGACGAGAATACGTCCGGGGGATAGGCGTCCTTTCTGGACTACTTTAGACTGGTCAACCGGCAATGCACCTGCTTCCGAGGCTACTATTAAAACATTGTCTTCGGTGAGGCACCAGCGGCTGGGGCGCAGGCCGTTACGATCAAGGGTTGCCCCCACCAGTACACCGTCGGTAAAGCAGATGCTGGCGGGTCCGTCCCACGGCTCCATCAGCCCCTTGGCGTATTCGTAGAAAGCGCGTTTATAATCTGGCATCTGCTCATCGGCCTGCCACGCTTCGGGGATCATCATCATGAGTGCATGCGGGATGCTGATGCCGTTGAGGGTCAGAAATTCGAGGACGTTATCAAAGTTTGCCGAATCAGACAGACCGGTACCACAGACGGGGTAAATTTTGTCCAGTTCATCTTCGGTAAAGTTCGCCGTTTTGCGAATCAGGCTTTCTTTAGATTTCCACCAGTTAACGTTACCCTGAATGGTGTTGATCTCTCCGTTGTGAGCCACCATCCGAAAAGGCTGGGCCAGTTTCCATTTTGGCACCGTGTTGGTGGAAAAACGACTGTGCACCAGGGCAATGGCTGATTTGAAATCCTGGCTTTGCAGATCGCTGTAATACCCTGGCAACTGCCAGGTGGTGAGCTGGCCTTTATATGCTATCGTTTTGTAGCTAAAACTGGCCAGGTAAAACTGATCGCGGGTTTCCGGGTAGGTGATGTGAATTTTATGGGTAGCGTATTTACGTAATATGTACAGTTTGCGCTCCAGGTCTTGCGGCTCCAGCGCTACGCGTGGCTGCACGAACACCTGCTGGAAACGTGGCTCTACACTTTTGCTGGTGGGGCCGAGTTCTTCGTGGTCCGTCGGAACCTTACGGTAGTGAATCACGTCAAAATCCATCTCATCGGCATAATCCGCAAAGAGGTAAAGGCAACGTTCCAGTAGTTGCTTTTCGGCGGGCAGGAACATCATGCCCACGCCATACTTGCCCTTTTCCGGAAGCGTTTTCCCTTTCTCCTTCAGTTTCCTGGCGAAGAACTCATGGGGGACCTGAACGAGAATACCCGCGCCATCCCCACTGTTGGGCTCGCAGCCACAGGCACCACGGTGCTCCATATTAATGAGCATGGTGAGGGCATCGGTGACCAGACTATGGGAGGGGTCTCCGGTAAGGTTAGCGATGAAGCCTGTTCCGCAGGCATCAGATTCGGTATGTGGAGTGTAAAGGCCTTCCTGGCGGGGAGTATCAGCTTGGTAACGCATAAGAATACAAGATAGATAGACACCTTTAGCCCTTCAGAGGGGCTACAAGAATCAGGGTTAAATCAACAGGTAGTATTTGGTAAGTTCTGACGCAACTACGGGCAAAATGTGGTGGAACCCAATAGTTATCTTTGAGCACAAGATAAGTCGCCGGAGGTCCACAATCAAGCATACCAAGAAAATTAAATAGGTTTATTCACGGCCGCTAGGCCTTATTGTAAATTGCCAGTTCGGGCTCAAACCAAACATATAACCCTTCAACACCTACTTACAAACTAAAATTTTACTATATGCCATGTTTCCAAAATGCAGCGACACCTATCACGAGGCCTAAGCTGAGATTCCTCTTTTTTCTAAAGCCATTTCAGAACATTCTTTTTTCAGGCGCGGCCGCAGGTGCAATGAAAGAGGCTCCTCGGCCAGGCACGAAAACGTAGTTATAACTAAAAGCTAAGCTTCGAGAAATAAGCCTTTGAAAGCAAGATGGTAACAAACAGTTAACGCCTTCATTACGTTCATAAGTAGCGTTAACGTCTGGTAGCGCAAGGTTTCTAACTTTAGGATCTCATCCTTTCAGCACGTCGATTTTGCAAAAACTACTCCTCCTACTCTGCCTCATTGCCCCTGTAATCGGCTTTGCTCAAACGGATACCTCCCTCGTTGATGGCCCCTACCTTAATTACGATGCGGAAGGCAAACTGATCGTTCAGTGGGCCTGGCCCGAAGAGAAAAAAATGGGTTCCACACCTTGGTCTGACGATGTAGAGGCCAAGCTTCCTCCCTTCCCGGCTTTTCGTCCGGAGACCATTGTTCCCGGGCGGAAATTCGTCCGCAACCCAAAGATTAGTTTTAGGGACGTAGAGAAAATTGCCGTAGTCAGTGACATTCACGGACAGTTTGATGTAATCCGTAAAGTGCTCATCAGCCATGGCGTCATTGATGAAGACTTGCACTGGGCGTTCGGCAAGGGCCATTTCGTAGTCGTCGGAGACATATTTGACCGTGGCGATCAGGTGACCGAAACACTCTGGCTGATTCATAATCTACAGCACGAAGCAAAAAAAGCGGGCGGGCGCGTTCATTTTCTCCTTGGCAACCACGAGACCATGGTCATGGACCGCGATGTGCGCTACGTCCACAAGCGCTACATGATCACCTCCGGCTTACTGGGAACTCCTTATTATGATCTCTATGGCCCAAAATCCTACCTCGGGCAGTGGCTTCGGTCGCTCCCGCTGACGGTTCGGATCAACGACATGGTTTTCGTTCACGGCGGATTCAGTAAAGAGTTGCTCCAGAAAGTAAGCAGCTTAAAGGGGATCAACAATCTATACCACAACTACCTGATTGATGCCAAACCAGCCAATGTACCAGAAGAAAAACTTGAGCAGCTGGATTTGTTAGCTGGCAGGGCCGGGCCACTTTGGTACCGTGGCTATTTTCTTGACCGGGACTATGAAGAAAAAGATATCAACCGGATCCTGAAGCGCGTTGGTGCCAAAAGGATAATTGTGGGGCATACCTCCTTTAAGGCCATCCGCACGTTCTTTAGCGGTAAGGTACTTGCCGTTGACTCCAGCATGAAGTTCGGGGCTATGGGCGAAGTACTGCTTATTGAGGACGGGGAATTTATCCGGGGTGGGTTGCT
>CAYWMW010000210.1:6330-8061 GCA_964458975.1 uncultured Lewinella sp. | reverse complement strand
ACCTGTCCCGCCTATAACATGCGGTAGCGACTACATTACTACCGAGCTACAAGACCACATTACTATCAAGTGCGGTAGCGACTACATTACTACCGAACTACACTACTAATAAGGCGCTGACGCAGGATGCAAAGAAAGGTAAAAGAGCAGAGAATTTGCTTAGTTTCTACCCAAAGTCAACAAACCCATGCCTTTCCGGTTTGTAATACCCGTAAATAAGTGGCAAATTTGCGACTTCACAAGACTAACCAAGAAAAGGACCCCAAAAGAGATACCAAATGGCTGATATTATTCGGATGCCCCTAATGAGCGACACGATGGAAGAAGGCAACATCGTTGACTGGCTCGTAGCCGAGGGCGACACCGTCGAAGTCGGACAAACCCTCGCAGAGGTAGAAACCGACAAAGCGACGATGGAGCTCGACTCTTACTTCGACGGCATACTCCTGCACATCGCCGTAAAGGAAGGTGCCGTGAAGGTAGACGGTGTTATCGCCGTAATCGGTGAAGAAGGCGAAGACTGGAAAGCCGCCATCGAAGCCGACGGAGGCAACGCAGCCCCCGCCAAAGAAGAAGCGCCGAAGGAAGAAGCTCCCGCGCCCGCCGCTCCAGAAGCCGCAGCCCCGGCTCCGGCTCCCGCAGCAGCTCCGGCCCCGGCTCCCGCGCCCGCCGCAGACAGCCGCATTAAAGCAAGCCCGCTGGCCAAAGCGATGGCTAAGGAAGCTGGCATCGACATCAGCACCATCTCCGGCAGCGGAGAAGGTGGCCGCATCATTAAGGCGGACATTGAAAAAGCGAAGTCTGCACCTGCGGCCGCGCCTGCACCTGCTCCGGCTGCTGCCACACCTGCCCCGGCTGCTACGCCTGCACCAAACGTTCCCGCCTTTGCCTTCAACGCCGGTGCCAACAACTTTGAAGATGCCCCCGTCAGCCAGATGCGCAAGGCTGTTTCCCGCCTCGTGAGCAACAGTAAGTTCACCGCTCCGCATTTCTACGTAACCGTGGAGATCAATATGGGTAAGGTGTGGGAATTCCGCAAGCGCCTCAACGAAGTCGCTCCGGTAAAGATCAGCTTCAACGACCTCGTCGTCAAGGCCTGTGCCGTAAATCTGCCGAAGCACCCGGTCATCAACTCCAGCTGGCAGGGCGAGACCATCCGTACCAACCACGACGTACACATCTCCGTGGCCGTTGCTGTGCCCGATGGCCTCTTCATGCCCGTAGTGCGCTACGCCAACATGAAGAGCCTGAGCCAAATCAATACGGAAGTGAAAGACCTCGTTGGCCGCGCCAAAGAGCGCAAACTCGGTCAGGAAGAAATGACCGGTAGCACTTTCTCGATCTCTAACCTCGGCATGTTCGGCATCGAAGAGTTCACCGCCATCCTCAATACACCCAACTCCTGCATCCTCGCCGTCGGCGGTATCAACGATAAAGCCATCGTAGAGAACGGACAGGTAGTACCCGGCAAAATGATGAAGGTTACCCTTAGCTGTGACCACCGCACGGTAGACGGAGCCTCCGCAGCACAGTTCCTTAACGACGTGAAGGCCTGCCTCGAAGACCCGATCCGCCTGATGGTGTAAACCTGTACGATGCACACACTCGGTGTGCGAGCTTCCGAAGTGGTTCCCGCCAGCTGCGAGGCCATGAAAACGATAAGAAAAGCGCCTTCTGACGAATGTTGGGGGGCGCTTTTCTTTAGGTAAATGTCAACTCTGCCCAGTGTTA
>CAYWMW010000210.1:0-6230 GCA_964458975.1 uncultured Lewinella sp. | reverse complement strand
AAGAACATCTCTTTGCCGGAGGCAAATCGCTCCAGTCTCGTTGCCGGAGGCAACTCACTCCAGTAAGAGCTACATTCCCTATCTTACCCCAAAACAAGCTCGAAAAACCATGCAAAAGCAACTACTCACCCTCGTACTAATTTTGATGGCTACCGCCCTCGCCGCCCAAATCACCGACCCGAAGGCCACCGAGTTCTACGAACCCGTACCGCCCAAGGTAATGGCCGCCCCGGTCACCACACCGCCACCTTCGGATGCCATCGTCCTGCTAGGTAAAGGCGCCGACGCCAAGGAATGGACCAACGGCTCCGGCGGAGCGGTGGAATGGACCAAAGAAGGAGACGCCCTCGTCGTCAAGCCCGGCACCGGAATGATCAAAACCCGCCGTACCTTCGGAGACGTGCAGCTGCACGTTGAATGGCGCAGCCCCAACGAACCCGACAAAGAAGGGCAGGGCCGGGGTAACTCCGGTGTCTTCTTCCACGAACGCTACGAAGTGCAGGTGCTGGAAAGCAATGGCAGCGATACCTACACCAACGGACAGGCCGCCTCGATCTATAAAGAAAATCCTCCGCTGGTAAACGCTACCTCCCAAATGGGGGACTGGAACAGCTATGACATCGTCTTCAAGTCTCCGGTCTTTAACGACGACGGAATGGTGATCCGCCCCGCCTACGTGACGGTGTTTCACAACGGCGTGTTGGTACAAAACAACTGGGAGATCAAAGGCACAACGGCCTACATCGGCCTGCACAAATACACGGCGCACCCCGCAACGGGAAGCATCTCCCTGCAGGACCATAGCAATAAGGTGGCTTACCGGAACATTTGGGTGCGGGAGTTGTAGCAGTGTATAAGTGTACTTATACACTACCTTTTGTGACGTATAAGTACACTTATACACAACACAACCAACATAAAATGCCAAAATCCAATCTCCTCCTAACTTTAATCCTCCTCCTAAGCATCACCGCCTGCAAAAGCGACCAATCCTCCAGCCCGGAGGTGACCAACCCCTCAACTTCCACAGCACCTGCGGCCGCGCCCAATGAAGCTGATGAACCGGCAACCCCATCGGCAGCTGGCATCCGCTACACCTGGGTAGACCAGCTCAACGTCCGGGACCAACCGACGACGAAGGGCAAGGTTGTCGCCAGGGTAAAACCCAACGAACCGCTGACCCTGACGGGAGAGGTCATGCCAACCGCCGAAACGATCGTCCTGCGCGGCGTAGCCTACCACGAACCCTGGTACCGCATCACTACCGCCGATAAGAAAGACGGCTGGGTATTCGGCGGCGCAGTAAAGGAAAAGGAGGACATGAAGGGCAACGCTGCGATCTCCGACGCGGAGTTTGACTTCCCCGCCTTCGGCTTTTTTCAGTTGAAAGACTGGACCCTGCTCACGGAAACCAATAAAGGAGAAGGAGATGCGGAAATCAAAACCCAGGTGTATCGCTCCACAAGCAACCAGGTGCTCGAAATACAAGCAACGGAAGTGGGCGAGTACGGATATTCGAATACTTACCGCCTGAAAGACGCAGAAGGAAACCTCCTGAAAAAGCGGGAGTTTGGCTTCACGGTTGACCCCAACACCATCACCGAAGAAGTAGTGGACTACACGGACATCCCCGCCAAGCGCTACACCCGCTCACAGGAACTGGATAAGCACTTCACGCAGCTCAACGACCGCCCGCTGATGGCGCAGGGAGCGTGGAAAATTGAACGGATTGATTAGAAACTAGGGAACTAGAAACTAGTTGCCAGCTAGTTCCCTAGTTCCTAGTTCCCTAATTTCTAGTTCCTAGTTCCTAGTTCCTAACCCCTACCACCCAACACTCTCCCCACTTTCCTTATACCCAATCCGTTGCGCCACCGCCCGCAGGCTATCCCCGCGTTCGTACTCAAACGGGCCGGTGTAGACCTGCCAGTTTCCTGGTTTTTTACCGGGGGAGGTGAGCCGGTACGCAATCTGAGCGCCTTCGGTTTTGCTTTCCAGGACGAAGCGGCCGAGGCTGTCGCGCCGGAGTTGGGGGCGGCCGGTGGTGGGCATTTCTGCTTGTCCGTTCCAGAAGCGGGAGAGCATTTCGCGTTCGTCTTCTGCGCCCAGATCGCCGACTTCGTTGAGCCAGTTGTCCATTGCGGCTCTGAGCTCAGCGAGCTTGGCGGCGTATTCCGGGTTGCCCGCCAGGTTGTACAGTTCGTGGGGGTCGTTTTTGGTGTCGAAGAGTTCTTCGGCGGGTTTTGATTTGCGGAACCACTGCGCCTGGGCGTCGGTGAGGGTTCCTGCGTCGCGGCCCTTCAATAATTCCTGCATGGAGGCCATTTGCTCGCGGTAGGAGATGGGGAGGTAGTAGCTTTGCTCGGGCATGTAGTTCCGCAGGTACTTGAAGCGGTGGTCGCGGGCGGCGCGGATGCGGTCGTAGTGTTCGTCCGTCCGGTCAACGGCGGCGAAGATGTGGCTGCGTGGCGCGGGTACCTGGTCTCCGAGGAAGGGCTGGCCTTGCAGGTGGCTCGGCAGCGGGATGCCAGCAAGGGTAAGGGTGGTCGGTACGATGTCAACGAAACTCACGAGGCTGGAATCGACGCTCCCCGCCCGTTGGCCGTCCGGGAAGGCGACGATGTGGGGAACCTTAAGACCACTGTCGTACATCAGTCGTTTCTGGCGTGGCAGCGGCCCCCCGTGGTCGCTGAAGAAGAAAACGATGGTATTGTCCAGCAAGCCATCTTCCTCCAGTTGGCCGAGGAGGAAGCCGACCTGCTCGTCCATGATCTTGATGTTGGAGTAGATGCGGCGCATATCCGTCCGGGTAGGCTCGGAGTCTACGAGGTAGGGAGGCAGCGGAAGCTCGGCATCGGCGGGTACGGTGAGCGGTGGCCGCTCGTCGGGGGCTAAGATGCGGTCCTTAACGTCTTTGTCTTCAAGCCCTTCCTGAAAGCGCAAGCGGCCTTTGCTTGTTTGCCATACCTGGCTTTCGTGGGTGATCGTCAGGTCGAAAACAGCATAAAACGGCTGGCTTTTGTCTTCCCGGTGGCGCCAGTGCGCTTTGGGGCCCAGCTCGTCCCAACCGGTCTTCAGCGGCTGGAATTGGTAATCCGTCTTTTTATTGTTGGTGGCAAAGTAACCTTCCTCCCGGAAGATCTGGGAGACCATTTTTACCTCCGGCGGGGTAACGGCTCCGTAGGGCTTAAGCCCCAGCGGGGTCAGGTATTTTTTACTGCCCAGCGTCCGCATGTTGTGCCCGCCGGTGCTGATGGGGTACATGCCGGTGATGAGACAGTGGCGGCTCGGTGCGCAAACGCCGGCCACGGAGAAGGTGTTCGGGTAGCGAATGCCCCGATCGGCCAGGCGGCTGAGGTTGGGGGTTTCTACCGTGCTGTCGCCAAACATCGGTAGCATCGGGCTGATGTCTTCGCAGTTGATTACCAGTATGTTGGGGCGTTCTTTGCCGGTTGGAGTGGTCGCTTGTTTTTTGGCCGCTTCTTCGGTACAAGACCAGCAGAGGAGAAACACAAATAATAGTAGGGTGGGGGGGAGTTGCCTTTTCATTGGGGGAAGATAGGGAAGGGAACAGATAGTGTTCATCTAAGTGCCCTGATAAGGGTACGTCTTTTAGCGATGGGTTGATCGAGCCGAAGGCGAGATCCGCCCATCGCGTTAGGGGTTTGAGGGCAAAGAAGGTACAAAAATCACATCGTATTCGCCCATCGCGTCCGTCGTACCCATCAAGTTTATGGGTAGAACTGGTTTAAACTTTTCGTTCGCGACCTTGTCCGAACCCTGCTGGCTACTGACTTCGTTGCAAAAATCCTCATTTCGCTGCGCGGCTACTACGTGGTAGCTACGGCTAAACTCCGGTTTTCGCGCCTAGTCAGTAGCCATCAGTGCTGCGGTACGGCCAGCTCAGAAAAGTTTAAATCAGTTCGTAGCGGAAATCACGGAGAGGTCAAAGTTTTTTAGTGTAGGTCATTCAAGCCATTCCGCTACCTACCTTAGCCCCATGAAAACCCAACTAAAACTAACCGCCCTACTGGGCGCTTTAGCCGTAGCCATCGGTGCCTTCGGTGCCCACGGCCTCAAAGCGATGGTCAGCCCGGAGTACCTGGAAACTTTCCGGACGGGCGTAACCTACCAGTTTTATCATGTGCTTGCAATGGGCCTGGCCCTGGCGTTGTGGTCCGTTCCTGGCATCGGCCAGCGGTGGTTGCGGCGGGCAATTTGGTGCTGGGCGGGTGGCATTTTGCTCTTCAGCGGCTCGCTGTATTTGCTTAGTCTGCGCGAGGTGTTGAGCGTTCCGGCGGCGGTGCTCGGCCCGATCACGCCGCTGGGCGGGTTATTTTTTATCGCCGGTTGGGTGCTGCTTTTCGTGGCGGCTGGTCGTATTGTTGGTGCTGAAGCCTCGTGAACAACCCCTAAGGCTGACTTTGCAAGTCCACTGACAATTTGTGTGGATAGGAAACTGCCAACTAGCCAGTTTAATTAACTTTGCGCCTCACTCACTCACTCACTCACACCCACATGAAGTTACTTACACTACTCCTCCTTTGCTCACTGAGTTTAAGCCTTGGTGCACAAACTCAACTAACGATCTTCGGGACAAGAACGGAATTTACAAACCGTTGCCCGATGGACTCTCTTACTTTCGAGGATTTCGCAAACGGACCAGACGCCTTCCGGGCTTGTGATGAAGAGGTCATCAGTGACGCAGGAAACGATTGCTTTGCAACAGGCGAAATACAAAGTGGTTTCGAGATTGGTACGACTGTCGGACCAATAGTATTTATCCCCGCTGGTCGTTTCGGAGTAAACAACAATGCCGTTGGGGCAGATGCGTTTTTGGCCAATACAGTAATCAATTTTACCGACACTACAACTGCTGTAAACGCAGTTGCCTTTGACTTGCATTCCGCTCTTGGCGATGGTGCGCCTATTCTGGTACGGGTTTTTGGTGAGCAGGGTATTATCGACTCTTTGGTGGTTGATGCTCCTCAAGATGCACCTGTTTTTCTTGGCATGGTATCGCCTGAACCGATTGTAAGTATCGAACTTGAAAACCTCGACCTTGTGCTGGAACACGTTGCACTTCTTCTGTTTGGCGAATGCGAAAGGCCGACAAGCGTACTTGATGCTAATTTTGAAGGTTTTAGCTACTTCCCTAATCCGGTAGGAAACCAACTATCCTTACGCAACGAGACCGCTATAGAAAGCATAACGGTTTATGACGTAGCGGGTAGAGCGTTGGAGACGGTAAAGCCCTTTGCCAGATCGTTTGAACTGAACACTTCCGAATACCCACGGGGGGTATACTTTCTGAAGGTGGTTGTAGAGAACGTTGCCAAAACTTATCAGGTAGTGAAAAGATAGGCGAACTTATCAGTGTATCCGCAGATGTACTCGGCCCGATCGTGCCGCTGGACGGATTATTTTTTATCGCCGGTTGGGTGCTGCTTTATGTGGCGGCTGGTCGTAATTTGTGGCCCGATGCGTAACCTTATATACATAGCCCTTGCCCTGTTTGCTTTCGGTTGCCGGGCGCCCCTTTCTCCGCCGACCGTTCAGCCGCGCTACTACAAAGTCAACGATAAAATAGAGGCAAATGAGGCGGGGCCGCAGGTGCAGAGTATGGTAGAGACCATCGCTCCGTACAAAGCCCAGCTCGATGCGAAGATGAACCGCGTCCTCGCTACCGTAAAGACACCGTTGAAAAAGGGATCGCCCGAGAGCACCCTCGGCAACTGGTCCGCCGATCTCCTCGCCCGTGCGGCGGAGGCCAACTTCCCCGAGCACGACATCGCCTTCGCCTCCATGAACCAGGGCGGTATCCGCGTCTCCGAAATCGGTACCGGCCCCCTCATCGTCTCCGAAATTTACGAGCTGATGCCCTTTGACAATACCCTGGTACTGATGGACCTCAGCGGTAAGGAACTCACCGAATACATCAGCCACATCGCCAACTCCGGTGGCTGGCCGGTCAGCGACGGGCTCTCCGTCAAAAAAAAAGCCTCCGGCCTGACCATGACCGTTCAGGGTAAGCCCATCATCGCTGACCAGCGGTACATCATCGCGCTGCCCGACTACGTCGCCAACGGCGGCAGCGGAGCCAGTATGCTCAAAGACAAACCAAAGATCAAAAGCGGTCTCCTCATCCGTGACCTCTTAGTTGAATACGCAGGCAAAATCACCCAACCCATCGAGGTTAGGGTAGAGGGGCGGCGGATGAGGCTCTAGTG
>CAYWMW010000209.1:6115-8093 GCA_964458975.1 uncultured Lewinella sp. | reverse complement strand
TGAAACAAAATCAGTTCCTTTCTCAAAACCGTAGCGGACCATTGTTATACACACTGCTTCGACCAGTGATGTTGCCCCTTAACAAGTAGTGATTACCTTTGCTGCCCATTCCTATTCAGACCTTAGGGAAGCCGTGTAAATAACTTACCGGTTTTGAGCTGGCGCTTTTGTTCTCACCGTACTTGAAAAATTCTTTGCATAGCCATAGCTACGGAAATAATTTTTAAGTGCGGTGAGGACAAAATAAGACGTTCAAAACCGGTAAGTTATTTGTACGGCGTCCCTTAAGTAAGGTTTGCGTCTCCCCAATGTTAAAGTGTTTCCATGTTACGTTCCATGACCGGCTACGGTCGCGCCACCCACAGCCACGCCGGCAAGACTTACACCGTTGAAATTCGCTCGCTCAACAGCAAGCAGAACGATCTGCGGCTGCGGAGCTCCCAGCACCTCCACAAGTACGAGATGGAGCTGCGTCGGCTTATCCTCGACCAGGTGAAGCGGGGCAAGATGGAAGTCAATGTAGACATTGCGGACGAAACCGGTGGCGGCGGCGTGAAGATCAATACCGCCCTGCTCAACCGGCTCTACGGCGAGGTGTGGGCCGCCATTGGATCTGACGTTCAAAAGCCCGGCCACGCCGAAGGGCTCTACGCCGCGCTGCTCCGCATCCCCGGAATGGTGGAAACGGGGAGCAACCGCCTGGAAGACGATGACTGGGCGCAACTGAAAATTGCCGCCAACAACGCCGTTGCCCACCTCAACGAATACCGCACCCAGGAGGGCGAAGTGATGGCCAAAGACCTTGCGGCCAGCTCCAACGGTATCGCTAATTTACTGGAGGACGTAGCGCAGTACGAAGATGCCCGCGTAGCGTCCGTCCGTACCCGTATGGAGAAGCACCTCAAAGACTACCTCGGCCGGGGGAATGTGGACAAGAACCGCTACGAGCAGGAGATCCTCTTTTACCTTGAGAAGATGGACATCAACGAAGAGAAAGTCCGCCTGAAGCAAAACTGTGAATACTTTCTGGAAATCCTGAACAACTCGGACACGGTGAAGGGGCGCAAGCTCAACTTCATCAGTCAGGAGATTGGCCGGGAGGTAAACACGCTCGGCGCGAAGGCCTACGCCGCAGAAATTCAAAAACTGGTGGTCAATATGAAAGAGCACCTGGAAATGATCAAAGAACAACTCGCAAACGTTGCCTGATGATGAAGGATACCGTTAAAGGAAAGATGCTGATCTTCACCGCCCCATCTGGTGCGGGTAAGACGACCATCGTACGCCACTTATTGAAAAACTTCGACGAACTCGCTTTCTCTGTTTCGGCCACCAACCGCCCGATGCGGGAGGGCGAGACGGACGGTAAGTCCTATCATTTCCTTTCCACCGAGGAGTTCATGCAGCGCGTCGAGAACGACGAGTTCATTGAGTACGAGGAGGTCTACCCCGGCCGCTTCTACGGTACCCTGCACTCCGAAGTAGACCGCATCTGGGCCATGGACCGCGCCATCGTCTTCGACATTGAGGTGAAGGGCGCAACCAACCTGAAGCAGTTTTACCCGGAGGAGAGCCTGGCCGTGTTCGTCAACCCGCCCAACTCAGACGTACTCTTCCAGCGCCTGCGGGACCGCAGCACGGAGACCGAAGACGAACTCCGCGTCCGCATCGACCGCGCCGCCGAAGAACTCACCTACGTCGATACCTTCGACCGGGTGCTCATCAACGACGACCTCCAGGTTGCCCTCGCGGAAGCCGAAGATATCGTCGAAGACTTCCTGGGCGTTAAGGCGGAGGAGGAGTAGGTTGGTTGCCCGGCCCTTCAGGCCGTGCGGGTACCTCGGCCTTCAGGCTGAGCCTTTGTCTTAACCATCCTTGCACCTGCGACCGCGCAAAAAAAGAATCGCGGGTTTTAAGCGGATTACACGAATCAACACGGATTGAGCCAAACTCGCTCACCGAACCACAAAGCCACAAA
>CAYWMW010000209.1:0-6015 GCA_964458975.1 uncultured Lewinella sp. | reverse complement strand
CCACCGAACCACAAAACCACCGAACCACAAAACCAAACCATGACCATCCGCCCCGTAACCCCCGCCACCAAAGCCGCCGTACTGCGCGTAGCTGAATCCTGCGGTCTCTTCAAGCCCGAAGAACTCGGTGAGCTGGACGGCATGATCAACGCCCTGATCGCCGGCGAGCTGGAAGGCCACCGCTGGATCGCACTGGAAGAAGAAGGGCTCGTAAAAGCAGCGGCCTACTACGCCCCCGAAACCTTTACCAACGGCGTCTGGAACCTCTACTTCATCGGTGTTCTGGCCGATTTGCAGGGCAAGGGCCACGGCTCTACGATTCTTGAGTACATCGAAAACGAACTACAAGCTGAAGGCCAACGCGTCCTGATCATCGAGACCTCCGGCCTGGACGGTTTCGAGCTCACCCGCCAGTTTTACGACCGCCACGGCTATACCGTTGAGGCGCGAATTCGGGATTATTACCAGGAGGGGGAGGATAAGGTGGTGTTCTGGAAGAAGTTGAAGTAGCCAGGAACCATACGTAGCAAAATGCTCCGAAAGACTTATCACAAAACCCTAACAAAACGCATCGAAAACATCAACTTCGTCTCAGTTGTCGCCCCCTAACCCGGAGCGTTCAGCCCGGGCAACTTCGTGACAGATCGGGAGTTTATACCCCCGACAGCGCGGCGCACCAGTGCCGTTAGCAACAATCAATTTTTTTCACAAAATTTTACTAATGAAATTTATTCTTCCTCTCTTCGTCCTTTTCGCCGTATTCACCTTTACGAGCTGTGACGAAGAAGAAACCACCATCGTGACCATCGATAGTGCCCAACCCAACAACTTCGTTGCCGCCCTTAGCGGAAACCTGGTTGCAGAAAACGGAACCCCCACCACTGGTGTCGTAGAACTCGGCGAAGATGCCGACGGCCGTACCTTCCTCCGCCTTGGCGACGACTTCACCACCGAGCAGGCTACCGGAACGGTAACCGTTTACCTCTCCACTTCCGAAACCTTCACCCCAAGCCCCGGTACGGGTAACCCCGACCTGATCCTGGTAGGCGCGCTGAACACCAACGGTGAAAAGTTCTTCCAGGTCACGCGCGACGTACCCGCCAACTTCACCCACGTGATCCTCTGGTGTGCATCAGCGAATATTCCGTTTGGTAACGCCCGCATTCAGTAGGCGATACCTCCTAATCTATTCGCATAATTCTCTTCACGGCGACGGCCATTGCAGGTTACCCCCTGTTGGCCGTCGCTCTTTTTATATTTCCATTTCCAAAACTAAAATAATGATTTTCAGAATAATTCTTATTGCCACAACCATGCTATTATTTACCCTTTCTGTATCTGCTCAGAGCGGGTGGTTGAGGTCGAAAGGAAGCGGGTATGGCCAGCTTTCGGTTGCTTATTTAGCCTCAGATAATTATTACAATATAGACGGTGAGCAGCTGACAACCAATGAATACCAGACCTACGGCATAATGGCTTATGCCGAATACGGTATTTCAGACAAGTTTAATGTTTTGCTTAACGGGCCATTGCTGCGCCGTCAGTCTTTTTCCGGTACGGCAGCAACCTACGGCGTAGGCGACGTTCGCCTGGGCGGTAAGTACGCCCTGCTTACCGGAAGCTGGCCGGTTTCCTTTGCCTTGGAGGCCGAGTTGCCTCTGTCGCCCAAAACACAGTTTGCCCTGAATGATGTACAGGAAACACCGGGCATCATTAATCAAATTAACTTGCCCGCAAGTGACGGAGAGCTGAACTTCTGGGGCACGTTGGCAGCTTCGCACTCTTTGTCAGAACAATCCTTCGTCTCGGCCTACGGGGCGTTCAACGCGCGCACGCAGGGGCTGAGCCACCAGGTGAAGTTTGGCTTCGAGGCTGGCTACCAGTTTTTCAATAAGCTTTACGTGATGGGCCAGGTGACCGCCCAGCGCTCGCTCGGAGAGCCGCAGCGCGGGCTGTCTTTCGTTCGGGGCGAAGGGGTGGGCTATACTTCCATCGGTGCAACACTTTTCTACGAAATAGACGAGCACCTCAACGTAGTATTGGCCGGAACAACCTACAACGATCTGGTTTTCTCGCGAAAGAATATTTATAGTGGGGCTGCCCTGAACGTTGGGGTGGCTTACCAGTGGTAAGCGCTTAGGGGTGGGAAAAAAGTAAAGTGTTATTCTCTTACCATCCCTTATTTGTGGGGCGCTGGCTCCGGCAGATCATGAGGGCGCACACGCGGGTGCAGAGAAAGCTTTTCTGGCCGCGGCTCTCCGGCCGGACTGAACATCCGATCCTTGTTTGCAGGTTATAGCTTAAAACTATACCCCTTGATAAAGACGGTGCGCTTAAGATCAAAGCGATGGGGCTTACCTCCAATGGTTCGGTAAACCTCCCCCTTGCACCTGCGTCCGCGCCCGAAGTGAGTATCCAAATAGACTCTGCTTTTTTACCAGGCGGGGGCCTGTATGACCAGTCAATCAGCGGAATTCAAGTCGATGGAAAAAAACGCACCCTTAGCGTGGTAACCTATCGCCTTGCCCCCCGGCAAACGGCCCGGAACTTCCTGACATCGCTCACCTACAAAAAGCCCTGGCAAGCACTACGCGTAGATAATATTGAGGCAACTGACTTGCCCATGGACAGCCTTCTGACCGGTGGGGGTGTCAATATCCCCGACATCACGATCGGCGATCTGAACCTCGACGTATACGAAAATCCGAACCTGAAGCCCGGTCCTGACGAAAAACAAAAACCTTTCCCCGTCGAAATATTTCGCAGCATTGGCTACCCGGTCATGCTGCAAAGCATCACGGTTGCCCGGGCCGATATTGCCTACGGCGTTCTCAAGGAAGGCAGTGACGAACCCGATATCACCTTCGAGGGTGAGATCGTGGCGGAAAACATCAGTAGCTACCAGCAAGATAATCCCGCAGAGGTCAGTTTTGATTTCACTTTCGACGGCACCTCGCCAGCCAACGTAACCTTCACCCTCGATCAGGCAGGAGACGGCCGTAATTTTCACGTAGTGGGCGAATTGAGTGATTATGACCTGACCGAGGTGAATCCACTGCTCGTCGTCGCGGCCAACGCCGATATCGAGTCGGGCTACGTAAGCCATATGACCCACGATATTGCCTACAACGGCACCATCTCCGAAGGCGATATGACCTTAAAATACGAGAATCTGGACATCCGAATGGAGGGTAACGGCGCCTGGATCGCCAACCTGCTGGAGGGCATAGCGGTCAGGAATTCTAACCCCCGCGACGACGGAGACCTCGAAGTAGGTCAGATCGAATTAGAACACGACACCAACCGGTCGTTCTTCAACCTGTACTGGAAATCGTTGCTCATGGGCATGAAAAGCTCCGCGTTGGGCAACGCCCTTACACCGGATAAACTGGAAAGTGAGTAATAATAGCGGCGAATCTTGCTGCCCTTCCTCTTTACCTCCCGATCATATCCCCCGGCCGTACCCAAGCATCAAACTCATCCGAGGTAAGGAAGCCGAGTTCCAGCGCGGCGGCCTTCAGGGTGGTGTCTTCTTTATAAGCCTTCTTGGCGATGGTGCCGGCTTTATCGTAGCCGATCCTGGTGTTCAGGGCGGTCACCAGCATGAGGCTGTTTTCGAGGTGTTCCTTTATCTTCTTCTCGTTGGGCATGATGCCTGCCGCACAGTTCTTCTCGAAGCTGCGGGCCGCGTCGCCGATAAGGCGGGCGCTCATCAGGAAGTTGAAGATCATCATCGGTTTGAAGACGTTGAGCTCGAAGTGGCCGGTCATGCCGCCCACGTTGATGGCTACGTCGTTACCCACCACCTGGGCCATGGCCATGGTGAGGGCTTCGGACTGCGTGGGGTTCACCTTGCCGGGCATGATGGAGCTGCCGGGCTCGTTGGCCGGGATGATGATCTCGCCGATGCCGGAGCGGGGTCCGCTGGAGAGCATCCGCACATCGTTACCGATTTTCATCAGGCTCACGGCTACGGTTTTCAGGGCACCGTGGGCTTCCACGATGGCGTCGTGCGCGGCGAGGGCTTCAAATTTGTTTTCGGCGGTGCGGAAGGGTAGGCCGGTCAGTTCGGCAATCTCTCCGGCAACGTGCTCGGCGTAGCCCTTTGGGGTGTTCAGTCCGGTACCGACGGCGGTGCCGCCGAGGGCGAGTTCGCTGAGGTGATCGAGCGTATTCTTGATGGCCTTGATGCCGTGGTTGAGCTGGCTCACGTAGCCGCTAAACTCCTGGCCGAGCGTGAGGGGCGTTGCGTCCATGAAGTGGGTGCGGCCGATCTTGACAACGTCCGTCATCGCCTCAGACTTTGCCTTCAGCGTGTCGCGCAGTTGCTCCAGGCCGGGGATGGTGTTCTCGATCACCATTTTGTAGGCCGCGATGTGCATGGCCGTGGGGAAGGTGTCGTTGGACGACTGGCTTTTATTCACGTCGTCGTTGGGGTGGAGGGCCTTCTTCTCGTCCGTCAGCTTCCCGCCCGCGAGCACGTGGCCACGGTTGGCGATCACCTCGTTGCAGTTCATGTTCGACTGGGTGCCGGAGCCGGTTTGCCAAACGACGAGGGGGAACTCCGCATCGTGCGTGCCCGCCAGAATTTCGTCGGTCACCTTACCGATCAGGTTGCGCTTGCTTTCGTCCAGTACCCCGAGGGCGGTATTCGTCCGTGCGGCGGCTTTCTTTAAAATTGCAAAAGCGCGGATGATCTCGATGGGCATCTGCTGGCCGCCGATTTCAAAGTTGGTGAGGCTGCGCTGGGTTTGTGCGCCCCAGTAGCGTTCGGCGGGGACTTGTACGGGGCCGATGGAATCATGTTCGGTACGGTGGGTTGACATTAGTATTGGTCTTTTAGAAAGTTAGTTCGCTAGTCTTTGAGTTGCAGGGTGCGAAGGTAATCAGTTAGACCAACAGTCAAATCCACCGCTGGTTCGTGCCGGTTTCATCTGATTGCTCGACCACTCGGTTGTTTGACTTTTTCGGATACTTCTACATCAGGTTGATTAATCATTACTACAACGTGTAGTTTAGCGAAGGCGAAGCCGCAGCGGACAACGGCTCCCTTCTCCTTTGGAGAAGGGCTGGGGATGAGGTTACGAGCGGTAGCGAGCTGGCTCAACCGCGTGCTAAAATTAAACTTGAAGACCCACTGTACCGGCGAGGCGGAGGCCCGATATCCATAACGTCCGTTGACTTTTAGCGAACATACCGTACTTTACCCCCCGTGCTCAACCAACCCTATCCAACCTCTCAGAAAAGCCCCCTTGGGCTGTTGCTTGCGGGCCTGATCCCCGGGGTGTTATTGGCCTTGGTACTCATCATTTTACTCGCTGTCTACTTCTTCTGCTCTTATGGCTGGGACATCAAAGCCTTCTTCCTCCCCGACCTCTTTGCGGACAACTACTACCTGCGCAACAGCATCGTACAGATCCCCTTCTTCCTGGTCATCCCCGTCCTGGTCACTGCCGCGCTTTATGGCTGGAAGAACCTTGGGAAAGAGCTTGGCCTTAGCCGGGGGTTTGGCCGGGGGCTGGGTTTCGGGCTGCTCGCTACGCTGCCGATGGCGATTGGCTACGGCATCTGCTCCGACTTCGTGTGGGAGCTGTCGATCTCCAGCTTTATGTACGGCTGTGTGCAGGCGGGATTTACCGAAGAGATCATCTTCCGGGCCTTCCTCTTCGGCCTGCTGGTGCGGAAGTGCGGTTGGGGCCTCATACCCGCTACGCTTATTGACGGGCTGGTCTTTGGCCTGATTCACATCTACCAGGGCGACACTGCCCTGGAAGCCGGTATGGTATTCGTGGCTACTGGCGCCGGAGCCGTGTGGTTCAGCTGGTTATACAAAGAGTGGAACTGGAATCTCTGGGTACCCATCTTCCTCCACTTCTTCATGAACTTCTACTGGGGCGGTTTCGATATGGCCGACAATGCCGCCGGTGGCCTCTGGGCCAACGTTTTCCGGGTCATGACGATTGCTTTTACGGTGGTGGTGACTAACCGGCCTGCTTTGCTTTCCTGGTTTGCGGG
>CAYWMW010000208.1:0-8096 GCA_964458975.1 uncultured Lewinella sp. | reverse complement strand
GTGGTCTTGTGGTCTTGTGGTCTTGTGGTCGGGAACACTTTGAGCTTGCTTTTAGATTTAGCGTGAGGCCCAAAACTGTTGGAAAACATCCGCCTTTTTTCCGATAGCGAAGCTTGCTGCTACACGGTCCGGCTTGAACAATTTCCCGTAAGCATCTCTTACACCAGTATGCGTACCTTCATTTACACCTTCCTATTTAGCCTTTGTTTCACCTTTGTCGCTTGCACCACTGCGCAGCGGACAAGCCCGGTTGCCAACACCGGAGCGAGTGGGGAGAGTACCTCCCGGGTGCTCGTAGATTTCTCCGGAGCTGAATCCAACTGGTTTATCCAGGATGATCGGGTGATGGGCGGCCGCTCGCGGGGCAAAGTAGCCATGACGGAAGACGGCCACCTCCGCTTTTGGGGAGACGTGAGCCTGGAGAACAACGGCGGCTTTTCTTCCGTAATGTCCGGCTACGGCAAGACCTATAATGTGGATGGGTATACAACCTTCAGCCTCCGCGTTAAAGGCGACGGCAGTGCGTACACCTTCCGGGTGATGCGCGCGCGCAACGAGCGCCACAGCTACGCTTACACCTTCCCCACTTCGGGGGAATGGGAAACCATCACGGTCCCCTTCAACCAACTCACGCCCACCTTCCGGGGCTATACACCGAACCTACCCGCTTACGCCGGAGAGCCCATCGATCAGCTGCGCATCCTGATCGGCAATAAAAAGCCGCAGTCTTTTGAGTTGCTGGTGGATGAGATTGCGGTGCAGTAGACACTGCCAGCTAACCAACTTGTACCCAAGAGCACTTAGGGGTTGCCGAAATAATAACTTCCTGATTTTGAAATGAGTGATCGTGGTGCTGATCGAGGCGGAACGATGAAAGCATAGCCATAGCTACGGTTTTATCGTTCTAACGAAGAACAGCGCCGCGAGCGCCGTTTCAAAAGCGGAAGTTTATTTTACCGTCCCTTAGGGAAGCTCAAAACCAACCACCTCCCCACCCCATGCGTTGAGTAGTTTGTGATCACTTCATCCTTGAACTAACCCACTAGCTATTTCCCCTTTCTTCCTCACCAAGTCTGGCCGCGAGGCCATTGATGTGCCGATCAGTTCGGACCGGCTGTACGTCCGTCAATACGGCAACGGGCCGAAGATCATGCTCTCCGTTCACGGCTTCGGCCGCAACGGCCGGCGCATGGAGCGGCTCGCCCTCGCCCTGGGCAAAGAATACACCACTTTCGCCCCCGACCTGCCCTACCACGGTAAATCCGAATGGGTAGAACAACGCTATGCACCTGCGGACCTCGCCGCCACCTTCAACTGCTTACTGGCCGATTTTAAGGACCAACCCGTCTACCTGCTCGGCCACAGTCTCGGCGGTCGCATCCTGAGCAACACCCTGCCGCTGCTGGACCATCCGGATATCCGGGACCTCGCCCTGGTGGCCCCCGACGGCGCCGGTGGCCGCTACACCAACTGGATCGATACTTTGCCCAGCTCTTTAATTCGGCCTTTGGCTAAGTTTAGCGAACGGCCACGGTACCTGCTCAAACTGAGCAACTTCCTGCGGCGGCGCGGCGTCATCAACCGCTACTCCGCCGAATACCTGAACCACAACCTTAAGGATGGGACCTTCCGGCGCAGGATGGCCGGTAGTTTACGCAGTGTATTGCAGTTCCCCCCCAGCCCTGAATCGTTGGAGCAAGCATTGAGCCGACGCAGTATTTCCGCCACCGTCTTCGCCGGAGACCGGGACCCTTTATTGCACCACGAACGGCTGGAGGCGGTTTACGGTCCTTTGCCCTCCGTACGGGTCGTCCCGTACACCGGCAGCCACTGGCTGCCCGAGCAATTGCTCTACGACTATTACCTTAGCCGTTGATTAGTCGGGAGTCAAGGAGTCGGGAGTCGGGAGTCGCTGCCGTCGTTATCGCTTCAGGCTTCCAGATTTCAGACTCCCAAATTCCAGACACACATGCCTTTATCCTACGACAACGTCGGCACCCTGTTAGACCGCACCACCCGCCTGCTGAAAGCACACTTCCTGCGTGCTTTCAAGGATGCGAACGTGGACCTGACCCCCGAGCAGTGGGTGCTGCTAGATCACCTGTACAAAACGGGAGCCTCCTCCCAGACGGACCTGGCCAACGGCACCTTCAAGGATGCCCCCACGGTTTCCCGCATCATCGATAAGCTGGCAAAAAAAGGGCTCGCCGCAAGAACCCGCTTTCCCAACGACCGCCGCCGCTACCAGGTGGCGCTCACGGAAAAAGGAGAAGCCATCCACGAGCAATTACTACCCAAAGTAGAAGCCCTGCGCGTACAGGCCTGGGGCGGGCTCTCCGAAAATGATTATGCTGATCTTACGCGAATTCTGGATCGGATTCGGGATAATTTTCCGGAGTGAGGTAGGTTGCAGGTTACCCGATCTTTCAAGTCTTCGAGCATGGAGAAGACTACGCTAATCTGAGGGTTGTAGCCTTTCGGCACTTCTGTTTTTTGGGCGCTGGCGCAGGTGCAATGGAGGGTTAGGAGGAGCAGGGGGAGGTAACGCATGGCTTGTGTGGTTTTCATTTGACTCTTAACCAGTCAAAATAAATATGGGCACTACCACTTGGTCGTTGCTCAAGCATTCTTGAACGGGCCCACCACCTCAAATCTCTCGTAAAAAGGTGTGAATATCTTTATCGGGTTCAAGCATTAATTTTTTACGTAAGCGGTAGCGCGCCATTTTTGCACTGGCTGCGGAGATGCCTCTGCTGGTAGCAATTTCTTTGTTCGTCATGTTAAGGCGAAGCATACCGGCCAAAGCTTTGTCGTTGCTCGTCAGATTTGGGAAAGCATCCGTTAGTTTTTGGTAAAACTCATGGTTAACCTGGTCGATGTTTCCCTGAACATTCTCTAACTGTTCGTTAAGCCTGTCGTGGCTTTCGGTAAAGTGAATCAGTTCATTAAGCTGGCTGCGAAACTGAGCAGGTACTTTTTGTTCCAGTTCTTGCAGCCGATCAGACAGTTCTTTACAGAACCTGTTCTTCCGCTCAATGTCAAGGGCGAAGTCCGTCAGGTCTTCCTGCTTATTTTCAAGGCGGACGCTCAGCTGTCCAGAAGTAAGGCGTTCGTTATCGAGTTCCGCATCAATAAGCTTTTTTTGTGTCTCGCGGTGGCGGATGTCTTTACGCCATTGAAGAAAAATCAGTATCGCAACCAGCAAACTGAAGAACAGACCAACAGCAATGATAACAGATCGGTGGTTGCGAATCAGGACCTCCTGCTCAAGGGCGAGTACTTTTTGCTCGCTTACCTCTAGTGCCAGTTTTTTGCGCGCTGTTTCGTGCTGGATTTCGAGTTCAGCAATTCGGTTTAAAGTACTTGCATTAAGTACGCTGTCTTTAAGCACGGTGTACTCCTTGAAATACTTTAGCGCGTTTTTATCATCACCGATATTTTGGTAGCCCTCAGACACATCATAAAGAGTTGTATACGTATTAGCGTCTTGCTTCAGTAAGCGAGAATAATAAAGAGACGAATCGTAATATGTGAGGGCAAGTTCAAACGCTCCAAACTCCTGAAGAGTATAAGCCATAGTCCCATAAGCAGGAGCAAAAAGAGAGGTATCCTGTTCGTTAAGAATGGTTTCCAGGCTCTGTTTCGTGTAGGGCAGGCCTAATTCGGGCTTTCCCTGCTGAGTATAGATAATCGCCAGGTTTTGATCGGTAAACAATAAGTCACGAGGCGTTCCGTGGGCCAGCATAATTGTTCTGGCCAACAGAAGTTGTTGTATCGCAGAATCCAGCTTACCAAAGATGAAGTAGTTCGTGGCGATGTCGGCCTCGGTCCTCCCTATCAAGAATGAATCCTTCAGTGCCTCGTACTTATCCCGCGCAGACCTGAATGTTATGATTGATCGTTCATAATCACCAGTACGGTACTGAATAATGCCGATGCACCTTTCGACTTCAGCCGTACGGCGGACATCATCCGTTAGCATGACCGTACTCATAGCCTCTGTCCCCAATTCCATAGCGCGCTCATAGTCCGCCGCTCTGATGTGGTAGTTACTCAGCCACAGAAGAAGGTCTATCAGCATTTCGGGTTGTGGGTCCGCACGTACAATTGGCAACAGGACCTTTGCCTCAGCAAAAGCTTTTTCGGAGTATTTCCCAGCCTTCAGCGCTTCAACCCGGTCGGGGAGTTGTTCTTGAGCAAAGAGAGGTAAACCCGCTGCGAGGAAGAAAATAAAGTATGAGGCTAATAAAGTTTTCACTGTATCTGGTTTACATATGAACAAACAAAAACGCTCGAAAGCCAGGGTTTCTTGCCAATTAATCACAAATGTAGCCCTCTTGTACCCCTACTTACAATGTCCTTGTAGACGCTTTGTTATCAATTTTATGGGTTTCTACAACAGGAGGAAAGCGACCTTTGTGGAGCACATTAGTCCGGCTGGTTACCCGACCGAACAGTGTATCGCATATGGCTTTGAGTTTACAGTCGTCTCTCATAAGTGTTGTTCAAAGTGTTTTTTTTGATAGAGCAGCTCCGGATAATTCTGGAGTTGCTCTTTTTACAATGCTAACGTAGTTTAAAGACCAGAGGTCTACTTCCAGTATTACACAAGCCTTTATCCCTTCATTGCACCCGCGCGCATGCGCCCCACAAATAAGCAGCTCCGAAGCGAAAAAATATCCGTCAGAAAAAACCCAACCCCCACCCCACTGGTTACAACCCAAGATGTCCGTACCCAACCCCGCCGAACAACTGCTGCAACGCTACGCCGATAGCCCCCGCATCGCTGAAATCGCCCGTTTGTGCCGGGGCAATACCCCAACTGGAGGCTCGCCCGAAGCAGCGCAGCGGGGGCCTGCCCCCCGCCTCCAGGTCAAAGGCCTGGCCGGCGCCCTCGAAAGCTTCCTCATCGCCGCCAGCTACCGCCACGCCGGTGGGCATTACCTGGTGGTGGCGACGGATAAGGAAGAAGCCGCCTACATCCAAAACACCATCGCCGAGCTGCTGCCCAAAAAACAGGTCCGGCTGCTGCCCGACAGCTTCCGCCGGCCGCTCTACTTCGAGGTGCTGGACCCCACCAACACCCTGCTGCGCACCGAAACGATCAACTACCTCACCCACTCCAAATCCAAGGGCGAGATCGTAGTCACTTACCCGGAAGCACTCTTCGAGCAGGTCGTAGCTCCCCGCGAGCTGACCAAGAGTCGGATCGAGCTTACCAAGGGGGAAGACCTGGACGTGGACACCATCATCACCGTCCTGGTCGAGTATGGTTTCAAGCGCCAGGAGTTCGTCTATGAGCCCGGCCAGTTCAGCATCCGGGGCGGCATCATCGATATCTTCAGCTACGGCAACGAGTACCCCTACCGGGTGGAGCTTTTCGACGAAGAGATCGAATCCATCCGCACCTTCGATCCGCTGGAGCAACGCTCGGTGGACCAGGTGGAGTACGTCAGCATTATCCCCAACATCAACACCAAGTTTGAGCGGGAGCAGAAGACGAGCATCTTCGAGGTGCTGCCGCCCAATACTTACATTTGGATGCGGGACTTCCAGCTGCTGATGGACAAGCTCAACGAAGCCTTCACCAAAGCCAACGAATTCGGCCAGCAGCTGACGCTGATCGAAGACAAGGAGATCGCCGCCATCTTCCGTGACCGCGCCTTCATCCGCCCCGGCGAAGTGCTGGAAGACGTGAAGGAGAAACCGCTGGTGTTCTTCACCAACTACAAACAGAGCCTGCCGATTGATCACACGATCGACTGCCGGGCCAAGCCGCAACCGAGCTTCAATAAAAACTTCGATCTACTGATTCGGAACCTACTGGAGAACACTTCCGGCGGGCTCACCAACCTGGTTTTTGCGGGCAACCCGAAGCAGATCGAGCGGTTTTACTCCATCTTTCAGGACCTGAACGCGGGCGTACGCTGGGAGCCCATCCCGACCGCCATCCACGCCGGTTTCATCGACCCCGACATGCAGCTGGCCTGCTATACGGACCACCAGATTTTCGAACGCTACCACCGCTACCGGCTCAAGAAAGGCTTTACGAAAGACAAGGCCCTCAGCCTGCGGATGCTCCGCGACCTGCAAACCGGCGACCTGGTGGTGCACCTAGATCACGGTGTCGGCCGGTTTTCCGGACTGGAGAAAATAACGGTTGGCGGGCGCGAGCAGGAGTCCGTCCGGCTCGTGTACAAAAACAACGACATCCTCTACGTCGGCATCAACAGCCTCCACAAACTGAGCAAGTACTCCGGTAAGGACGGTGCCCTGCCCCGCCTCGACAAGATCGGCGGCGACGCGTGGAAGAACATGAAGAAGCGGACGAAAAAGAAGATGAAGGACATGGCCGGAGAGCTCATCAAGCTCTACGCCAAACGCCTCGCTACGCCCGGCCACGCCTTCCCGCCCGACGGCCACCTGCAAAACGAGCTGGAAGCCAGCTTCATCTACGAAGACACGCCCGACCAACTCAGCGCTACCAACGCCGTGAAGCAGGACATGATGAAGGCCAACCCGATGGACCGGCTGATCTGCGGCGACGTCGGCTTCGGCAAAACGGAAATCGCCCTGCGCGCGGCCTTCAAGGCCGCTGCCGACGGCAAACAGGTCGCCGTGCTCGTCCCCACCACCATCCTCGCCCTCCAGCACTTCCGCGTCTTCAAGGAGCGGCTCGAACCCTTCGGCATGACGGTCGATTACGTAAACCGCTTCCGCTCGGCGAAGGAGAAGACGGAGATTTATAAAAAGCTCGCCGCCGGAGAGATTGACCTCCTGATCGGTACCCACGCCATCCTGAGCAATAAGGTGAAGTTCAAAGACCTTGGCCTGCTGGTGATCGATGAGGAACAAAAGTTTGGCGTGAAGGCCAAGGAAAAACTCCGCGCCATCCAGGTCAACGTCGACACGCTGACGCTGACCGCCACGCCGATTCCCCGGACGATGCAGTTCAGCCTCATGAATGCGCGGGACATGAGCGTGCTGCGCACCGCCCCACCGAACCGGCAACCGATCCACACCGAGGTGCGGCAGTTCAACGAGGAGATCATCAAGGAATCCATCGAGAATGAGGTATTTCGTGGCGGGCAGGCCTTCTTTGTCCACAACCGGGTCAAGAGCCTGGACGACATGGTGGTGATGATGCGCAAGCTCTGCCCGGACGTGCAGTTCGCCAAGGCCCACGGGCAAATGGACCCGAAGCTGCTGGAACAGACCCTGCTGGACTTCATCGACCGCAAGTACGACGTACTCATCTGCACCAACATCATCGAGACGGGGCTAGACATTTCCAACGCCAACACCATCATCATCAACAACGCGCACCAGTTTGGCTTGTCGGACCTGCACCAGCTGCGGGGCCGGGTTGGGCGCTCCAACAAAAAGGCGTTCTGTTACCTGATTGCGCCCCCTCTCTCCGTGCTCACCCCCGAGGCTCGCAAACGCCTCCGCACGCTGGAAGAATACAGTGATTTAGGCTCCGGCTTCAACATCGCGATGAAGGATTTGGACATCCGGGGCGCCGGCAACTTACTCGGCGGAGAGCAATCCGGCTTCATCTCCGACATGGGTTACGAAACCTACCAGCGCATCCTGGAGGAGGCCGTCCGGGAGTTGAAGCAGGGAGAATTCGCTGATGTTTTTGCCGACCAGCTGAAAGAAGTTTCCGACTTCGTCCGGGAAGTAAACATCGAGACCGATACGGAGATGCTCATCCCGACCCTCTACGTGGAAAGCACCGCCGAGCGCTTGCGCCTCTACCAGGAACTCGACCGGCTGGAGACGGAGGAAGAGCTAACTAAGTTTGGAGAAGGCCTCGTGGATCGCTTTGGCAAAATCCCGCCGGAGGTGGAAGAGTTGTTCGACGGCCTGCGGCTGCGCTGGCTGTGCCGCCGCCTCGGCTTCGAGCGCCTCATCCTGAAGAACAATAAGCTGATGCTGTTTTTCATCGAGAACCCGCAGTCTTTGTACTACGAGTCTGATGGGTTCACCGCGCTGTCGGGTTTGATAGCCAACGAGGGTGCGCTGCGCGGGCTGCGGCTGAAGCAGACGCCCCGGCGGTTGTCGGTAATCAAGGAGAACGTGAAGTCGATGGC
>CAYWMW010000207.1:0-8106 GCA_964458975.1 uncultured Lewinella sp. | reverse complement strand
TGGCCCCCCCGCTCGGGTGGGTCCCCCAAAAAACCTTCTTTTTGTGGGCCCCCCCCCGACTACTTGACGCTTTAACTACTTGACTAAATAAGGGGCGCGGCCGCAGGATGCAATGTAAGGTTAACCAGCTTCGTCTCGTTCCGTATCTTCCCCCCCATGAAAATCACCATAGCCGACCACATCGCCACCCTCACCTTCAGCAACCCGGACCGTGCCAACTCCCTGAACGAAGCTGACTGGGCCGCCATGAAAGCCGCCTTCGAAGCTGTTGATGCTAACGACGATGTCCGCGTAGTCATCCTGGCCGGAGAGGGCAAGAACTTTTGTGCGGGAATGGACCTGGCCGTGTTGGGCAGCCTGCAAAGCCGCCTCGCCCCCACTCCAGAAGAGACAAAGGCTCAACTGGTCGCTTTTATTGAAGGCATCCAGGCTACCATTACCGCCATCGAACGTTGCCGCAAACCAGTGCTGGCGGCCATCCAGGGCGGTTGCATCGGTGGCGGGGTAGACATCGTCACCGCCTGTGATATGCGCTACTGCACCAATAATGCCTACTTCTCCATCAAGGAAATCGACCTCGGTATCGTAGCAGACATTGGCACCCTTCAGCGCCTGCCGTACATCCTCCATCCCGGCCTTGTCGCGGAGTTGGCCTATACCGGTCGTAAAATGTTCGGCCCCGAAGCCTTCACCTCAGGGCTCGTTAATTGCAATTTCCCCAACCACGAAACCCTAATCGCTGGCGTCACCGAAATTGCACGAGACATTGCCGCCAAACCGCCAAAAGTGGTCCAGGGCATCAAAAACAACCTTCTCTTCAAACGCGAACACACCACGGAGGAGAGTTTGAAGTACGTAGCGCGCTTTTCAGCGGGCCTCCTGCTAGAAAAGTAATGGCGATTGTCGGTTGTCCGTTGTCCCGCCCGACAACCGACAACCGAAAAACGAAAAACGCCAACATTTTGTTTTTTACCACCATTCTGACCGTGGATGAAAGAAAAAAACATAAAATTTAAAGATTTTAAAAGGAAAAGTTGCACAACCTGTTTGAAATGTTTTAATTTGCTGTCGATACCAAAAAATACATCACCATGATTACTGAAGATCGACGCGAACTAAACGATCGCTTCAAGGAGGTTTTCCGCATCCTCGAGGAACGGGGAGAAATCATCAAGAACGATCGGAACGGTCGGGGTCTTGGTGACTTTGCCAAGCGGATCCTCAACAACCGCTCCTACGGCCACATCGTACGGGCTTTTCTTAATGATGACGACAAGCGTTGCATCAACTACGAGCAGGCCCGCCGCGTCTGCCACGAGTACAACGTAAACCTCGGCTACCTCCTTGAGGGCGACGGTACTCCCTTCGGCATGGAGCTGCCCGAAGCTCCCGTTGTCACCGGAACGGACGTTCCGCTGAACATCATGTTCACCGATAAGGAAGCCTTCGCCGGTGCCAGCATCGATACGGACAGCTTCACGACCGAAAGCACCGACTTCTTCCGCCTGCCCGGCATCGTCGGCAGCGGCTACGTAGCCTTCCCCATTACCGGTAACTCCATGGAGCCCGTCATCAACAACGGCGACGTGGTAATCTGTAAGGAAATCGACGGCATCCGCGAGATTCGCGAAAACCGCATCTACGCCGTTCGCTCCAAGGGCAGCATCTGGATCAAGTACGTCCAGAAAGTACCCGACTCCAAAGGCCGCGTTACCGGCCTCAAGCTCATCTCCGCCAACTACCTCGAACACGACCCCTGGGTAGAAGAAGTAGAAATGAGCACCAAGCTCTACGAGGTGGTCCGCCGAATCTCCGAGCTGTAGGAAGCGGGTAAAACTGTAGTACAGATAGCCTTCACAAGCTGTAACCGATCAAAACGGTAGCTGAATCTTCGGATTGGCCACCGTTTTTTTCGCGCCTGTTTGGAACGCTCCGAGCTCGTCCGCCGAGGCGGGCCTTAGCCCTGACTCGTCGGCCGAGCGGGCTTCAACCTATCAACAAGATTTATTTAGCCGATTAATTAGGGTCGTAACTCTACGGTGAGCACACAAGTTTACAGGTGTATGTTTCTCGCTAAAAACCCCCTCCCCAACCCCTCCCCACGGGGGAAGGGCTTGTGAAAACGCTCTGCGTTTTTAGAGAAAATCAGTAGCATGAACAAACGTTCTCAATAAATGACAGCAACCGTAGTAGCTGCCCATTAAGCGAAGGCGGAGCCGCAGCGTTTTTACTCCCCTCCCCAGCCGGAGGCGGTTTGGGGAGGGGTTGGGGGAGAGGGTTTTACGCGAATGTAAAGATGTGTGCTCACTGTAGGTCGTAACTCAATACATATTACTCGGCTACTCCCACCAAGATCAGGCCCCAGCGGTTCAAAGGATTCCAACCCGCCGCCAGGGCCGTATTCTGCTGTTTTTTGTTTTGTCTCCCGGCCCGGCGGTTTGCTGTTGGCCGGGAGCTTTTTTTTAGCATCAGGCCAGACTTCTATACGCGGCAACGCTTCGCGTTCCCGATCTCCGTAAGCTAGCAATCGTAACATGAGTCATCCCGAATTTTAGAGAAGTAAACTTGGATGAGTTGTAATAATGCACCTACGAAGTAGTGTTCAGAAAGCAGAATTCAGAGGTCAGGTGGCCATGTGCGGTAGCCTGACCTCTGAATTCTGATTTCTGAACGCCGTAATTTGTACAGAACATAGAAAAACCAACCTAAATTTCGGGATGACTCATGTTACTATTATTGAATCCCTACGGGATCAGTTCCTGGTCGAACCATATACATCGGTATTCCATTCAGAATTCAGACTTCGTACAAGATTGTAAGCTCCTGAATGCTAAACGCTAGATGCTAAGGAACGCCAAATCTACCTAACCCGCAACGTCACCTCCTTCAAATCCTCCGCCCGCGAGCTGGTACCGACCATGATGTCAAAGTCTCCCGGCTCAACGATCCATTCCATCGCGGGGCCGAGGTATTCGAGTTGTTCCGGGCCGAGGTCGAAAGAAACCGTTTTACTTTCTCCCGGGGCTAGTACGACTTTCTCAAAGCCTTTGAGCTCTTTCACGGGGCGGGTAACGGTACTGAAGCGATCCCGGACGTAGAGTTGGACGACTTCCGAGCCCGTCCGGTCTCCGGTATTGGTGACGGTGACGGAGACCTTGCCCGTTTCTTTAGCGCCAATCTCTGCGACCGAAAGTGTAGGGGCCGAGACCTCGAAGGTGGTATAGCTAAGACCGTAGCCGAAGGCCCAGGCGGCGTTCACGTCGTCAAAGAGGTAACCCCGGCGGGCGGTAGGTTTGTAGTTGTAGTAGGCGGGGATGTGCCCGGCGGAGCGCGGAATGCTGATGGGTAATTTACCACCGGGGTACGCCTGCCCGCTGAGGACGTCGGCGACGCTGTGGCCGGTTTCCTGGCCGAGGTAGAAGCACTGGAAGACGGCGGCAGATTTGTCCACTACATTGCTGATGTTGAGCGGGCGGCCGCCGAAGATCAGGCTCACCATTGGTTTACCGAGCTTGGCCAGTTCGTCCACCAGTTCGTTTTGCAGGCCGACGAGTTCGAGGCTCGGGCGGTCTCCCCAGTGCCCTTCGGCCCAGGCTTCGCGGCTGGTGAGTTCGTTGCCACCGAGGGCCAGAACGATGACGTCGGCGTTGCGGGCAGCCCGTACGGCTGCTTTGATCCGGAGGCGATCTTCGTCTTCCCCGACGGCGACGACCGGGTCTTCGTACCAACTGCCCGGCTCCGTAACGCGGACGCCTTCGGAGTAGATCACATTGGCTTTACCTCCGGCGAAGTGCGCTTCCAGGCCTTGCTTGACGGTGATGAAGTGTTCGGGTTTGTTGCTGTAGCCGCCGAGCAGTTCTTTGTCAGCGTTCGGGCCAATTACGGCGATGGTCTTCAGCTCATCGGCCATGGGGACGATGCCGTCGTTCTTGAGCAGGATCATGCCTTCGGCACCGGCTTTGCGGACGAGTTTGTCGTCTTCGGCCGTATTTTTCATAGTCTTGGTTGCGTCGTGGTACGGGTTTTCGAAGAGCCCCCGGTCGAACTTCTGCTGGAGGATTCTACCCACGGCCCGGTCCAGGATTCGCTCATCGAGGGTTCCGTCATTTACGGACTCCACCAAAGATGGGTAGGCTTCGCGGTCCGGCAGTTCGATGTCTACGCCAGCGGAGATGGCGGTTACGGCGGCGGCTTTCCAGTCTGGTGCTACGGCGTGGCGGTCGGTGAGTTCCCGTACGCCGAAATAATCGGAGACGACGGCACCTTTATAGCCCCATTCATCGCGCAGCAGGTCGGTCAGCATCCAGGTATTGGCATGGCTGGGCACTCCGTTTACCTCGTTGTAGCTGGCCATGATGTTGCGCACTTCGGTATTCGCGGTGATGTAACGGAAGGGCTGGAGGAAGACTTCGCGGAGGGTTCGTTCGGAGATGTTGGCGGGGGCGATGTTGTTGCCGCCTTCGGGTTCTCCGTGGCCAGCCATGTGTTTGAGGGTAGCGAAGACTTCGCCTTCGTCCCATTTATCGTCGTCTCCCTGGAAGCCGAGTACGGCCTGGAGACCGATCTGACCGGCCAGGTAGGGGTCTTCGCCCAGCGTCTCCTCTACCCTGCCCCAACGCGGATCGCGGGCGACGTCGACCACGGGCGTGAGCACCACGTGCGCGCCCCGGCTGGCGGCCTGGCGGGCGGCCGTGGCGTATAGCTGGCGGGTCAGGTCGCGGTTAAAGGTTGCGGCGACGGAGATGGGTTGCCCCCAGCTGGTGGCGTCCTTCGCGGCCAGGCCGTGGAGGCTTTCCTCGTGGGTAAGGGCGGGGATGCCGAGCCGGGTTTCTTCCACGAGCCATTTCTGGATGTCGTTGATGTAAGCAATCGTTTCTGCTCCGGTTCGGCCGGGGTCAGCGCCACCGGTAAATTCGCTGGGGCGGGTAATGTGGCCGATGCCGTGGGGCATCAGCAGGCGGGCACTGTCGGCATTGAAGCTGAAGTCGTCGTTGTCCATCCGGCGTTTATCGCTCCAAACGGCGGTGACCTGGGCTACTTTTTCCTCGACGGTCATTCGGGCCATGAGGTCCTCTATCCGCTTGTTCACCTTCACTGAGGCATCGCGGTAGGCGGCTGCATCAGACGGTTTGTCGGTAGATGAATTGGAGCTTCCCGACGTTTCCGTTTTGGTTGTATCGGTAGCGGATTGATCGGCCCCGCAACCATCAAGGGCGGCGAGGAAGGGTAGCATTAAGAACAGGAGGTAGCGCATGAAAGAGTAATTTGAGGTGGGCAAATTACACATTTTTGCTACGTCTAAAAGCTGGACGCCCTTGTAAATGCTTATACAACCGATTGCGCCCCTCCACTATTCAAAATTATTTTTTTGACGAAGCCTAATCTCGAAAACCTTCCCCTGCATCCTGCGGCCGCGCATAAAAAAACTCCGACCAAAAGAATTGATCGGAGTTAGCGAGTGAGCCCGGCAGGATTCGAACCTGCGACCGCCAGATTAGAAGTCAGGTGCTCTATCCCCTGAGCTACGGGCCCGCGTGGAGCGCGAAGGTAATACCTTTTGCAATACCTCCGTCGCACTAACGGGAAATTGTTAGCGAGAAGTTGCATCCGCCCGGCGGAGAACGCGGATGTACGTATCGATACGGGCGTAAGATTCAAGAGCAACGCCGCGTGGCTCTCTGGTTTTTACCGGAAAGGACATACGCAGGTCGATATACTCGTCCGTATAGGCGAGGATAGGATAATGAGCAGAAGGGTCACCGTTTTTGTCCATAGTGATGAGGTAATGACCGTCGGGAGACAGCGTCCATTTCCGGTTCCACAACAATCGGTCACGGACAACTACGATGAACTCTCCGTCCGGTTCAGCGGAGAACTCCAACTCCGAAAGTTCATCGTACTCGATGCCTTTATAGTTATCCTGGTAAGCGTAAGAAACATCGGCGGAATCAATCGCCGGGTAGGTATTATCCGTGAGCACGCGCCCGGCGTTTATCCGGTCGGCGAAGTCAGCTTCGGTAGCCCCGGCCTTGTGTGGAGGGAGTAAAACCAAAGGCATATCCACCCTTTCGTACCGGCCATTTTCAACCTCAAAGTAGGTGGCTATTACCGTACCGTCTTCGTTTCTTCCGTAGGTGTAGCGCTTGGAATTGAACCCTTCTCTGGAGAACATATAGTACACACTTGCCGTACGCATATTGCTCATTCTTCGGCCCCAAAAACTAAACCGGTCGTCATCCAGGTAAGACCGCTCCTCCCGGAAATTCAGATTCTCGTCCACAAAATATTCAAATTTCTCTCCCTCATTACGGCCGGATCGGTAAACACTTATCCCGAAATACACTTGCATTGTATCTTGCCCCGGAAAGGCGTAGCGAAAGGTCTGCCCGTCCAGTTCCCCAAACGCAATTTCCTTGAATCTGGTCTTCTTTTCCTCGAACAACCACTCCCCCATCAGGCTGTCTCCTTTAAAAAGGGCAGCGTTTAGGGTAGTCCCGATTCCCTGGGTGAGCCGAAAACCTGACAGGGTATCGGGAATTTCGCCATCAGACAATAAAGCGTACTGTCTCGGCAGGCTTGTAAACCTGACCGTATATTCATTTTCCACAAAAATAGAATCCCCCTCCACGCGGAGCACATCGCCTGCATTGAAAATCCGATAAAACTTATGAGCGGGGACCGGCTTCCGGTTTGGCAGGTTTGTGTTGATCATCACCGGTGGAGGATTACTCAATGAGAACTCCCACTCCCGACCAGCTGGGTCAAATGCGGTAGCGTCCTTCCCGCCACAGGCGAAAACGAGCAAAGAGAGGACCAGGGTGGTCAGGTGTAAAATGCGCATAGTCGGGTGTAGGTATTTAAGGCTGGAGCCGGGGAAATTACGACGAATCGATCACCGTTGTAAGTTAGATGCAAACGCGGGGGCTTTTGGTGGGTTACGGTAAAATTAATTTTTTGGGACCCGGAGCGAGTTGCCTCCGGCAACGAGACTGGAGTAAGCTGCCTCCAGTAGCAAATATTTCTTTGCCGAAGATAAATCACTCCGGTCTCGCTGCCGGAGGCCGCTCGCTCCAGGTCCCGAGGTTGAACATAAAAGCATTGATTCACGTATAAAAGCAGATGAAAATCCTCAAAAAACTAAGAAAAAAACCCTTCCTGATTGGCCTTCTGGTGGTAGTAGTTGTGGGCGTAGGTTACGTTTTTAACCGACTGAAAAAACTGACCCAATCGCAGTGGAACGACAACAAAATGACCGAAGTTTTCAATAGTGGAGAATACGGGGAGGTAACGTTGGCTTACCTTGAAGGCCCCAGCCGTAAAATTCGCTTCCTCCAAATCGGAGAAGACCCGGCAAAGCCGATGGTGGTGTTCATCCACGGCTCCCCGTCCAGCAGTTCGTTCTGGTCTAATATGATGAAGGATAGTGCGCTGCGGGCGCAAGCCAACCTGCTGGCCATCGACCGGCCGGGCTACGGTGGCAGCGGCCTCGGCCAACCGATGATTTCCGTACAGGAACAGGCGGAAAACGTGATGGACATCATCCGCCGCCGCAGGCCGGGAAAAGACCGACGCCTGGTTTTACACGGCAGCAGCTACGGCGGCACCGTCAGTGCCCGTATTGCGATGGATTACCCCGAGGAAATTGATGGCGTGTTGCTCCAATCCGCCAGTACGGCACCACGTGAAGAATTTACTTACTGGATCTCCCACCCGACCAACCACTGGAGCCTCCGCTGGCTGATGCCCCGCTCCATCCGAACCGTAAACACCGAAAAACTGAACCACCAACCACAGCTTGAAGCGATGGTGGACGGCTGGAAAAACGTCACCGCGCAGGTCGTGATCGCCCACGGCACGGCCGACTGGCTCATCTACCCGCCCAACGCCTACTATTCCTGCGATATGCTGGTCAACGCCGAGGAGGTCGTTCACCACATGCTGGCGGGGAAGAAGCATGACCTCATTAAGACAGCGCCTGATTTGCTTAAGGAGTATATTCATTATTTGTTGCGGGAGACGGTGCGGGAGACGGAGCCTTAGGTGGGTAAGGACTATTAGACCAGTATATTCGAACTCACGTTTAAACATGAGTTCGATTAAACTAGT
>CAYWMW010000206.1:0-8118 GCA_964458975.1 uncultured Lewinella sp. | reverse complement strand
AAGTACTCCTTGCTTACTTCACCGGAATCCGCAGAGAGACCTTTACATCATCCCCGACTAGCCCACCAAAAAGGAAGGGGCCAGCAACGCCAAAGTCCTGCCGGTTAACGGTGAGTTCGCCGGAGAAAACCTTGTCGTCAAAAATAAAAGGGATGGATACGGCTTTGCGCTCCCCTCGGATGGTGAGTTGCCCGTCGACGGTGTAGCCAGCATCGGTTTTCTTGAAAGAATGCGACTGGAAACTGATGCGCGGATGATTGTCCGCGTCCAGCCAGCTGTTGCCAACGGCGTGCTTGTCTTTGGTGTTGTTGCCGGTATTGATGCTGGCGGTGGCGACCGAAACGTCGAAATTGGCGTTGGGGAGGTCTTCGGCATCGAAGTCAATGGTGCCTTTCAGGTCGGTGAAGGTTCCTTCGGCTTTAGCGGTAGAGAACTTGATGGCGTAAGCATCGGTCGGTTCCCAGTTGTAGGCGGAAACGGAGGCTAAGAGGCCGAAAGCGACCAAGAGAATGAAGATTCGCATTGTTTAGATATTTGAAGTTGCAAACCTGATTTGTAGCAAGGATGTTGGCTGTGGGCTTTTACCTTAACAGATATTAACCAACGCTTATTACTGAATGGCTTGGCTTTGCTATTGGACTTCTAGGTAATATTCGGTTTTTTTGGTGGTTCTCCGTTGTTCTTAATCCCTGATTTCAAGAATTAAAATAAAAGTTGGGTATTTTACTAACGCTTTGCTGCGCAGCTGCGATAGTAGGAGTAAAGACCACACATCATAGTGAATTACCACGCAAAAAGTACGGACAAAGAATTGAGGCAGGGATGCCTTGATGGAGACCGACGGGCAAGGGAGTTTTTCTACCGGCGCTACTACGGTAAGCTTGTCGGGATTCCGCTCCGGTACACCAACGGACGGGAAGATGCTAACCAAGTACTTAACCAAGCCTTTCTCCGGATCTTTTCTTCTTTAGATTCGTACCGTGAAGAAGGCTCGTTTGAAGGATGGCTCTCGACGATCGTATTCCGGACCACCATGTCCTGGCTACGCGGACAAAAGCAGAAATACGTTACGGTGCCAATAGATGAATCTCCTTACGAGCCTCCCGTCAGTGGGGGAGTTGATGAGCAATACGACACGGACGAGATTTATCGTCACATCCAACGCCTGCCGGCTCCGCTGAGGTCCGTTTTCTGCCTATACGTAGTGGATGATTTTAGCCACAATGAAATCGCAAAAATTCTTGGCATTACCGTTGTTAACAGCCGGTGGCGGCTGGGCCAGGCCCGGCTGAAACTGCGTGCATCTCTTCGCCCTGATCAACAAAAAACCGCATGAAAAACGAACTAGACCTTTGGGAAGTCGGCTTGGCGGAACAAATGAAAGGAAAGGAGTTTTCTTTTGATCCTCAGGCTTACGCTGATTTTGAAAATTTACTACAAGCCGAAAGCTTTGGCCAGAAAAAAGGAGAACAAGCTCCACGAGACGTAGACAGAATGCAAACTGCTGGAGGGACCAGTATCGGTTTCACGCTTCCCGTGATCTTTGTATTCCTTGGCCTTGCTTGCTTCGCTGGCTGGTGGTTTTGGCCTCAGTCGGAAGCCTCGCCTGGTTCGGTACAGACGATTACCGTTCCGCAGACGGAGCTTCCTGCTTCTGCACCTGGCCCTTCAACTTTCATCGCACCTGCGGCTGCGCCCACTTCGTCAGCCATCACGGAAACGAATGCTTCATCTCCTTTACGGGATGCTGCTATTGATTTGCCATCGACAGCTAACACTGCTCCGGTTGATGAGGCGGTGCAATTGTTGGATACTCAAGAAAATATTAATGAAGCCGCAACACCAGCGCTACCGAGGAGTACCTACCAAGTCACCTATCTACCTGCACTGCGACCAATTACCAGCGTACGCGCCCTGGAAGCTAAGTCTATCTCTTTACCCGAAGTCCAGAAACCAACACCTCCTAGCCCTAAACGTGACCGTAAAGCCCTTTTTCCTGATATAATAAATAAGCAACAATGAGACACATTATAATGATGATCGTCCTGTCCGCCTTTGCCGGCGGGATGTATGGTCAGGAGGCGAAGCCACAGGAACTAAAACGATGGCACTTTACCAGCCAGGTTGGCCTTCATGCACTTACTTTTCACGACTCAAATACTGGATTTAATGAGGGAGGAGTAGGCCTAAACGGGTCAGGTTTGATTTTAACGGAGTTAGGGTATCGTTTACACCGACACCTTGATGTAGGAATTCAAGTAGGCTTTCAACGGGAAAGTAGTTCGGGCTTTAAACAACTTACCGCCACTACTTCTGATTTTCTCTCGTTTCGGACATCCTTTGATTGCTCAAAATTGAGTTCTTTTATTGGATTGCAAACTAAATTGAACTACCGTATTGGGCAGGGAGACCTTAGTTTGTCAGGTGCTTATGGCTTTGTTCTCCAGGGTAATCGGGTGAGGGCAAGAAGCCCAAATCTTTTTACGGCCGAGCTTCGTATGGCTGAGCTGACCTACAATTACTTCAGTATAGGTTTGGGATACACCTACTGGGCAACCCCTCGATTTGGGGTGATATTAGGGTATACGCTCTATTCCCCTCAAATAGGGAACCTCAGGCGAAATGTCGAGATATCTCAAAACAACACCGCTAGTTACGTTTTCGCATCCTCGGAAGTGGAAGGTGTCGATATCACCGAGGCGGAACTCTCTAGCTTCAGGGGTAGAGTAAGTGGAAATTTCAATGATTATATCACGATAGGTTTAACCGCCAGAATCTTTTAAACTATGAATCTGTCACAATTACTTCTTTTAGTGGGGATGGTACTATGTTTCAATCCTTCTCAGGTATACGGACAAAAGGGATGGGAGTTTGGGGCCCGTGCCGGAGTCATTGGTGTTCCCTACGCTTTATCCGCTAACCGGTTAGGAGCTGGGGGACGTATAGGGCTTTCTATACGACCAAAATTGAAAGGGAAAACCAACATTTCTGTACTGGCTGATTACCGGGTCGTCAATAATTTGCAAATGGGGAAACTGGAGAAAACAACCATTGTTTTACCGGAGGGATTGGCGCGGCGGAACGAGTTGTTATCCGTCTCAGGTTTTGCAGGCTTACGCCTTGGGCTCCGTCTTGATCGAACAATCCTGAACTTCCGAAGAGGAGTGCTGAAAGTAAACTTTGCTCCATACGCTGAGTTGATGACTGCAGCCAAAGCCACTCAGCAATCGAACATCACTAGTTCTTCCTTTTTGGCGGTATTGGTAGACAGTGAACAAGGCACTGTTTTTGGCGTCTCAAACAGCTCCGGGGCTACTTCTACCTCAAGGAATAGAGCTGATAGCGGTAGGGTTGTGCTTGCTGGTGGAATAGGGTTGATGTACGAATTTACTGAAGGACTTCAGGTAGAGCTGGGCTTTTTAGCAGACGTTACCGATCGGTTTTCTTTGTTTACAGGCTCATCTGACGCAAGGCTTACCCAACTCTTTCTTGGCTTCAATTACCCACTCAACTAAACAAAAGATGAAAAAGCTAACTTACAAATTACTCGTGCCGTTACTACTTGCAGGATTGTCTAGCTGTGAAAAGGACAATTTCCAACTCGACGGTAGACTTGAGGATCAGCAATTAGTAGCGCCTTTGATGTTTGAAGCCTTCGTTGAGGAGGCTGATACAAGCTACAATATTGGTTTGAACCTGGTGGAAGAACAATTGGTCGTACAGCAAATTGCAGCAGTTGGTACCATCTCTCAAGACGAAACCGAATCTATTCTTTACCTGGGCATTGGAAAGGTACCTGACAACCCGACTTCACCTGAGCGTTTTCCTTTTAGTATCAAATTCAGGACGGATGGGTTGGACCCCTCAATTGCTCCTGATAAAGAAACCCTGAGGGATTTCTTCTCTATTGGTCGAACGTTTCCTTTTGGTGAGGAAAATGGAGAAGCTCAGGTTGGAATATTATTACCTACTTCAGAAATGTTTGACGAACGGTCACGATCTGAATTCTTAGCGTCTCCCGTTGGGGTGGTGGAGGTCGTCAGGATTGATACCTTTCTGGCTCCTTTCACTGGGATTGAGGAAGTAGAAAGGGAATACCTGATGATTACTTTTGATTATAGCGGAGTCATCGGTATTCACAATCGCCGCGAAGAATCTGCTGCTGAACGAAATGGCGAAGTTTACGTCGCTTCTCAAACCGCTCAGGTATCGGGCACCGCAACCCTTGTTTTGGCCGCAACTCCCGGCTGATGTTGATGCGTTCTGGGACTTCTTATTTGAACCGAAAGAAAACGGGCCGCCGGAGAATCTCCGACGGCCCGTTTTCTTTCGGTAATGATGGCTTAGCCAAGCACACTCTTCACCACATCCGCCGCATCCTGCAGCGTAATGGCCGAGCGAACGTTGAGGCCAGAGTCATCAATCATCTTCTTCGCTTCGATGGCGTTCGTGCCCTGAAGGCGAACGATGATCGGCACCTTAATGTCGCCGATGTTTTTATAGGCATCGATCACCCCCTGGGCTACCCGGTCACAGCGGACGATGCCGCCGAAGATGTTGATCAGGATGGCCTCGACTTTATCGTCAGAGAGGATCATGCGGAAGGCTTTTTCTACGCGTTCCGCGTCGGCCGTACCGCCTACGTCGAGGAAGTTGGCGGGCTCACCACCGGAGAGCTTGATGATGTCCATGGTGGCCATCGCGAGGCCGGCACCGTTTACCATACAGCCTACGTTACCGTCTAGGTTGACGTAGTTGAGGCCGTACTCACCGGCTTCTACTTCGACCGGGTCTTCCTCGGTCTTGTCGCGCATAGCGGCGATGTCTTTGTGGCGGTAGAGGGCGTTGGCGTCTACGCTGAACTTACAGTCTACGGCGATGATTTCGTCGTTGGCGTTGTGCAGGGTAGGGTTGATCTCGATCATCGCTGCATCGGCGCCGATGTAGGCGGCGTAGAGCTTGTAGATGAACTTGGTCATGTTCTTGAACGCCTGGCCGGAGAGGCCGAGGTTGAAGGCTACTTCGCGGGCGTTGAAGGGCTGCATGCCCAATTCGGGGTCGATGTAGGTCTTCAGTACGAGCTCGGGAGTTTCTTCGGCAACGGCCTCGATGTCCATACCACCCTTTACGGAATGAATGATGACGTTCTGCTTGCGGGCACGGTCCATCAGGATGGAAACGTAGTACTCTTTGCAAGCGTCGAAATCTGGAGCATAAGCGTCTTCAGCGATCAGGATTTTGTTCACCTGCTTACCTGGGCCTTCCATGCCGCCTGGTGTCTGGGGCGTTTTGAGCTGCATCCCGAGGATGTCGTTGATGTAGCCTTTTGCTTCGTCGCGGTTTTTGGCCAGCTTTACGCCACCACCTTTGCCCCGGCCTCCGGCGTGGATCTGGGCTTTGATGACGGCGAAACCGCTGCCGGTTTCTTCGGCGAGTTTATCGTACATGGCCAGTGCTTCGTCGGTCGTATCGGCCGCGTAGCCGTTTTGGATCGGTACACCGTACTTTACGAGGATGCTTTTACCTTGGTATTCGTGGAGGTTCATGTTTGGGGCTTTCTTTAATTTGAGGGCGAAGATAAGTAAAGTCGGGTAGTCATATAGTCACATAGGCAAATAGTCTGATAGAAGATTTGTTGCGTGTAGCCCAGAGTACTTATCTATTTGACTACCTGACTTCGGACTATTTGACTTCTAAGGGCGCGGCCGCAGGTGCAGGGGAGGGGGAGATTAGCAGGTCTCGAGGTACTTTACCTAAGATGCAAAGCCGGTGTAGTAATTTTAAGTTAGACTATGTATTGTGGTGAAGGCGGGGCACTTTCTGAAGAATTGATGGTGGAGTGACGAACAATTTACTCCCAGCTAATTTTACAATCCATAATCAACTTTCAGCAGCAGAAACCGTCCGATGGTAGGTGTAACGGACCTGAATTCGAAGATCGCATCACTGTCGAAACGGGCAAACTCTCCCTGATTGGTCAGGTTGTAAAGCCGCAAATTAAAAACGATGGTACGGTGTTCCGTTTTCATTTCTCTTTTGACGCCAAAAAAAGTAGCGTATAGGCTATTTGACTGATCACTTATACTTGTCTGAATATTTGACGCGCCTACGAAGTATTTGCTCGGACCCGAACTGAGAATTACCTCAAGTTCTGTTTTAAGGTTAGAGAGTATTTGCGCATTTTCGCCTTCTGCGGGAAACGTAGTAAGGTCTAACCGGGAGCCTCCTTTAATTCGAAAAGATCTAGTGATCAGAGAGTTGACCGCTACGCTGAGACTATTCCGCCAGGACTTTATCTCTACGTCACGGCCCTGGATAAGGTAATCAGTAAGAGAATAAGAAGTATTGTAAGCAAGGATAAGATTGGATTTAACGGCCGCGATAAACTTGTCATAGCGAACCCTACCGGAAGTACTTCGCTGGTTTCGCCCGTTGGTAAGGCTGGATATTAGAGAACTACCGTTAAAATTGGTTGTGTTAAAGTTTACGTTTGCTTTGCGGGAAACTGATGCCCGGAACTGGAGGCTGGAAAGTTGAAGCTGACTCTTTTTATTGAGAAATGCACTGAGTCTGGTGTTGCCGCTTAGTACGGGGGCATCTCCCGACAGCGTCAGGGTGCGAACTGAGGCGACAAAAGGCAGGTCGTAAAGATGCTGAAGATCACTGGGAGGTGCTTTTTCTTGGAGACCGGAAACCCTCAAGGTAATACCGTCGGATCGCTTGAGTTCGTAAGTGCTTTTTATGGAGTATGGGTAAACGTTTCCGCTAGTCAGGTACGAATAATTATCAGAGCCAGCGGTAAAAGAAGTGCTCATAGTCGCTTTTTTGCCAAATGGAAACTTTAAAGCTACAGCGGACGAAAGGCTTGAAATATTTACTTCCTGACTGGTGCCGACGAAAAAGGTGTTACGTGCTTCCGGCCTAGTATGGTGTGTACCCTTTAACTGACGGTGTATTAGTTCAATCTTTAGTTCCAGAATAGACTGTCCGATGCGATAGAGAAAAGTTGGCCGGAGGGCCGAGGTTTTTTTGACCAATTCAAGAGACTGGTTAAAGGTATTCGTATTCTCCTCATCTTCAAGGTTAAGCTGAGCGGGGAGTGGTGAATTAGTTACTGCAGCGCCTAAGTTTTCTTGGAGAGCACCTGTGCTGATTTCTAATAAGCCTACAAAGCCTGATCTGAATTGTCTACTAAGTAAGGCACGTGCATTGGTGTTGCGAAGCTGGTCTTCTCTGTTTTCGCTGGCCGCAACCTGATTGAGCAGACGGCTTTCTAGCTGGGTAAAACCTTCCCGTGATGTTTTTGCAAAGAGGTCTATAGAGGTTTTTTGCTGCTTATCGATATAGCTGAGCTCTACTTCCGGAGCAAAGAAGCGTAGTTGGTTAGACCAATCGTTGATCTCTTGAAATTGGAAGAGCGTAGCGTCCGCAAGGAAGGATTGTTCGTTGAGTTGACGTTGAGCTTTAGATGTTTTGCCGTAGACACCATTCACGTTTAGTGTCCACTGTGGTGAAAGATTGGTCTCGTTTCGGAGAGTAGTGTAGAGGGACTTGCCGTTGTCCGTATACTCTGGGCGCAGTCCGAGGTTGTTAAATTTATTATTATCACGAAGCCGCCAGTGATCATTAACGTTGTTGCGTAAATCGTATGCTTGAGAACCATTGTAGTTAGCTTCAAGGGACTGGCCTCCGAAGCCGGAGGCGACATTGTCTAGACTACCAATGAAGATTGTTTTGTTTTTACGGCTGACGTTAAAGATGCTGGCGTATTCGTTATATTTAAATTCGTCTCCATACCCTATACCGGGAATAATGCTGCCTGAAATAACAGATTTGGCTTCCTCTTTCAACTTGAGATTTAAAACAATAGCCTCTGATTTGTTTACGCTTCGTAGAATGATATTTTCCTGATAATGGTCGATTTCCTCAATTGTAGCAATGTCTTTGGCTCGAATGTTTTTAGAAGCTAACTGATAGTCTTTACCAAAGAGATCAGACCCTTCCACCAGAATACGGTGAAGAGGTTTACCTTTTACATTGATGGAGCCATCTTCTTTGACTTCAATACCCGGTATTTTTCGAAGTATTTCCTCCACCCGGTCGTCTTCGGCTTCTTTG
>CAYWMW010000205.1:0-8189 GCA_964458975.1 uncultured Lewinella sp. | reverse complement strand
CCAACCCCAAACGTTACAAAAAGCGTTCACCCCATAGAACCTTTACCAACTGATACCATGAAAAAATTTTTCCTCTTTCTACTCGTCTGCTGCCTCGTCGGCCCGATCGCCGCTCAGAACCTCTACACCATCAAGGTCGGCACGTTTCGCGACGTGAAGGCCGACGACTTCAAAACCCTGCGCGGTCAGGGTTTCGTTTACGGTGCGCCGGGGCCGGAGAATACCATCGACGTGTACGTCGGCCAGTACGCGGATATGAATAAGGCCAACGCTACGGCGGCCTCGCTGAACGGCAACGGCTTCCGCAACGCCCAGGCCTTCGCCCTGCCCCTGAACACCGGCCAGCAGGTCACCGTGATCCAGATCGCGCTGCACTCCGGAGACCGGCCCATCAACTGGGCTACGCTGGAGCGTGCGGGCCAACTCTACGTCGAATCCGTAGACGGCACGAATAAGATCGTTACCGGCATCTACCCGGACGCACGCACGGCCGCCAGCTTCCTGCCCGCCATCCGCGAACTTGGGTATTCGGATGCCTTTGTGCGTACTATCAACAACGTCCGCCTCATCCCCATCAACCAGTTCGAGACGGGGATCAAGAAACCACTGATCCCGATTGACCTTACCGCCAAGGCGCCCGTGCCCCAGGTGCCCTCCTCAGCTCCTCAAACCTCCAATGCACCCGCGCCCGCGCCCCAAAATGCTCCGGCCACTTACGGCGGCTCTCCGGCACCGTACAACCCAACACCAAATACCAACGTCCCCCCGACATCCGTCCCACTGTCTCCCCCAACCACCGCCCCTACCCTACCCAACCCCGCCGCCGCGCCAGCCATGAACATGCCCGCCATCGATGGTAAAACCAAGCGCAGCAGCTCCGCCGCCCTCCAGCGCGTACTCAAGGAGAAAGGCTACTACTCGGGCAGTATCGACGGCTACTACGGCCCCGGCACCACCGCCGCCTACGAAGCCGCTTGGGGCGATATGCCCGAAATCAGAAAGTACCGCAAGCTCAGCGAAATGGCCCTGGAGCCCGCCGGTGGGCGCGACCTCATCAGCCAGTGGCCCGAGGTCAGCACCCTACTCGCCGTCGCAGACGACCTCGCCGCAGGCATGGCCAACGATACCCGCGCCCGCCAGCTCGTCCAGCAGCGCAGCCAGCTCGTCAACGCTACCCAGCCACTGACACCCGTAGCCGCCAGCCGCGTCAAAAACTGGGCCACCGCCATCTTCACCAACCTCGACGAATGGGCCACCGAAGACCCCCTGAACGCCAAAATATTTAGTGCCTTCCGCCTCACTTACCAGCAATCTCAGGTACGCATCGAAGACTATTTTATGGACAAGGGCCGCTCCCCTACCGAAGCGCGGGATCTGGCCAGTGCGATGCTGCAGAATTTGGTTGGGGCGCAGTTGGATCGGTTTTTGTAGGATTTAGCTTTTAGCGTTAAGCATTTAGGCCCGGCTCACAAATGCGAGACGGGCCTAAATGCTTAACGCTAAAAGCTAACTTCTTTATTCCTCTTCCATAGACACCTGCCGCCCATCATAATCCTCCCGGCTGGCGATGATCATCTTGTACAGCATATCCTTCAACTCCGTGATTCCTTCGCCGGTAACGGCGGAAATATAGATGTGGGGGATGCCCTTGGGGATTTCGTCCTTCCGCATTTCCTTGAGTTCCTCGTCTACGAGGTCGGCGCGGGTGAGGGCGAGGAGGCGGGGCTTATCGAGCAGCTCGGGGTTGTACTCCCGGAGTTCGTTGAGGAGGGTGTCGTACTGGCCCTGCATATCGTCCGCATCGGCGGAGATGCAGAACAGGAGGCTTGCGTTGCGTTCGATGTGGCGCAGGAAGCGGTGGCCGAGGCCCTTACCCAGGTGAGCGTCCTTGATGATGCCCGGAATGTCCGCCATGGCGAAGCTCTTGCCGTCGCGGTACTGGACCATTCCCAGCTGAGGAACCAGGGTGGTGAATTCGTAGTTGGCGATGTCGGGTTTTGCGGCGGAGACTACGGAGAGCAGGGTTGATTTACCTACGTTCGGGTGGCCGACCAGACCGACGTCCGCCAGCACCTTGAGTTCCAGGATTTTCCAGGTCTCGATGCCTTCCTCTCCGGGCTGCGCGTAGCGCGGCGTCTGGTGGGTAGAAGACTTGAAGAAGGTGTTGCCCTTACCGCCCCGGCCGCCAGGAACGAGAATTTTCATCTCGTCGTGGTGGGTCATCTCGAACTCTACTTCGCCGGTTTCTGCATCGCGGACGATGGTGCCGAGCGGGACTTCCAGGATAATGTCATCGCCGTCCGCCCCGTGGCGGTTATTTTCGCTACCGTTGCCGCCGTGGGGGGCCTTGGTGTGCTTACGGTACTTGAAGCCGAGCAGCGTCCACTGGTGCCGGTTTCCCTTCAGGATGATGTGGCCGCCACGGCCGCCGTCTCCACCGTCGGGGCCACCGTGGGTGATGCCCTTGGCCCGGTAGAAATGCGCAGAGCCCGGGCCTCCGTTTCCGGAGCGCAGGTAAATCTTTACGTAATCTACGAAGTTGCCGTTGGCCATGTTTTATAATTTCTACCGTAAGGGGAACAACCAGAAGTGTTGCCCCTTGATTAGTCCTCCACTTCTGCGGATACAATCTTATCTACTGCCGTAGCCACCTGGACAATTTTCTGCCGCCCGTCAATCTTATGCGCCAGCCCCATCTTTTCGTAGTAACCGTACACGGGGGTGGTGTAGTTGACAAAGTTCGTGTAGCGCTTACGGATGGTGCTTTCTTCGAGGTCGTCCGCCCGGCCGCTGCTTTTTGCGCGGTCGATGATTCTGCGCACCACTTCGTCTTCGCCAACGTCCAGTAAAATCAACGCATCAATCTGGCTACCGAGCTCTTCCATCAGCTCGTTGAGGGCTGCTGCCTGGGGGTCTGTCCGGGGGAAGCCGTCGAAGATGATGCCGGTCACGCCGGGGTTGTCTTCTACGCGCTTACGCAGCATCGCGATGGTTACCGCATCGGGTACCAGGTCTCCCTGGTCCATGTAGGTGCGGGCTTGCTGGCCGAGCGGCGTATTATTCTTGAGTTCGTACCGAAACATGTCGCCGGTACTGATGTGCAAGAAACCGTATTGCTTCACCAGAAGCTCCGCCTGGGTTCCTTTACCTGATCCCGGAGGGCCGAATAGAATTAAATTGTACATAGTTTTTTACTGTGTGATTCGCAAAGATACGGTGCCGAGTGGCTGTCAGGTTGCGGACACCGTCAAATTCGCTTCACTTATGGTCGTTTTAAAGCTTATTAGCATCATTTTGGGCGCGGCCGCAGGTGCAAAAAAGGTTTTTGGCGTTGTCTCTAACGGATGAACGCTTACTTGCGAACGGTATCTTACCCCACAAGGCTTCTGGAAAGGTCCACTATTCCCCCATAATGCATACCCTCCCGGCACTCCGAAGGGTTCCGTTACACAGCACCTGCGCCCCGCCGCCCAATCCCTCTTAAACACAGAAGCCCGCCACTCCGGGAAGAGGAGTAGCGGGCTTCTTATCTGTTATCTACCTCCGAGCCAGAATAGGTCGGGGCGGGTATTGTACTGTTTAATCAACAACGACCATGCGCTTCGTCGCTACCCAGTCTCCTGCGGAAACTGTGTAGGAGAATACACCGGAAGTATTGCCGAGCTGGCGCTTCGTCAGGGTTACCTGATTGTAACCGATGATGCCTTCCTGGCGTACCTCGCGCACGAGGCGACCAGCAGCGTCGGTAATGACAATAACTACTTCAGCGTGTGCCTCGGGCAGTTGGTAGCCGATCACCGCTTCCTTACGGACGGGGTTCGGAACGTTCTGCAGCAGCTGGTAACCAGCAACTTCAACAATCTCCTCGTTGAACACGAAGGTCAGGTTGCGCAGGCCAGCACCGTTACGGTCGTAAGCTTCTGCTTCCGTGAAGCGGTTGCCCGCGTCGATGGCGTCACTCAGTTTGCCGTTGGCTTCCGCCTGTACGACAAGTGAGAAGAGTACTTCGTCACCCGTCCAGTCAGCAGGAACCTCGGTGCCAGACCAGCTCCAGCTGGTGGTAACCAGGCCACGGTCAGCGAAGCGCCAGCCGAAGTTGGCGTTCGTTACCAGGCCGGGCTCAATTCCGGAGATGGTTACTGCGGTGCGGTCGAACTCAAGGGTAAACTGGTAGCCATCCACGGAAGTCAGCTCAGCTGCCGTTACGGGGACGGTGTAGGTTTCACCCTGGATCATTTCCACTTCGTCGAGTTCCAGCTCCAGGTCTCCACGGAAGTTGCGCGGGCTGCGCGGCATCCGGGAGTTAGGCACTGCGGAACGGTTCAGGTCACCCATCTTAACACCAATAAAGTCAGCGTCGGTGATGGTAGCGGCAAAGTCGTTGTAGTTCGACACCTGCGGGAAGTCTTCAGCCCACGGGTTGGCGGGGCTTGGGAAGTCGTAACCCACCGGTACGAAGGTCCAACTCGGAACATCGTTCGGGTAAACATCAATCAGGCCAAGGATCAAGCTGCGGATGGTGATGATGTCACCAACGTCGATGCTTTCGTCACCGTTCACATCAGCGGCGATGCGCAGGTACGGTGTTTCCAGTTCGGATACACCGAGGATGTGGCGCGTTGCACGGACGATGTCGGAAGTGCGAACACCTTCGAGGAAGTCAGTGTAGTGCGATGGTGATACCGTGTAATCTTCATCAAACGGCAGGCTGCTGAAGCTGATGGCTCCGTCGTCGGTCGTGGTCATGCTACGCTCAACGCCGTCAGAGCCTTCAAGGCTAACAACAACGTTTTCGATAGTTTCCATTTCCTCCGTCAGGATCACACCGGCAATGTTGCCCGTGCTACCACCTTCACAGTGGCCAGCATTGTCCTGTACTTCAACGACCACTTCACAGTAATCTGGCGTAGAACCAGCGGCATCGAATGCGTAGACACGGACGCTCAGGTCACCGAGGTCATCACAAGTGATGTCATCAATACCAATGGTACCGGCCGCAGGCGTGAATCCGGCATCTCCAGCGTCAGAAGAGCGGTAGAGGCTGTAGTCTTCGACAACGTTACCGTTACAATCAACGATTGGCGATGCGATGAAGTCAGAAGCCCAGATGGCAGCGATGCCACCTCCGTTACCGTCGTTCATGAGGGTTACGGTAAGGGTCTGGATACAGATCGGTGTTGGCGTACGGTCAGCGGTTACACAGAACTCAATGATCTGGACGTCGGTGTTGCCACAGCCGTCGTTAGCACTGATGCGGATTGCGTGCTCACCTGCAGGAACGTTGCTTGCGGTAAGCGTGCGTGTTCCGGTAGCTTCGTCAACAACGATGTTGATGATGATACCGAGTGCGGCAGCATTGTCTGGCTGGAAGCCGTTAGCTGCAACAAAGTTGGCATCAAGTTCAACATCTGAAGTTGGCGTGGAGCACTCATCGGTTACGGTGAACTCAAGGCTTACAGTTGCCAGGCAACCTTCGCCGCTTCCGGCAAAGCACTCAGCAGGTTCCTCGAAAGTAATTTCAGGAGCCACTTCGTCGTAAATCTTGATGAACTGTGTGTAGCGGAAGAAGCCACGGCTACCGTACACATCCGTACCGTAGGTGTTGTCGTCGTCAGCATCACCTTCGCCGTTGTCTCCGAGAGCAACATCTTGCTGCGGGCTAGGAGCGGGGTTGAAAGTACGGTCAGAGCTAATGAGGCTGTAGAAAGCTACATCATCTTCAGTCGTCGCGGTGGTCGGACCAGGCGTTACGTTAACGAAGAGCAGGTCTTCGTCAATGTCACGTGGGTTACGGGTACGATCCCGTGCTCCCGGAGCGTCGCGGCGGATCACGTATGGTTCACCGAGTGAGTTGTACTCACACCAGTTTACTACATCGTAAGTCACACGGAGCTTGAAACATTCTTCGCCAGCCTCCTGCGTGCGCAGGGTGTCAACGTCAACTGTAGTCGTAATCAGGTCACACGCAAGCTCTTCAGCAACTACGCCGTCGAAAGCGGGGATTTCCATGCAGTCGCCTTCTTCGTCGGTCGGGAAGGTGATCCGGTAATCGTGAATACCGATGACGGTGATGTTCTGAACACAGAGGTTCGTGTTCGTGAAGCCAGCACCGTCCGTGCTAGAGAAGCGACGGGTAATGCTACCTACACCACAGCTGTTGATTGTTCCACTTACCGTCTGGGTGATGGTAGTGTTACAGTTGTCAGCACCAGCGGCCTGGCCGAAGAGTGCGTCGAGCTGAGCGTCGGTTGCCTCAGTGATGTCGTTAGGCAGGCTTGCGTTGTAGTCAACACAAGTGATCGTCGTGTTCGCAGGAGCGACACAGCTTGGCGCAAGCTTGTCTTCCACCAGAACATCGAGCCAGCAGAAGTTCTCGTTGCCGTTACAGTCCGTTACCCGGAGACCGACGCGGACAACTCCGGCATCGTCACACTCAAGGGTAATTTCATCGCGGTAAACTTCACCGGCAAGCGGCAGGTCATTTCCACCGACACGAGCGATGGCCATTGTGATCTCACAGCAGTCGTCGTAAGAACCAGCATCGAGCATTTCGGGCGTCAGTACGGCGAAGCCGTTGCCATCGCTTCCGGTGATGCTGATGTTGAGGCCATCTTCACAGATAGCAACGGGTGCGGTCTGGTCTTCAACGCGGATGTCTACGTCGGTTTCTCCAGCGTTGCCACAGTCATCAACGTACATGTAGCGGATGATGTGGTCACCAGCCGGGATGGCGGTGGACAGCTCCGGCGTTGCATTATTAAGATCAAGGACGAATGAGCCAAGTGGCGCGCTGTCCAGGTCACCGTTCAGGTAGATTGCAGCCGTCAGCTGGATGCTGGCAGAACAATCGTCGGTAAGCGTGATGCGGCTATCGTCCAGGCGGATAAAGGCTGCGCACTCATCACCGGCGTTTGTACCGTATACGAGTGGTCCGGTAACGGGAAGGCCGTCGTCGTCCAGGTTAGTCGGAGCGGTGAATACCGGCGCGTCAAAGTCACCCACTTTAACTACTTGAGAGTAAGTCAGAGCTTCTCCGTTAGTATCACACCAGTCGAAGATGGTGTAAGTCCGAACGAATTTGAAGGTATTCGGGCAAGTCACGATGCGCTCAGAATCTTCGAATCCAGCAGCAATGTTGCAGTAAGCAGCGTTGCCCGGGATCGGGAAGGTACCGAATGCGGTCGTGATGGTTGGCTCACCGCCTGCGGATGGAACGGGGTTGCCGTTCGGCAGGGCATCGTAAGCTGTACCACAGCTAATTTCAATCGGGTCAGATACGTCCGGCAGGTTCACATCGGCCAGCGTTGGAGGACGAACCGTAATCTGCTGTACGCAGGTTGCAGTATTGCCACTCTGGTCAGTTACTGTGAACGTACGCAGGATGGTGCGGATGTTACACTGAGGGTCAGCGTTTGGAATCTCGAGGTCGTAGAAATCAACCACCAGTTCAGCCAGTGGGGTACAGTTGTCATCAATGACTGGTACACCAGTTGGGATAAGGAGGTCGGGAACATCTTCACCTGTGTAGGTAACGGTGTTCTCCTGGAAGATTTCGTCAAAGTCAGTACAGATAAAGTCAACACCGTTGAATCCACTTACGTCGTCCGGACATTCGATCTCAGGACGCTTCTTGTCTTCGATAGTGATCTGGCCCCAACAAGTGTTATCACACTGTGGGTCTACCAGGCTTACGAAGAGTGTTTGGTTCACTTGGTCGTTACCAACCGTTGCGGTTACGTTACCGGCTGCATCGCGGAGGGTATCACCTGAAAGATTCAGGATCACCACTTCGAGAGAGCTTGCACAGAACAAGTTGCCCTGCAGGATCAGGTCCGGTGTGATCTCAGCTTCACAATCTTCACCGAGGGAGATATTCTGGAAGCCAGTACAAGACAGGTTCTGAATATCGATCATCTCGATGGTGATGGTTGCCGTCATTTCCGGACAATCATTTACTGCGGCAATTGTGTAGTCAATTGAGTAGCTACGGGTACGGTCTAGGGTACCTGGGATAACTACGTTCTCAGGGTCGCTGAGGTCTACGGCTACCGGGTTACCGTCTTCGTCCATGAAGAAGAGTGCACCTTCCGTGAAGACACCACCAATGTTTGGCAGGCCAGCGAGAGACTCGAAGAGGTTGATGGTAACCGCTGCTTCGTCACAGCCGAGACATACCTGGATGGTGTTGT
>CAYWMW010000204.1:0-8205 GCA_964458975.1 uncultured Lewinella sp. | reverse complement strand
TATGCAAAGCGCTTTTGCACTGCTAAATTGCGCCTCAATTCCTTGTCCCTACACCTTTTTCTATTAGCATCCGGGAAAATCGGATGAATAGGGTAGGGAAGTTATTACGGGGCTGCTAAAAGCTGTAATTTGGGAGCTTTAGGGCGCGGCCGCAGGATGCAGGGTGAAGAACATAAAAAGCAATGTTCTCCCAGACTGAACCTATTATCGAGTTGAGTGTCTTAACTTGCAGACGCTCAACTACTAAGTCTATGGTCAGTCTTATTACTCAAGAGATTCGCGTAAGTGCCGAAAGTTTGTACCAGCGCGCATACAGCGTGCCCGCCAAACGCCAGTTCGTTTACGCCTACCGAATCCAAATCGAAAATACAGGAAGCACACCCGTTCAGCTCCTCAGCCGGACCTGGGAGGTGATTGATGGTACGGGAGACCGCCGCGTCGTTGAAGGCGAGGGCGTAGTGGGCCAGCAACCGGTCATCATGCCGGGGCAAGCGCACGAGTACACCAGCTGGGTTCAGTTTGAAACCCCCATTGGCGCCATGTGCGGTAGCTACCTGATGCAACGGATGGAACGCTTTAATACCGGAGAACTTTTTGAAGTGGAGGTGCCTAAGTTTATGCACGTTGCTCCGGAGGTGTTGAATTAGGAACTAGAAAACTAGTTGTCTTGAGCGTATAGACCAGCCCTTTGTACCTTCGTTCTATCTATTCTACAAGCACGGTACTTGCGTTTTTTAATTCCGTCGATATGCAAAGGTTGTTACTTTTATTGTCGTTGTGTGCCTTGGTTATACCTGCCACCGCCCAGGATAACTTCTCTTCCGCCCTCCCCATCATCGTAATCAATACGCAGGGAACGGAAATAGTGGACGAGCCAAAAATCACCGCCCGCATGGGCATCATAGACAACGGCGCGGGCGAACGAAACGAACTGACGGACGCTTTCAACGCCTACGACGGCTTCATCGGCCTGGAGTTACGGGGCTCTTCATCCCAGGGCTTTCCTAAAGTAGGTTATGGTCTGGAAACACGGCTTGCTAACGGGACGGACAACCAAGTAGCACTCTTCGGTTTTCCTACTGAAGAAGACTTCGTCCTCCACGGCCCGTATTCCGACAAAAGCCTGGTTCGTAATGCCTTGGCCTACCACCTGGCGGGCGAGCTTATGCCGTGGGCTCCGCGCGTTCAGATGGTAGAGGTCGTGATCAACGGAGACTACCGGGGGGTGTACCTTTTCACCGAAAAGATCAAGCGCGACCGCAACCGGGTCGGCATCAAAAAACTGGAGCCCGAGGATGTTTCCGGCGATGCGCTCACCGGCGGGTACATCCTGAAGCTCGATAAATTTACCGGCGAAGCGCCCAACGTACCCGTTCTCTTCGAATCCAACTTCAACGCGGATACCGAAGTTGACCAAACCATCAGGTTCCTGTACCATTACCCCAAACCAGCCAACATCAACCAGCAGCAGCGGACCTACATCGAAAACTGGATGCGAAACTTTGAGGACGTGCTTGCGGGAGATAACTTCCTGGACCCCGATAACGGTTACCGCCAGTACGTAGACCTGCAATCTTTCGTAGACTTTATGCTCGTCAACGAAATCTCCCGCAACGTAGATGGCTACCGGCTGAGCACCTATATGTACAAAGAGCGGGACGACGAGGGCGGAAGACTGCACATGGGGCCCGTATGGGATTTCAACCTCGCCTTCGGCAACGCCAACTACTGTGCTGGTGCTGCGCCTCAGGGTTGGGGCTATAATTTTGGTGACATTTGTCCCGATGATTTCTGGCAGCTACCCTTCTGGTGGGACCGGTTTCGGGAAGACCCCGTATTCATCGCCATGCTCGGCGACCGTTGGGCGGAGTTGCGCGCCGGTGTGTTTTCCGACAACGAGCTCAACGAAACCATAGATTCCCTGGTGGCCGTGATGGACGACGCTCCGCAGCGCAACTTTGAACGTTGGCCGGTGATCGGGGAAGCCATCTGGCCCAACGTCTTCATCGGTGCCACCTACGAGCAGGAGGTCGACTACCTGAAACGTTGGGTGGAAGACCGAACCTCCTGGATGGACGGCGCAATCTCGAACCTTACCCCCGTGGAACAATTCGTACCGGCAAAGCCCCTGAGCCTCCAACCTAACCCTACGGACGGGCGGCTGACCATTTTGTCTGACATCACGGGCGAGTTGTTCTCCGTTCGGGTCTTCGATACCTACGGCCGGTTGATGTATTCCGGTGAGCGGCTTGCCCCCGGCATCAGTATTGACTTGAGCCCGTTTGCGGCGGGTATCTACCTCCTGCAAGCCCGCAAGACTGACGGAGAAGTAGTTACGGCCCGGGTGGTGAAGCGGTAAGACTTGGTTGCCCGGCCTTCAGGCCGTGCTGGTTCCACAACCTTCAGGTTGTAGCTGATTTTACAAGCCCAACGGCGAGGATACTGCCCGGTAGTAGAGACACAGTGATTAACTTTCTTTGCATCCTGCGGCCGCGCACACAAAAAATAATCGCGGGTTTTAGGCGGATTTCGCGGATCGACACGGATTTCTAAACGTTGCTAATCCGTGTCCGATCCGCGTAAACCGCTAGAACCTGCGATTCAAACCCCTGCTTCCACTCATCTTTATTCCCCAAAGCGCGTTACTCCATCAATGGCCCAACCAACCGATAAGAAAAAATTTGACCTGGACACCCTGGTGCGGGTACTGAAGCTAGCCTTTCCGTACAAGAAAGTTGCCCTGCTGGCTATCTTCCTCGCCGTCATTTTGGCGCCGCTGGGCATTGCCCAGCCTGCGATTGTTCAGCTGATGATTGATGACTACGTACTGGTCGGCGATATGAGCGGGCTCACTTTCTGGGCGCTCGTTGTTGCGGGCCTACTGATCGTGCAGGCCCTGACCCGCTACGCGTTCATTTACAGCTCTAACTGGCTCGGACAATCTATTATTCGCGACCTCCGGGTGCGGGTCTTTTCCCACATCAACAGCCTGAAGTTGAGCTATTTTGATAAAACGCCCATCGGGACTTCCACCACGCGTACCATCAGCGATATTCAGAGCATCAACAGCGTTTTCGCCGAAGGCGTGATTACCATCATTGCCGATTTACTGATGATTTTCGCCGTGCTGGCCATCATGATCTACACCAGTTGGAAACTGACGCTGATTTGCCTGACGACGATGCCGTTTTTGATTCTGGCCAGCTATATTTTTAAAGAAGCGGTCAAAAAATCTTACCAGCAGGTCCGGACGCAAATTCAGAAGATGAACGCTTTTTTGCAGGAGCGCATCACCGGTATGCGGATCGTCCAGTTTTTCAACGCCGAGCAGCAGGAAAAAGAATCCTTCGCCAAAATCAACGCTGGTTTGCGCAAGGCCAACATCAACGCCATTCTTTACTACGCGATTTTCTTCCCGACGGTAGACCTAATCGCCGCCGCTTCCCTGGCACTGATGGTTTGGTGGGGCGCGCAGGATGTAGCGCGGGCCGGAGGGGTTACGCTCGGTGCCCTGGTCGCCTTCCCGATCTACATCAATATGCTCTTCCGCCCGATCCGGGTACTGGCCGATAAGTTCAACACGCTGCAAATGGGTCTTGTGGCCGCCGAGCGCGTTTTTGCCGTTGTGGACCGGACGGACCAGATCGAAAACAACGGAACCGTTGTTCCGGAAAAACTGGCAGGTAACGTAAGCTTCAAAAACGTCTGGTTCGCCTACGTCGGCAACGACTGGATTTTGAAAGACCTGAGTTTTGAGCTGAAGAAATGCGAAACCCTCGCCATCGTTGGCAGTACGGGCTCCGGTAAAACGACGATCACCAACATCGTCAACCGCTTTTACGAATACCAGAAAGGAGACATTTGTATCGATGGCGTTCCGCTGCGCGACTACGATATGTACGCCCTGCGCTCCCGGATGGCGATGGTGCTTCAGGATGTTTTCCTCTTCACCGGCTCAGTGCTCGACAACATCAGCCTGCGGGACCCCGAGATCACCCGCGAACAGGTGATCGACGCGGCCAAGCTGATCGGTGCCCACGAATTCATCGAGAAACTGCCCGGCGGCTACGATTACAACGTACAGGAACGCGGCGCGACGTTGAGCATGGGCCAGCGGCAACTGATCTCTTTCGTCCGCGCCCTCGTCTTCGATCCCGATATCCTGATCCTGGACGAAGCGACCTCCAGCGTAGACCCCGAAACCGAAGGCGTCATCCAGCACGCCATCGAAAAACTGATGGATGCCCGCACGAGCATCGTGATCGCCCACCGCTTAAGTACCATTCGGAACGCCAACAACATAATGGTGCTGGAGAAAGGGGAGATCAAAGAACTCGGCCCACACGATGAACTGGTCGAGCTGGAGAACGGGCGCTACCGTGAGTTGTATGAGATGCAGTTTTTGGAGATGGTGGATTAAAGTGCTGATTCTATCTCAAATGAAATATCATCGTCAAGCAAACGAGCAAAATCACGAAAATTGGCAGTGTAAAACACATCCACTTTTGCCTTAATAGCAGCTTGAAAGTGTAAAGCGTCATAAATAACCGCGCCGCGTAGACCGAGCCGAATACAGCGCTGAACCGCAGTCAGGTAATCATGCTTCGTTAATTCGACCGTCTCATATCGCTCACTAATATTAGTGATGGTTTCTCCGGCTTTGATTAATTCCTCCGGTCTTAGCCTGGGCTTCTTGCTAAGGTTGTTAAATAGTTCAGCTATGAGGTGCGTATTTAGTACGACTATAGAATGATTGGTTTCAAGTTCCTTCATGAGAGGAAGAATCTTCGCGTTTCCCGGGTGGTTAGGATCCAAAGCAGGATAAAGAATAGACGTATCAATGAACACTCTCATACACCAAAGCGGGTTTTATGGTACTCATCGTAACCATTCTTAGTTGCGTTTTGAAAATCAAAATCTGCCGGATAAGGAGCACCTCCAACTATCTGAGGAAATCCCCAATCGGTGTACTCAATCCTGACTTCCAAGTTTTCAGGTTCAGGTTTAGAAGATAGCTTTAAAGATTTCTCATTCTCAAGTACCTCTACAATGATGTCATCACCTGGCTGAAGCCCAATAGACTGACGCATCAGTTTAGGAATTAAAACCCGACCAAACTTGTCAATTCTTAACGTCATCTTGCCATTATTTGCCAATTAAACGCTAGTTATTGCCAATTAGTTGCCTCCATCACCCATACTCCGCCAACATCCCCAACAGATCCGCCTTGGTATTCGCTTCCGTTGCTGGCTTATCCTCCCGCCAGCGGAGCATGCGGGGGAAGCGGAGGGCGACGCCTGATTTATGGCGGGTAGATTTCCGAATCCCCTCAAAACCGATCTCAAAAACGTGGAACGGTTTCACGCTCCGTACCGGACCGAAGGATTCGACGGTGTTCTTGCGGACCCAGGCGGTGATGCGGTTGAACTCCTTATCGGTCAGCCCGGAGTAGGCTTTGGTGAAGGGTACGAGCTGGTCGCCGTCCCAAACCCCAAAAGTAAAATCGGTGAAAAGATTTGCGCGGCGGCCGTGGCCGCGCTGGGCGTACATCATCACGGCGTCGATGGTGAGGGGATCGATTTTCCATTTCCACCAGTCTCCCTTTTTGCGGCCCTGTTTGTATTCGCTGTTGCGGCGCTTCAGCATCAGGCCTTCGCTGTGTTTTTCGCGGGCGGTGGCGCGCTCGGCGGCGAGTTCTTCCCAGCTCGACCATTCCACGATGGGGGAAAGTTGGACGATGCCCTGGGTATCGTTTTCGGCCAGGAGTTTTTCCAGGAGTTCGCGGCGTTCGGACATGGGGCGGGGGCGGATGTCTTCGCCGCCGTATTCCAAGAGGTCGTAGGCCATCAGTACGACCGGGGCATCCTGCAGCAGTTTTTTGCTGACTTTCTTGCGACCGATCCGGGTTTGGAGGACGTTGAAGCCGAGTGGCTTGCCGTCGGCAAAGGGGAGAATTTCGCCGTCGAGGACCGTGCCGTCGGGGAGGAGTTCCGCCAGAGGCGCGTATTCTGGGTATTTATCGGTCACCAGTTCTTCGCCCCGGCTCCAGACGAAGAGTTCGCCGCCTCTCACGATGAGTTGGCCACGGATGCCGTCCCATTTATGCTCGGCTTGCCATTCCGCCGGGCTGCCCATATCCGCCGGCTCGCCTTCGAGTTGGTAGGCGAGGTAGAAGGGGTAGGGGCGGCTGCTGTCGTCGGTGGCTGATTCGGAATTTATCAGTTCGTCGTAGGTCGTCGTGTGGGGCGTCCAGTTGCCCATCAGGCGGTGGGCCAGGTTGAGTTCGTCTATTTCGGTGGCCTGGCTCAGGGCGCGAGTCATCAGTTTTTGGCTTACGCCGACGCGGAAACCTCCGGTGATAAGTTTATTGAACAGGTAACGTTCGGTGGAGCCCAGTACGCGCCAGGCGGCGGTTACGGTTTTGCGTTTTTCTTCTTCGTCGTACTTGGCCATTTGTTCCACGGCGGTAATCCATTCGGTGAGGGATTTATCGCTGGTGGCCTCCGGTTCGGGCAGTACGAGGGCGATGGTTTCGGCGAGGTCACCGACTACGTGGTAGCTTTCTTCCAGCAGCCACGGCTCGATGCCCGCCATCTCGGCGGCCCAGGCGCGGAGTAGTTTTGAGTTCACGGTTCGCTTCGGGCGGCGGTGGCTGAGCAGGGCCATGGTCCAGAGTTTGTCCTGGTCCGGAACGGTACGGAAGTAGTCGGCCAGGGCGGCTACTTTGGCGTTGGTTTTGGTGGTCCGGTCGAGGGCCTGGAACATTTGGGCGAAGTGGAGCATAAGTAAGGGGGGAAGGGAGGAATGGGGAGAAAGGGAAAAAAGCCTTTTAGATTACTTGCCCTTCCTCCCTTTTCATCCTTATTCCTTTTCTTAGGGCGCGGCCGCAGGTGCAAGGGAGGTTTTACAACATCGCCCCCCAAGACAAAAACTGTTGAGTACCTATTGGCGTAACGGATCAACTGACAATTTGGTTTGCGCCCATGTCCAGTAGTTTGGATAATTATACATTAATACTTATATTTGTATATATAGTACTTATTCACCTTCATATAATATAAAAACTATATTATATGTAATAAAAAAACACCCTTATGATTGTTCGTACATTTCGCATGCTTTTCGCATGCTCACTTCTATTCCTTCTCGTACTAAGCTGCGCAAACGAAAACGAGATTAAGCCTAATGGAGAATTAAGCTTAGGTAAGCTAACCGAAAACGGTCCCATACTTTCAGTTTCAGCAGAAACACTTCATGGATTTTTTCTAGAACGTTTTGCTACCTCAGAAGTAACTCTAGTAGAGGTTAGAGAATATTCCAAGAAGTACTACCTCTATGCTGAGGGCTTATATAATGGTTCCGACGCTTTCGAAGGCCAGCCTATAGTTATGAGATGGGAACTTGGCGAAAAAGATGGAAAAATTGATTTTAAAAGCAAGCTTGATACTAATAATAAAAGTTTCAGCTTTGGAGAAAGCTGTACTGGTGACCCATCTTCTAAGTGTAAGTTTGATTCCGGCGGCGGATGCACTTGCGACCGTGGGAGTCAGAACAGTAAATGCAACCATACTATTACTAAAGAAGACGAGTTGTAATCTCTGTTGCACTTTTCCCTTTCTGTGCCTCAAAAAAAGTGTCACTAAAATGGGAACAATGAACAAGTTATTTTAATAACGCTTGCATTTACCCCGACTAAAGGAGGGGAAAATTAACGCAAGTAAATGGTACTTTACGAAATAAGGGGAATGGCTTACGCCGCTCCCCTTATTTCGTTTCCGGTTTAGGTCATAAGTCAGCAGTTCTCGGTTTTGCCTATTGGTCTGCTTGGTGTGAGAAAGATAATTACCTCTTCCCCCGAAGTCCCCTTCGGGTTTTGCCGCATGGACAAATAAAAGTAAATGAGTGTACTTAAGCTGGCGAAGCACCTTGAATATTTGTCGCTGGATGTCAAGCTGAAACTCAGGCTGCTGGCTCTGCTTACCGAAAAAACGTGTGAGCCTTCGATAATGGCCTTCAGGCAAAACAGCCGTGTTGCCCAAAGCCATACCAACGTAGTCCTTCAGTTTCCATAATATGACCGCCCGAGCAACAAGCAAAAGCTGGACCATTAGATGAAGGTTACGCAAGGAATACTGTACAGATCACGGGGGCGCAAACCAAAAAATTTATTTTTTTTAACCCAAAGGGGGGGAGGGGGGGCAAAAA
>CAYWMW010000203.1:0-8226 GCA_964458975.1 uncultured Lewinella sp. | reverse complement strand
AGACAAATGTAAGGAGTGCGGGGCGGATATTATTGTTGGTTCGATATAGGGCTGGGTTCTTTCGACGGATGGTTGGTTTTCTGTTAGGAGTTCTAGAGCACAAAGGGCACATAGAGTATACAGGGCACACAGAACACCCTCGTGGTGGAGTAGAGCACACAGGACACAGAGAACACACAGAGAGCAAAGCACCCACCTAAGTGCCCTGATAAGGGTACGTCTTTTAGCGATGGGCGGATCTCGCCTTCGGCTCGATCAACCCATCGCGTCAACCGATACGGAGGTAAAATCCGCCCATCACTTCAGGCAAGACAAAGGCAAAATCCGCCCATCACGAGAGCAAAAATCGAAGCAAAGCCATCAATCCCCTACCGCCCCTCTTGAAACCAAGCAAAAGTCTCCCCATCGTACCGCCCCACCCCGTTCAGGGAACCGAGCCAGATACGGCCGTCTTTATCCTCCAGAATGCCGAAGAACATATCTTCCCGCTCAAGAACGATGGTTGGGGAATACGCGCCTTTTGCGAGGTCTTCGGCGGCGTAGCGGGAGAGCCGCCAGTTGCTTGGCACGTCTCCGGCAGAGCTGGTCCAGATGTTGCCGGCCCGGTCTTCGTAGACGTAGCCGACGAATTTATCATTGAACTGCGTTAGCCCATCGTCGCCGTAGCGCCAGAGCCCATCCTGGCCAGCGAGCCAGACGTTGCCGTTCCGGTCTTCGATGACGGTGCGGACGTTGAAGAATCGTTCGCTGTTTTTGTCCTTAAGATTTGGGATCAGGGGCGCTCCGTCTTTCCTGAAAGCGGTAAATTGCTCCCCATCGTAGGTACACAGCTCTCCCCGGCTGGCGATCCATATTTTGCCGGAGCGATCTTCGAGGATGGAGTTGATGTCGTTATCTAGCAGGCCGTTTTCGGTGGTGAGGTTGCGGTAGAAACTGCCATTGTAGATGCTGATGCCGCCCATGGTCCCGATCCAGATGTCTCCGTTGCGGGTTTGGAGGAAACAGCCCTGTTTCTCGTCCGCCAGTCCGTTTTTCTTCGTGATGTTTGTGAAGGTTGTTCCGTCGTAGCGGTACACGCCCGCGCCGATGGTGCCGAACCACAAGCCGCCGTCCCGGTCTTCCATGGCGGAGAAAACGTGGTATTCGCGCAAGGAGTTCTTGTTGGTAAAGTTGGTAAACTGCGCTCCGTCGTAGCGGAGGATGCCCTGCCAGGTGGCCAGCCAGATGTCTCCGTTGCGGTCCTGGATGATGTTGCGGGTGATGCTGGCGGGGCCGTGGGCAGACACGTCTCCTTCCTGCTTAATGAAGTAGGGGTCAACGTCAGCCCGAGCCATCTCCTTAAGCCCCGGAACGATGGGAGCGGCAGGAGAAGTCGCTGCGGGCGGAGGAGGGGTTTCTTCCTGCCCACCGCAGGCCAAACAGGAAAAAAGCACTAGTAGCAGGCAGGTAAATCGGGAAAGCATGGGCGGTTGTTTTGGCTTTATGGCAGGCGGTGACTTAGCGTTTACCACAAAGAAGTTTTCGGTAAGTCCACAAGAAACAACCAGCGTATGCTACCAAATGTAAAAGATTGTAATGAGGCTGTTTATACGGGCAATTAACTCAGCGCTTTACAATTCTCGTTGTCTGCCGACCAACCGTGAGAAAGTATACGCCACGTCTGATACCCGCAAGGTCTAAAGCTAGGCTGTCTGTTCATCCTTTGTTCTTACCCCACATTGCATCCTGCGGCCGCGCCCAAAACCTCCCTCTCCCAAACGTTACCGTACCTTAGCGTTTCATTTAACATCAATATGCCCAACGTAGTAAGTTCGATCTTCACTTTCACCTGCCCCCGCTGCCGCCGGGGCGACCTCTTCCCTACCGGCTCCTTTGGCTTCGATAAGCCCTTCATGCAGTTTGAGCACTGCCCGGCCTGCGGGAACGATTACTTCCCCGAACCAGGCTTTTACTACGGTGCGATGTTCATTTCCTACATCGGTTCTGCATTTTTCTGCATGGGTTTTGTGATGCTCTTGCACTGGGTTGCCGGGTGGTCTACGGCGGCCTCGTTCGCTGCCCTACTGGCCGTAGCCGCGCTCTTTTTCGTGTGGTGGTTTCGCTTTTCCCGCTCCGTTTACATACACCTGGTCACCAAGTACGAGCCGAAGATAACGAAGGCGGTAGACGAGGGAAAACTTGACGTTCCCACGCCCGAGCCTACCAGTCAGAACTAGTTTATACCGTTGCATAGATGTATGCTATAATATTCCTATTTCTCCACTACTTTTACGGGAGAATAGTTGGAACTTGTTATTGAACTGCTTTTCTGGAAGACGCCCCGTACCCATTTTCACTTTGAACACAGCCAGGCCAATTGCGGCTTTACCATTTTGTTTTTAAGACTACTTGAACAACATATTACATGCGTTATTTTTTTTCCGCTTGGGCCGTAATGATTTTTGCATTTTCTCTGTCTGGTCAGACCTGGACGGATACGAATCTTTACGACATCAGAGGAGAACGAAAGCTCTCCCCCAAAACCGCGCGTGGTCTTCGTGCCGATACCGAAGCACTGCGCCTCCAACTTTGGGCTGCTCCGCACGAAACCACCACACCAGCGGAAGAAAGCCCAACGACCCTACGGCTGCCCGCCCCTAACGGTAAACTCGCCACTTTCCGCATCGTCGCCTACGACGCGACCGAGCGCCCCGAGCGTTACCCCAACATCAAAACTTTCTACGGCCTGAACACCGAAGACCCGGACCAGACCATCTTCCTGGACTGGACCGAGCAGGGCTTCCACGCCTCCGTCCGTGGCGGAGCAGGACCAGCCTGGTACATCGACCCCGTCGTTCTCGGAGACCTGGAACACTACCAGGCTTACTTCCGCAAAGACCTGACCGACAACACCCCCGGTTTCGATTGCTCCACAAAGATGGAAGACCCGCCCGGCCTTACAGAAACGGATACCATCAGCACGGGGAAGCGCGCCGGAGACTGCATCCTGCGCCAGTACCGCGTAGCCATTACCGCAACCCCTCAGTACAGCAACTACCACGGAGCCTTCATTGACCTCCAATCCGGGCTGGTGCAATCGGCCATTATAACGACCGTCAACCGCATCAACCAGGTGTACACCCATGACCTGAGCATCCGGCTGCAGCTAATCGCCAATAACGATGCGCTTTACTTTTACGACGCGGCTAACTCCCCCTTCAGTTCCAACCTTGTGCCGGACCTGGTGAACGAAAACATTCGCGTACAGGAGAGCCTGATTCCGCTTGAAGACTTCGACCTCGGCCACGTCTACACCCAAGGGTTAAATAATGGCCGTGCGTTCCCCCACGCCAGCTGTACTGACGCGCTAAAATCCGGCGGAGCTTCGAGCCGCGTTGCGCCCACCGGAGACCCGTTCAGCATCGATTACATTGCGCACGAAATAGGACACCAGTTCGGCGCTTTTCATACCCAGAACAACCTCTGCAACTACAGCCCCGACTCCGGTATGGAGCCCGGCAGCGGCAGTACCATTATGGGGTATGCGGGCATCTGCTCCCCGAATATTCAGTTGAACAGCGACGACTACTTCCACGGGCGCAGCATCCAGCAGATCACCGATTTTGTTGAGGACCCCTTCACCGGCGGCCGCTGTGCTCAGGAAATCAACACCAGCCTTTTCAACCCCCAGGTTGGTAGCGTACCGGACCGGACGATCCCGAAGGGAACGCCCTTCAAACTCACCGGCCAGGCCAGCGGAAGTGGCAGGATCACCTACGGCTGGGAACAGTACGACGCCGAGCTGGGGCTGATGCCACCGCAAGCGGACAGTGAGGAAGGGCCACTCTTCCGCAGCTTCCGCCCGGCCTCCAAACCCGACCGTTATTTCCCTAAGCTAGCCTCCGTGGTAAGTGGGGTAAACGCTGAGTGGGAAATGCTTCCTGAGGTAAGCCGCCTACTCAATTTCCGCCTTACCGTCAACCACGCCGGAGCGGCCTACGGCTGTGCGGGCGAGGAAGACGTTCAGCTTAAAGTAAACGGAGACTTCGGCCCCTTTGAGGTCACCGACCCGGCAGACACCAACCAGTGGAGCAGCGGGCAGATCGCCCAGGTACAGTGGGACGTGGCGGGTACGGATGCTCCCGCTCTCTCCTCCCCTCGGGTAGATATTCTGCTTTCTACGGACAACGGGCAAACCTTCATTCCGCTGATGACCAACGCGCCAAACGATGGCTACGCGGAGCTAAGGGTTCCACTCATCACGGCCGACAGCGCCCGCATCATGGTGCGCAGCGTGGGCAACTATTTTTACAATGTGAGCCCCCGGAGTTTTCTGATCGTAGACTCCGTAGGCCCGGCGGCCATCACCCTTGCTCCGGCCAGCCCGGCGGCTATCGGGGACTGCTTTTCTGTGAACGACGAGGTATTCTTTGACTTTCTCATCACCGGCTCCGGTGGCGCGACGGACTCCTTAGAGATGCGCATTACCGGCCTGCCCGAAACGCTTACCGCCCGTTTTTTTCCGGCCAATCCACGTCCTGGCGGGCGGGTGCGCCTCACGGTTTCGGGTATGAGTAGTCAGCCTTTGGGTATCTACGAGGCCGAAGTCTTTGGTGCAAGCCCGGAAGGCCAGGTGAGGCATCCGATCTCCATCACCAAGTATTCAGGGGAGCCGGCTGCGGGGCCTGAGCTGGCTACCCCACGGGGCCTTCAAACCAACGTTCGCCCTTACCTTGAGGCCGTAGAATCGGGAGCCGATCTTTACCAGTTCCAGGTGTCCAAACAAGCTGATTTCAGCGAACTGGCCTACGACGAGACGACCAACAGCAACAGCTTTCAGATTCCGGCCTACCTGGAGGCGAACAGTCGCTATTTTTGGCGGGCGCGGACGCGGGATGCAAACGGCGGTTGCGGAATCTCCCGCTGGAGCACCGCCAGCTTTATTACCGGAGACTGTACCGTGTTTTCCACCACCAGCAACCCAATCGAAATCTCTACCGGCCCACCCGTACAGACCGTTGAGATGACGCTGGACATTCCTCTCCAGGGGGAAATCACCGACATTGACCTTGCCCTGGACCTGGAGCACTCCTACCTCAACGACGTTGAAGTGGACCTGGAGAGCCCCTCCGGCAGCATAGCCAACATCTTCGACCGTAGCTGCGGTGGGAACGACGACATCCTCCTGAATTTTGACGACGAGAGCTCGGTCTCGGAGTTCTTCTGCCCTCCGGTTGATCCTACGGCCTTCGTCCAATCTCCCGAACGCGGCCTTCGCGCCTTCAACGGTGAGGAACTTACGGGGGGCTGGACGCTCCGGGTCCGCGACCGGGCCAACCAGGACGGCGGCCAGATCAACGGCTTCCGCATCAAGGCCTGCCTGGAGCAACCCGCTCTGCCCGTTACCTGGCTTTCCTTCCTGGCTACCGGGCGCAAGACCGATATTTTGCTTTCATGGGCGACCGACACCGAGGAGAACAACACCGGCTTTTACCTCGACCGGGCACCTGCGGCCGCGCCAACTGAATGGCAAGCACTTGGGTTCGTTGCCGCCAGCTCCGAACAGCGTTACAGCTTCGTCGACGCAACCGCGCTGCCGAATACCGACTATTTCTTCCGTCTCCGCCAAACCGATACCGACGGCCGGGTGAGCTACTCCGAAATCCGCTCCGCCCGCATCGGAACCTCCACTACCGATGGCCTCCACCTCTTCCCCAACCCCACCGCCGATCGCCTCCGTTACCGCTGGACGACGCCGGAAAACGCCCGCTCTAACCGGTCGTACGCCCTGACCAACGCGCGGGGCCAGCTACTGCAAAAAGGGCAACTACGCTCCTCCGGCGGGTCACTAAGTTTGGAGGCTTTGCCCGCTGGCGTTTACTTTTTGCGGGTGGCCGGACTAGAGGCTTTGCGGGTGGTACGGTTGTAGCGTTGCGTTCTGTTCACGGCGGTTAGCCGCGCCAAAAGGCCTTACTTTTGCGCAAACCAAAGCCCCCACCAATGGCTAAAAAGAAAAAACGCGACTTCGCCACTGACGACATTGCACCGGACAACCCCTTCGCGGCCCTCGCCAGCCTGGGTGCCAGCCTTCCCCCTCCGCCCGCTAACCTGCCCGAAGCGGAAGAAGAGGAGGACGCAGGCATGAGCAAGGCTGAAAAAGCCCAGATGAGCCTCCGCATTCACCTCGACCGGAAAAACCGGCGCGGCAACGAAGCCACCATCATCACCGGCTTCACCGGCCCGGACGAAGAAATAAAGGCCCTCGGTAAACTGCTGAAGACCAAGTGTGGCGTTGGCGGCTCCGCCAAAAACGGCGAGATCATCGTGCAGGGCAATAAGCGCGACCGGGTGCTGGAAATCTTAAAGGAGGAAGGGTATAAGGGCGCTAAGAAGGCTGGGGGGTAAGCTCCCACGATCCCAGGCCGCAGGTTGAGCATCGCTCAAGGCTGTACGTCGCCCAACCAGGAAGAGGACTGCACCTATATCCGGGAAAGTTGGTAATTTGTGGCATGCAACGTTTCATCCTTCCCCTTTTCCTTTTTGCCTTTTCCCCTTTTCTGTTCGCGCAGTCCGATGCTACAAAATTGGCCGCAGCAATGGAAGCATACGCCGATTGGCAACCACAGAACAACGGGCTTTCCTGGTCAGCGACCACCACAAAATCAGCGGCTGCCGAGGCGAAAGAACTGCGTGAACTAAAGGAAAAAATTCCGGGAGAAGCCAACCTTACTCCTCCTGACCGGCTCAACCGTGACATCCTGCTGCACATCCTGGACGATGCGATTTTTAGCCGCGAGTTCGGGGCCTGGCAGTTTCCGCTCGATGCCGAAGGTGGCTTCCTGGCGGGCATCGTTTACCGCGTGCTCGGGCAGCGGGTGAACGACGAAAAATCGATGGCGCACTACGCAGAAATGATCGAACAGATCAGCCCGTGGTTCGATCGCCAAATTGAGGCTATGCGGGCGGGCCTCAAGGCAGGCAAAACCGATCCGCGCCTCGTGGTGAAAAACTGCATCGCGCAGATCGACCGCCAGCTGAAAACACCGATTGCGGAGAGTATTTTCATGCAACCAGTAGAGAATAATGCGGCGCGCACGCAGGTGCTAAGAAAGTTAACGAAGCAAAGTACCTACCCCGCTTACCGTCGCCTTCGGAACTTCCTGGCCGAAGAATACCTCCCCAAACTCCGCCCCGGCATCGGTATCGCGGAGATCACCGACGGCAAAGCATTTTACCGCCAGCGTGTCCGCTACTTCACTACCGACAACGTTACCCCCGAAGAAGTCTTCGCCACCGGCCAGGCCGAAGTGGCCCGCATCCGCGCCGAAATGGAAGCCATCATCACCAAAACCGGCTTCGAAGGCTCCTTCGCAGAGTTCCTCCAATTCCTCCGGACCGACGAGCAATTCTACGCCAAAACGCCCTACGAACTCCTCAGCCGCGCCGCCTGGATCACCAAGCGGATGGAAGGTAAAATGCCGCAGTATTTCAACCATTTGCCCCGGATGCCGCTCACCGTCAGCCCCGTACCGGATGCACTGGCGCCCAACTACACCGGTGGCCGGTACAGCCCCGGCAGCTACCGGGCCAAGAAAGCGGGTGCCTTCTGGGTCAACACCTACAACCTGCCGAGCCGTCCGTTTTACGTCCTTCCCGCCCTGGCCCTGCACGAAGGCGTACCCGGCCACCACACCCAGATGATGATCGCCGCCGAGATGGAGAACGTCCCAGCCTTCCGCCAAAACCTCTACCTCTCCGCCTTCGGTGAGGGTTGGGCCCTGTACTGCGAATACCTCGGCAAAGAAGCGGGCATCTACGAAACGGACTACGAAGAATTCGGCCGCCTCGTCTACGAAATGTGGCGTGCCTGCCGCCTGGTCGTTGACCCCGGCATGCACTACTTCGGCTGGAGCCGCGAAAAAGCGGTCGACTTTCTCGCCTCCAACACCGCCCTCTCCCTTCACGAAGTCAATACCGAAATTGACCGCTACATCGGCTGGCCAGGGCAGGCCGTATCCTACAAAATGGGAGAGCTAAAAATCCGGGAGCTTCGCAAAATGGCGGAGGCTGAACTGGGGGATAAGTTTGATTTACCGGGCTTTCATGACCTCGTACTTAGCAACGGGGCGGTTACTATGCGAGGGTTGGAGGGGTTGGTTCAGGAGTGGGTTTTGGAACTAGGAACTAGGAACTAGGAACTAGGAACTAGGAACTAGGAACTAGGAACTAGGAACTAGGAACTAGGAA
>CAYWMW010000202.1:0-8231 GCA_964458975.1 uncultured Lewinella sp. | reverse complement strand
TTCTGAGCTCCTTTTTTGCGGTAGTCTTTATAACGGAAGGAGACCTTTTCGGGGCTTCACAAAGCACCTGCGACCGCGCCAACTCTAACTACACCAAATCCAAACCGATTCTGAAGTAGACCGTAACACTTCTCTTTTTCGGAACATAAAGTGGCAGCCCTGCTTTTAGGTGCTCTCCAAAACACAATCCAATGTTTCGTTTAGTAAGTTTATTCCTCCTCGTTTCTCTCCTCTTCGCTTGTGGAGCTAGTGAAGCCCAGCCTGCTGCTACCGCTGCGGCAACTACCGCCCCGTCAGCCGAGCTTAAGCTTAATGAAAGGGGCCGTGTTGATTACACTGCCGTGTTGACGTTCACTGATGGCCCTTTCGCCGGCACCTATAACCTGCTCAAAACCAAGGAAAACAGTGGTAGTATCACCATCGCTGCGGTAAGGAAAGACTTCCTGAAGAAACGCCCGCAGTTCGCTGGCAAGTCGAGCCTGACGGCCATTAACATGACTACGGCCAACGGCAACTTCGGCATCCGCAACCTGTCCCGCTGGTTTACCGGCGCGCCGGAGGTTGGCCAGTTGGCTGGGCACAGTCACGTAAACCCCAGCGCCAAGGAACCGAGCTGTGGCGGCATGCAATTGGTGACGAACGACGCAGAGGGGGTGATCCGCCACGTCAACGTGGAATTCGTGGATTGCGGCGCTATGGACATCACCGGCTTTGGCGATGAGTGGAAAACCTCAAAGTATGCCCCCAACCGTAAACGCCCCGCCTCCGGCCGCATCAGCGAACGCGTCCGCATCGAGGATATCAACACCACCGCTGATACGCGAACAGCACACGAAACTACCATGACGCTGACGTTTGTGGGCGCACATTTGGAGGAGACTGAATGAACTCCTAATAGTGCGTTACCTGCTCTTACTGATTTTTTTGCGCGGCCGCAGGTTCAGGGGGAGGTTAGGGGGTACGGTCTACGCATAAGAAAGTATGATGGGGCACCGACAATCCGTTAAGTATCTAATGGCAAGTGCGCCCGTATGAAGTTGTTTTCAGTTTGCTAACTGATTCGTTTATGACTACCTTTATGACGCTTAATATTTTTAAGGGTTAACCCTCTTTTGAAAGACAGGCGAAATGCATTTTCATACCATCGAATAGCTAGTACATTATGCAAATTTTAAACTTGACCATCCTCTGTTTTTGCATGAGTGGAATACTTTTTTCTCAAAATGAGGTTATAGTAAGCACTGAGTCATTCGGAAGTGATTTTAAAACTGCATATCTCATTTCGCATACTAGCAGCAATGAAGTCTTTGATCTGGTGAAAATAGGTTCAAGCATTGATGTTTCCGATTATTATTCAGTAAAAGTTCCCGATGATTCAGATACTTATTCTGTTTCAATATTTACAACTAGGAACCCTGACGCTCCAGAGTTCTACCATCAGCATACTAACGGGCATACGATTTGGAACAATAAAAAGGACACCATAAGGGGACTTTGGCTGGGAGCTGTTTCGGGAAACACGAAAAAGAACCAAAAAATTGAAGTAAAAGTAAAGGTTGATGGCCTTAAGAAGCTTGATGATTTATACAGCTTATCGTACAGGGCGAATTTAGAAGAAAAAATATCTCGTTCTCTGGGAGGAAAGAGCATAGAATTGGATGTAGATAGCTACAGTAGTGTTGGAAGGTTCTTCTATCTAGTGGATAAGCGCGACGACGATTACAGGGAATTAGCTGTTCATCCGGTTTCAAATAAGCTATTTCGTCCGGAAATTTTAGTTAAGTATGGCGATCTTCCAATACATAGAAATCGTGAGACTTTAGCCCTGTCAACTAATCACCGGGCATTCGTTCAAATAAACGCTAATTCCAAAGAAGGGGACACATACAATATTTACACCTCGCCAAGAACGCTTGAAACTTTCGATGAATTGGAAGTTGATATCCCAGTCGGTATTGATATTGAAGATTACAATGTATCAGTTATTTTACGTGATTTTGATTCTGCACCAGGTAAGATTTTGGTGAAATCGATAGGACAGAAATTGGCGGATCTTCGTGACTTTAAATTTCGCGACCAGGTAGAAGATATTTCATATCTGGTAACAACTAATGAAGGGAATTATTCGGTGAACCTAGACGGTAATAAGTTCGATGAATGGATGCTTAATTTCGGGGTGCAGGGGCTAATTAAGACCAATACTGTAATTCCTTCGGAGTATTTCAGAATCAGTAGCTGGATTATTTCCGGAAAGGTCGAAAGCAACGCCTTTGATGTATTCTTACCCGAGCTTCCGAATGAGGTAGAAACTGAAATCTTTGGGGAGAGGGGCTACGTTCAGAAAGAACAAGGAAGCTGGAGTTTCATCAGGCAAAAATCAAACACGTATAAGGAGTCAAGCTCGTTTCAAGCCCTAAAATAATTGCTAAGCCCCTCCCTCACCCCCGCCAACAAACCACCCGCCGCAACTTCCCACCCCGCCCAATACCAATCGTCTTAGTCTCCGTGATACCCAACCGCTGAAACTCCTGAGTCGCAATTTTTAGGTAGCCCTTCTTTGATACCAGGGTCGTAAACCAACCCACCTGCCCCGCAAACTCGGTAGACTCCTGAATCATCCGGCGGAGGAAGGCGGGTTCGCCGCCTTCGGTCCAGAGTTCGTTGGCCTGGCCGCCGAAGTTTAGGGTGGGGGAGTGGCTGGTCTTTACCCCGAGCTTCTCCCACTTGAGTTGGGCGGCGGCGTTGGCGGCTTCGGCGGAGGCGAAGAAGGGCGGGTTGCACATCGTAAAGTCGAAATATTCGTTGGGCAGGACGACGTTGCGGAAGACCGCCCGCTGGTCCGGTTGCTTCCGGACGATGATGCCGTCCTTTAGCCCAGGGTTGAACTGCGCGATGGCGGTCGCAACCTTGAGCGACGTTGCGTCCACGTCCGTCCCGACCATCCGCCAGCCGTATTCCTTGAGGCCGAGGATGGGGTAGATCAGGGACGCTCCGGTCCCGATGTCTAGTCCGAAGGAAAATTGCTTTTTACCTTTCCCTGCATCCTGCGGCCGCGCCATATTGTCTTTCAGCAGGTCATTGATGGCGTGTACGTAATCCAGCCGACCAGGAACGCCCGGGCAGAGGTTGCCCTCCGGAATGTCCCAGTGCTTCAGGCCGTAATCCCGTACCAGCAGCGCTTTGTTGAGCAGGCGCACGGCCTGTGGAGAGGTAAAGTCAAGGCTGGCTCTACCGTCGGGCGTCGTGACGAAGTGATCGGATAAGCCAGGAGCATATTTTGCCAGATCGGCGAAGTCGTGCGGAGCAGCGTAGCGGTTGTTGGGGTGCATGCGGTAAAGGTAGCGGCAGATTTAGAATCGGAGCCCGAAGTGAGGCCTCGACTCCCGACTCCCGGCTCCTTACTCCAAACTCATTAAGTACGACACTTGTAGTTTTAAACGGAATACTTATCTTTGCGTAGGCGTCTCAACCATAATTGACGCTCAAACCTTGATATAAAAAATCTACAGAACATGAAAATCTTACAATTCTTTGCCCTGGTGGCCATCAGCATGACGCTCTTCACCTGCGGGGGAGGCGCGGCGGCAACTTCCGGCACCCTGATCAAAGGAGAACTCGAAGGCGCGGCAAATTTGAGCGCGTACCTCGACAAAGTAGGCATCAACGTGCCCAACGATGTAATTGCCAATACGCCGATCGACGCCAGCGGTAACTTCGCCTTCGGCTTTGTAGACGGCCTGGAACCAGGTATTTACCAACTGCGCATCGGCGCGCAAAGAGCCGTCATCGCCCTGGATGAAGACGATCATCAGGTCGACATCAAAGGCAACGTCTCCACTTTTGGCAAGTACGCTTTCGATATTTCCGGTACGGAAGACGGCCAGGAAATGGTCTCAGCCATGAAGGGCCTCCAGCAAGGTGCCGTTAAGGTTGAAGACATTGAGGCCATCGTGAAGTCGGTCAACAACCCGGAAACCGGTGCCTTCATCGCCTTCAATACACTCTCACGCGCCGGTGCGGCTGGCGTACCCGTTTTGGCGGAGGCCATGAACCGCCTGCCCGCTACTTCGCCGATGAAGGAGAAATTGTCTTCCTACGTTCAGGCCCTCCAGGCCCAGATCGCCCAGCAGCAGGCCAGCGAGACCATCCGGGTCGGTATGCCCGCGCCAGACATCGACCTGCCCAGCCCAACGGGTAAGCAGTACGCCCTGTCTGACCTCAAAGGCAAGGTGGTTCTCCTCGATTTCTGGGCCAGCTGGTGCGGCCCCTGCCGCCGCGAGAACCCCAACGTTGTGAAGGTCTACAATAAGTACAAAGACCAGGGCTTCACCATCTACAGCGTCAGCCTCGACGGGCTCGACTCCCGCCGCACCGCTGGCCTTTCACCCGAGCAGATCGCCCAAGGCCAGGCAGGACAAAAGAAACGCTGGACCGACGCCATCGCCAAAGACAACCTCACCTGGCCCTACCACGTCAGCGAGTTGAAGAAGTGGGAAAGCGTAGCCGGTCGCCTCTACGGTGTTCGTGGTATTCCCAAAACTTTCCTGATTGACCGCGACGGTAAGATCGCCGCCGTTGGCCTCCGGGGGGCTGCTTCTATTGAGCGGGCGCTGCAGGAGGTGATCTAGGCGCGAAGCGTGCTGCTGATTCGCATTGGTAGTCTTTTGTGAAGACAATTAAATGTCCAAATATTAAGACCCCGTATCGCAAAGAGCGATACGGGGTCTTATCATTTTCGAAGCCATCTCCAGCGTTAAGTCTATAATCTGTGCCAAAACCTAGCGCACAAAAAGCAAATAAATACTCCGCACTCTGTTAAACTCTGCGCTCCAACTCCGTTCAACTCTGTGAGATTTTGTTTTGCGCGCAGCGCGTAAATAACTTTTGCCGCAGGCAACTACCCCACTACTCCCTGAAAGGATCAGAAAAGCGCGGATCAACAAGCACCGACTCGTCCGTAGTCATCTCCAGGAAGTCAATCAGTGCCTGCTTCTGCGCTTCGGTGAAGTTCATCCGGCGGGCCTGGTTGTTGTTGGTCTTCAGTACGGGGTGGAGGTTGACGTGGTCCTGGATGCCTTCGCTGTAGTGATCGATCACTTCGCGGAGGGTGTTGAACCGGCCGTCGTGCATATACGGGGCGGTGAGGGCAACGTTGCGGAGGAAAGGAACCTTAAAGACACCGTTTTCCCATAAGCGGCCGCTGCGTTCGCCGACGCCTTTGTCGGCGTAAACTTCATCCAGGCCGTTGTTGGCGATGTTAATGCGGGGCTTGCCCATCTCATCGCCGTGGCAAGCAGCACAGTTCTGCTGGAAGAGTTGTGCGCCTTCCCGCTCGGCCTCGGTGAAGACCTCGGGGCTGGAACCGCCAAAGATTTCGCGGTCGCGCATCTTATCGAAGCGGGTGTTCATGGACACGATGGAGCTGGTGAATTTCTCCAGGGCCAGCGTAATACGATCGGGCGTCAGGTCGGTAGTACCGAAGGCCTTCATCGTTAAAATCTGGTACATCTCCTGTTCCTTCAGTTCGCTGGAGAGCTCGTGGAGGTTTTTGCCCATTTCGATCTCATCCTGAATGGTGGCCTCAGATTGTTCTTTGATGGTGCTGGCGCGTTCGTCCCAGAAGAACTTCACGTCGCCGTCTACGCGGGCCGTCTGTTCGTCGCCCGAGCTGCCGTAGCCACTGATGACCGGGGCAAAGGTGGGCACAGAACCGAGGGCGATGGAGTTGCGCTTCGTCACCGCTCCGTTGATACCTTCACTAAAATCAAGATCGTCAGAAAAGGCAATTTCTTGCTTGTGGCAGGAGGCACAGCTGGTCTCGCCGGTGGCGGAGAGTTGGGTGTCGTAGAACAGTACCCGACCGAGCAGGGCCTTGCGGGCATCGGACGACGTTTGGTCTACGGTACTCAGGCCGGAAGAACGACCAATGTGGCTGGGCACGTTGACGGAGGCCATCGTGATGGCACGGTCAATTTCGAGGGATTCGTTCAGTACCGCAAACTCATCATCGTTAAATTCAAGGGAAAGAGAGTTGCTGAAACCTTCAGTTTCCGGGCTGCCGACGGTAACGGTTTCTTCGATACAACCGGTGAGGGTGAGCCCGAGGGCGCTAAATGCTAGTAGGGGAAGAAGCTTTTTCATTGCAAGGGTATTTGTCATAAAAGTAAGGGTTTGTCATGACAATGCCATGCAATTGTCAGTTAACGGTCAGTTAAAAGACAGCAACATCCTTCGAAACGTTGCGTGGGGTTGCAGATTTAACTTGTTTTGGGCGCGGCCGCAGGTGCTGAGTGAGGTAAGGGGCTGGTGGATAATAGCTTATGTTTAACGCTCAACTCGCCAGTCGAATGCTTTTTCGCTCCAACCACCGATGGCCTTTTTTACAAATGACGAAGCCGGAAACGCTCATGATAAATCATCATTTTGCTGAAGCGAAAAAGTTCGCCTGTCGAGTTGAGTGAGAAGCACCTACAAAGGAATATTCCCATGCTTCCGCTTAGGCCCCTCCACTTCCTTACCCTCCAGGGTCGCAAACGCCCGAATCAGCTTCCGCCGGGTCTCCTTTGGCAGAATCACCTCATCCACAAAGCCGCGCTGAGCGGCGCGGTAGGGGTTGGCGAACTTCTCGGCGTAGTCGGCTTCCTTCTCGGCGAGCTTGGCGGCGGGATCATCCGCCGCCTGGATCTCCCGGCGGAAGATGATCTCCGAAGCGCCCTTAGCGCCCATCACCGCAATCTCTGCCGTGGGCCAGGCGAAGTTGAAGTCGGCCCCGATGTGCTTTGAGTTCATCACGTCGTAAGCGCCGCCGTAGGCCTTGCGGGTGATGACCGTGATGCGCGGCACCGTAGCCTCGCTCAGGGCGTAGAGCAACTTCGCGCCGTTGGTGATGATGCCGCTCCATTCCTGGTCCGTACCGGGCAGGAAGCCGGGTACGTCCACCAAAACGAGTAGCGGTACGTTGAAGCAGTCGCACGTCCGGGTAAAGCGGGCGGCTTTTTTGCTGGATTCCACATCTAGTACCCCGGCCAGGCTCATTGGTTGGTTGGCGACGATGCCGATGGATTTACCCGCCAGGCGGGCGAAGCCGACCACGATGTTGTCCGCATAGTTCTCGTGGATCTCGAAGAAGCTCCCATCGTCAATGATGCCCGCGATGACCGAACGCATATCGTACGGCTGGTTGGCGGATTCGGGGACCAGGTGTTCGAGCTCCTCCCTGATTTCGGTGCCGAGTTGGTACGGCTGGCTGGGGGGAAGTTCCTCACTGTTCTGCGGCAGGTAACTGAGGAGGATTTTTAGTTTGTTGAGGCAGTCTACGTCGTTAGCGGCCGTGAGGTGCGTCACGCCGGACTTGGTAGAGTGGGTGCTCGCCCCGCCGAGCTCTTCGCTGGAGACTTCCTCGTTGGTAACCGTCTTCACTACGTTGGGGCCGGTTACGAACATATAGCTCGTGTTCTCCACCATGATGGTGAAGTCCGTCATCGCCGGAGAGTACACCGCTCCACCAGCGCAAGGCCCCATGATGGCCGATAGCTGAGGAATCACGCCCGATGCCTGTACGTTGCGGTAAAAAATATCCGCATAGCCGCCCAAAGACCGGACCCCCTCCTGGATCCGCGCACCGCCGGAATCATTGAGGCCGATCAGCGGTGCGCCGGTTTTCACGGCCATGTCCATCAGCTTGCATATCTTCTCTGCGTGCGTCTCGGAGAGGGAACCTCCGAAGACCGTGAAGTCCTGGGCGAAGACGTACACCAAACGCCCGCCGATGGTGCCGTGGCCAGTTACCACCCCGTCGCCGTAGAATACTTGTTGCTGCATATCGAAATCGTGCGTCCGGTGAGTGACCAGGGCTCCGATTTCTTCAAAGCTGCCGGGGTCGAGCAGCAGGTGGACGCGCTCGCGGGCGGTGAGCTTGCCCTTTTGGTGTTGCTTTTCAATGCGGGCTTCGCCGCCGCCCAGTTGGGCTTCGGCTAGTTTTTGGGCGAGGTCTTCTTGTTTGTGCATGCTTGGTTTTGACTTGGGCGCGGAAGGTACGAAGATCGTTGGTTTTGGGTGGGATGAAGTTACCATGGGCTGAACACGACTAATTAGACAGCCTGACACTCAACCTATCCGGTTATCCTAATGAACTGATTTAAACTTTTCTGAGCTGGCCGTTCCGCAGCCCTGATGGCTACTGACTAGGCGCGAAAACCGGAGTTTAGCCGTAGCTACCACGTAGTAGCCGC
>CAYWMW010000201.1:0-8244 GCA_964458975.1 uncultured Lewinella sp. | reverse complement strand
CCTTCCTCAAGGTCCAGGATGGCTGCGACTACAAATGCACCTTCTGCACCATCCCCCTGGCCCGGGGCAAGAGCCGCAGCTCCACCGTAGCACAGATCGTGGACGACGCAACGGCCATCGCTGCCCGGGGCGTGAAGGAGATCGTCCTCACCGGTGTAAACATCGGCGACTTCGGCAACGGCACCTCCGTCATCGAAGGCCAGCGCCCCCGCAAAGAAGCCCTCTTCGTAGACCTCGCCCGCGCCCTCGACGAAGTAGACGGCATCACCCGCTTCCGCATCTCCAGCATTGAGCCCAACCTGTGTACCGACGAGGTGATCGACTTCGTGGCCAGCAGCAAGCGCTTCGCTCCGCATTTCCACATGCCGCTGCAATCCGGCAACAACAAACAACTCGCCCAAATGCGCCGCCGCTACAAACGCGAGCTCTACGCCGAGCGCGTAGCCCACATCCGCCAGGTGATGCCCGACGCCTGCATCGGCGTAGACCTCATCGTCGGCTTCCCCGGCGAAACGGAAGAAGACTTCCTCGAAACCTATAAGTTCGTCCAGGAGCTCCCCGTAGACTACTTCCACGTCTTCACCTACTCCGAACGCGCCAACACCCCCGCTGCTGAAATGGACGGCGTAGTGCCCATGCAGGAGCGCAAACGCCGCAACAAAATGCTCGGCATCCTGAGCGAAAAGAAAAAACGCGCCCACCAGGAGCGCTTCCTCGGCGAAACCCGCCCTGTGCTGCTGGAGAAGTCAAAGACCGAAGGCATCCTCCACGGCTTTACCGATAACTACGTGAAGGTGGCCTTCCCGGCAGAAGATTCTTGGGTGAATCATCTGGTGGAGATGAAACTTGGGGAGGTTAATGAGGAGGGGTTGGTGGTAGCGGATATTGCATCAACCTTTGTGTAGTTCCGCTTTTCTGTGGGCTAAAGTTTCAGAAAGGCATCTGGTGTCATAACGGGTATTGTTGAAGACTTGAAATCTTTAAGGTTTCTTGTAACTATAACATCCACTTTGCCTTCCAACGCAGCGTAATATTGAAGGCCATCCTCAAAATCCTTAAAGTCAACATCATTCAAAGATAGCTTTATCATTTTCCCGTTTAGATCAATGATAGAGACAATGGTTTCAACCTTTCGTAATTCCTTACGGGCTGCTTTGTCGTCGGTTCCCTTGAATAAAATATAGTAAGCGTTTGCAAAAGATAAGGCCGACATGAACAAATGAATCTCTCCCAGGTCGGCTTTCGAGAATAGCTGAGTAGCGTCATGTAAAAAAGCCTTGCGCTTCAGAAGTAAATCCAGTAGAATATTGGTGTCGAGAAAAACATTTTTCATTTGTACTTCTCTATTAAATAGTCTGCATAATCTGACCGAAAGTCATAATCATCTGGAACAGAAGCTACACCTATCAAGCTTTTAACTAAAGGCGTTACTTCTACTTCTTTACTTTCTTCAGTAACGGAAGGCGAAGTAATGAGCGATAGATAACTCTCTATCATTTTTGACAAACTGACTTCTTTCTCTTTTGCATAGGATTTTGCTCGGTCAATCACGGCAGCGTCCAGGCTTAAGGTTAGTTTCTTATCCATGTCAATTTGTTTACGTGCAATAATACATTTTTTGTACGTAAAAAGTTTTGCCCATTACTTCAAAGCTTTCCTCTCTTCCAAAAACAACCAGTATTGGTCAGCTCATAAATCAATAGAGCAAACCGAATAGCCACAACGGAATCGTATTGGCGCTGGATGTTAAATTGGTGTCCTGTACCACGAAATGGTTAGGGGCTTTTCCGATCTGCTTACTGGTTTTATTAAACAAGTATCGCCCTCTTTCGGAAACAAACTGGATGATGAAGTCGATAAGCCTATTTTCCTGAAAGTAGATGTTTCCCAGATCTATATACATTGCTTCTTCAACAGGCAGATTCAGGTATTTTAGCCGCTGAAAAAGAAGCGTTGTCTTCCCTACACCGCGTGTACCCAGTAAGGCCGTTAGATTGTTTTCCCAGGGGATGTCATGGAAGATTGGTCGTATATACTCTCGGGTCGCAAAGCGTAACCGCTCATTACTTACGTTCTTTAGTATCTCCATTTGTCGATTCGTTCCGACAAAAAATATCATATTTTGCCAAACAAGATCGACATTTCGTGCAGATATTGTCTATTTAAAAAGGCAAAAGGGGCTACCTGCCACAATATTTCCCGAATTACGTTAGTAAATATTTGCAGCAAAAGGATCACCGCAAAGCCTCCCCCACCTCCGAAAACAACCACAAATACCCCCCATCCCACTTCCGCCCCTGCCGGACGATTATGAGGTCTTTGTCCGGGTCAACGTAGATGAGCTGGTTGAGGATGCCCTGGGCGTAGAACTCATCGCCAGCGTAGTTGATGTACCATTGGCCCGGTTTTGCTTGTGAAGGGTTGACCTGTACGTAGTCTGCACTCAGCGTATCCGCAACGGATGCGGCGGCGAGGGAGTCTGGGAAATAACGGGTCTTTCGGTCCTCGTTTGCCAAGGACTCGTCCATACTGTACCATTGGTACTGGTAGCCATCGTTGCCCAGGTCGGGCGTGGCGGAGGCCTTGATCCAGGCTTCGGACACGATCTGCTGGCCGCGCCAGCGGCCACCGTTGAGATAGAGTTGACCGATCTTGGCGAGGTCCCGAGCGGTGGTGTTGAGGCCGGAGTAGCCTTTGGCGGAGCGGTGGCGCTTATCGTCCAAACTCCAGCTGGCGGGGAATTCCATGCCCATCGGTTTCCAGACTTTTGCTTCGAGGTATTGCCCGAGGTCCATGCCCGTAGCTCGTTCCACGGCGATGCCGAGAATACCCGTGGTGCCAGATTGGTACTCGAAATAAGTACCCGGCTCGTGGTTGAACCCGAGCTTACTCAACTGCTTAAGCTGGTTGGTGCCGTAGTAGAGCTTGGCCATGTCGGCGAAGGGGTTCGTGTAGGATTCTTTGTAGTCGAGGCCAGACCGCATATCCAGCAGGTGGCGGATGGTGAGGCGCTGAAAACGTGGGTCGCCTTCCAGTAGCTCGGGGATGTATTTGGTTACGGGGTCGTTGATGTCCTCAATCAGGCCTTCGTCTACCGCGATGCCGGTGAGCAGGGAGGTGACGGACTTGGAGACGGAGAAGATCGTCGCAATATCTCCGGGCTCGTACCCCTCGAAGTACTGCTCGTAGACGATGCTGTCGTGCTGGATGACGAGGAAGGAAACGGTGGAGGTCTCGTCATCGAGCCACTCGGTCAGGCTCATTTTTCCCTTTTTAGGCCTCAGGGTCATGCTGCCTAGTGGGTCGCGCTCACTGACGGGGAAGCGGTAGATGTCATCACCCGTACCGATCTCTGTGTAGGGAAAAATCTTATGGTCAGTGATGTTGGCAAAGTTGTAGACGAAGAACCGCCCTAAGTGGCAAGACGAGAAAATGAAGACCAAAGTAATTAGGCTGGGTAATAGTTTACGCATGTATCAATAGGTTTCCTTTGTCAGGCAAGTTAATGAAAACCTACATTGCATCCTGCGGCCGCGCCTAAATAAACGCCTATTTCAGTAGCCTAAGAGAACCCGTAGTGTTTTTGCGAGGCTTTTTAACAAAGCCAGCGGCCAAAAGACGCCGAGCAAGAATGACACTTTATTTCTTTCTCATCCCAAACAAGCTCTAAGCAATGGGGGCGCGGTGCGCGGGTGCAAAGAAAGTTGAAGGAGCCGTGATGGCCAGTGGTGAACGTCGATCACTTCAGTAGCGTTGTTCCGGTAAACAAAACCAACAATGAAACCAATCCTCCTCTCCCTCTTCGCCTGCCTGTTGTTTACCTGCTCGAAGCCCGTTACGATGGGCAAGCAGCCAACCGCCCTTGCTTCGCAAACGACCTACATCATCGGTTACACCGGTGGTTGGGGCGGCGGAGCTGCCTACAAACTGGAGTCTGGCAAGCTCTACGAATCCGTAAAAGAACGGGGCATCGGGAACGCAGAGGCCATCGTCGCTACGGAGTATAAACAGCTGAAGTCCGCCACCGGGCTGGCCGCCATGAATCAACTCGCTGCGGAATATTCGCCGGTAGTATTTGCCGGAGTCGACCCTAAATTCAACTGCCCTGAAATGGCCCACGACGGCGTTTGCCCTTACTTCATCATCGTTGAGAACGGCACCACCAGGGCCTGGACGCGGAGCGAAAACGATGCAGAAACCACATTCGTAAGCTTTATGAACGAAGTAGAAGAGGCGCTAACGGAGATGTAGGTCAAACACTCTTACCGTAAAAACGAGAAGCCCACGACAATACTTTGCCGTGGGCTTCGTGCTAAAAGCTAAGAGCTTGCAGTTCCGTTACGGCAGCACCACCAGGCGCTCCGTCCGCTCCAGGCCGAGGGCGGCGAAGCGGAGATAGTAAACCCCGGCGGGGATGGCACCGAGGTCCCACTCCGCACGGCCTCCACCGTTGAGGCGGTACTCCGCGAGCAGGCGGCCGGTGGCGTCAAACAATACCGCATCTACGGCGGCGGGCCAGTTGCCCGTAGCTTCAACCGTAAGCTGCCCCTTTACCGGGTTGGGGTAAACGGATAGTTCGCGGCCAGCGCCAAAATCGTGTACACCGTTCGGGATGATCCGAAACTGACGGACGGGGCTGATAGCCTCGCCACATTCGTTGCGGGCAATGATGCGCCAGAAGACCAGGTCTCCGGTCGGGATGTTCGTCAGGGTACGGATCGTACCCGTCAATTCTTCTTCGTAGGTAATCACCGAGAAGTCCGCATTGGTGGAGTACTGCAGGAGGTAGGAGGTCGCTCCGGCAGAAGCATCCCAGTTGAAGGTGATGTCTCCTTCGAGTACTTCAACGTTGTCTTCCGGGCTGGCGAGGTTAGCTTCCGTTACCCCCACGAGTACGCGTAGCGGAATGGAGAGGTTGCGGGTAGTCCCGTCGCCGTTGGTGATGGTGAAGGTGGCCGTGTAGTCTCCTTCTCCAAGTTCGGTCCAGGCGGTGAAGTCTACCGTTACGGTTTGGTCTTCTGAGTTGTAGCTGAAGGTGTAGTTGTCCAGTGTTTGGTCGTTTACCGAAACATCCAGGCCCACCTCGCCGGAGTAGTCCGCTCCGAGGTTGAGGCCAACACTTGCGCCGTCAGTTTCACAGACTTCAATGGAGCGGGTATCGGAACGAACACTAAAGTCAGTAATGTCACCGGTACTACAGAACAGGATGTTGAATCCGTTAATGCTACCGCCGTCAAAATCAGCATTGTCATTGACGATGAGCGTCCAGATGCCAGCGCCCGGCTCTCCCTGGAAGGTGGCCAGCGGCTCGGCAGACTGGAAGGTACCCTCGGTGGAAATTGCCCCTCCGTTACAGGTTTCGAGGAAGTCATCCTGGGTAAGTTCGGCTGCGTCGGTAAAGGTTACTAGCATATTCTCTCCACCACACGAGCCACCGTTGATTCTGCCAAATAGCGAAATCTCCGTTCCTTCTGGCGAAAGAAGTCTTGCGCTCAGGTCTCCGACGTAGGTGTGCTGAATGTCCAGGTTTACTTCAAGGGAGGCGACTTCGAAGGCTTGAGCCACTTCCAGGTCAACGACTACTTCAACATCGCCACCGGAATAATTGATCTCTGCCGGAAGGTCAATGCCTTCTGAAGCGGAACAGCTGATGTCTGCGGTAGTGAAAGTGTACTCGGCCCATTCTCCCGGGCCACAGTCGTTGATGGTCCGGACGCGCCAGTAGTAGGTGACGTTTCCGTCGAGTGGTTCGGAGACCGTGAAAACAGTAGCCTCTGTGCCAGTCGCCGAAAGGAGGATGTTGCTGAAGTCGGGCGCATCGGAGAGCTCAAAGTCGTAACCTAGGGCATTTTCAATTGCGTTCCAGCGAATTAATCCACTAGGCAGCACCTCGGCAGCGCCGTCAGTAGGTGTGTCAGCGGCAGGCGCAGCGAAAACACCACTGATGAGGGTGAGGCTGAAGGTGATGTCGTCAGTAGCGCCACCACCAGTGGCGCGTACGGTTACTTCGTAATCTCCGGTAGCAACGTCTATACTTCCAGGTACGACCAGATCAACCACGTCTCCACCGGTTGCGGTTGCAGTGGAAAGGGTTGGGTTGATGCCTGTTGTTGCGCTTACGATTTCGACGGTTGTTCCTGCGGGGAAGCTTTCTCCGAGCATAAAGCTAAGGGTATTGTCAAGCGTATTACACCCACCCGCACAGTTGCTTTCGGCGGTAAGTGTGGTGGGGATTTCTGCCGAGTCGAAACCATCCATGAACATGATGCCCGTTCCGCAGGGGTCGAGCCAGTCTTTCAGGCGGCTCTCGGGGGTGCCGCCGCCTTCCCAGCTGTTGAAGAAGTAGCCGTAGGCGTCGTACAGGTCGTTTCCGCAAGCCGCGCCGCCGCCGAACAGCTGGCCACGAACGCGCCTGAAACGATCGAACACGGGAGAGCCAGAAGAGCCTGGTTCGGTGGTGCCAATGTCCCAGTCAGGAATGGCAATCTGGTTGCCGTCCGGGTTTGGGGTCGGGCTAATGCCTTCTACCCGGTAAGGGTCCTGAAAAGAGAAGGAGATTCGTTTTTCATCGACACTTGGGTGGTGAATGCCAATCATGGTGTCAACGGGAAGGGCTTCGCGAGCATCCCAGCCGGCGAAGAAAGCGTTAGCGTCAGGGTTGATGGGGTCATCCAGCATTACGATCGTCATGTCGGAAGGAGGGTTACTGGCCAGGTGAATAGCTCCCATGTTTACGGTAGTAGTGCTGCCATCACCAGGCCCGCCGCTAGGGCCTCCGTTGGGGGTTCGGCAGGTCGAGTTCTCAAAATTCCAGACAGCTACGAGGCTGGCCGCATTGCCTGCATTGACACCACAGTGGTTGGCGGTCATGAAGAGAGGTGCACCGTCGTTATTAGCATTGTTAACAAGGAAACCGGTGCAGAAGCCGGTGCCGCCACGGAACATAGCGGCTACACTGCGGATGATGTCACGGTAGTCATCCACAATGCCTAAGCCATTAGCTGCACCGCAAACTACGTCAACGTTACACGATCCAGAGATGAGCTTGTTCACGTTGCGGAAGTCATGATTGACGAAAGAGAGGTTCAGCTGGACCTGATCCACGAGTGAGGTGGGGACCTGAAGCTCTACCATTATTTCGTCGCCATCCAGCATTGGGCTCCACAACTGGTTGTGGTCTTCGTTATCGGCCGAAGTCATGGGGCCAAACCGTTCCGTTGGGGTCACCAGAAAGAGCTCCGCGCCGGCGGGCAGGTTGTATTCGGTGAACCCAAGGTTGATGGTGTATGCTCCGGGGCTGCTGATGCGGGTACGCCAGACGGACGTATTGCCTTCCGTACTCCAGGCACCGCTGGCACCGGGGCGAATCTTCACCGGGATGGCAACGGCAAACTCCGGTGCACGGCCGGGGCGTTCGGCTTCGGCCTCCTTAGCCTGGAGGAGCGCGTTGTCTTGAGCGGGCATCACCTCAACAGGAATGTTAGCAAGTTTTTCTGGTGATAGTGCGTACTGTGCCGGTGCAACGGCAGCGTAAAAAAAGGCCAGGGCAAGGCCCAGGCAGCGTAGTAATGATTTCATCGTAATGCCTAAGTTTTTTTCTCCCTTATGGGAAGGCTTTATGAGTAATTTCCCAGTTTGAGCTCGCCTTATTTTACCCAGTCATCGTTGAAAATTATTTCCGCCCCGACCAGGGGCCGTGATGCAGAGAAATTTTAAAGGTGACTGGAATAAAACCGGCAGGTCTAAACGAGTTACTTATTCATACGGCGTTCCTGAGCAGTGAAAGTTCGGACTGGGAGCTGAATGTTTTGATGTGAACAGCACGAAGATAAGGACTTGTGCCTCTAATAAATAATTGAACCGGTGTTTTGTATTACAGCATACATATCCTTACCTTTGCGCCCCTTAACGAACCTTCCGGTCGGCCCCGCCGTCCCTTCCCAAACTAAAGAACAATGAAAAGAACGTTCCAACCCTCCAAGCGCCGTCGTGTTAACAAGCATGGTTTCCGTAGCCGTATGAGCACGAAGAGCGGCCGCAAGCTGATCGCCCGCCGCCGCGCCAAAGGCCGTGCCAAGCTCACGGTTTCTGACCAGACCTACAAGAAGTAATACTGCCTCGCCGGTAACTACACCGGAAGGTCCGTATAAGAACTAGCCCTTCTCCGCTGCTGCGGGGAAGGGCTTTTTGGCGTGGGGGGGGGGGGGGGGGGGGGGGGGGGGGGGGGGGGGGGGGGGGGGGGGG
>CAYWMW010000200.1:2911-8275 GCA_964458975.1 uncultured Lewinella sp. | reverse complement strand
GGTCTAGTGGTTCGGTGGCATATTTCCGCGTCCACCCCACCACCAGACCACCAGACCACCGAACCACCGAACTAACTGGCCTCGATCCGTACCGTCACTATTGTACCCGTATGCTCCCGCTCGGGGTGCAAGTCTTGGACCGCTACGCCGAGCTTGATCTCGTCGTCTGAGGCGAGCAGGGCTTGCCGTTCTTCCAGGATGGCCGTTGCGCGCGAGACGTGGCCGGGGCTTTTGGAGCGTAGTGCGGCGATTTTTCTTCCTACCCCATTATCGGATACTTTACAGATTATTACGTCGTCATCCTCGTGGTCGAGCGCAAAATCAACGCGGAGGTGGCCGCCTGCATCCAGCGGGCGCAGGCCGTGCTCAATAGCGTTTTCGATAATGGGTTGCAGCAGTAAAGACGGTACCTCATCCATCTCGGGGTCAAGGGCGGGATCGATGGAGAACACGACGTCGAATTTGCCGGGGAAGCGCAACTGCTCCAGACTTACGTAGCGTTTCAGCATGTCCACCTCGTCGGCAATTGACGTGAAGCGATGGCGGGAGGATTCCAGGAAACGCCGCATCATCAGGGAGAAATCCATCAGGTAGCGGGCGGGGTCTTCCGCTTCGGGCCGTTGGATGTATTCCTTGATGGCGTTCATGGCGTTGCTGATGAAGTGCGGATTGAGCTGCTGGCGCAAGGATTTTAACTCCAGGCTCTGCACCTTGCGCTCCCCTTCCATCTTCGTGCGCAAGCGCACCATCCGGAGGCGGTGCATACCATAAAGAAATGCGAGGGTAGAACAGATGGCCAGCAGGATAAACCACCATTGTAGGTAAAAGGGTTTGAGCACGATGATCGTCAGGCGGCGATCCGTCGCTCCTTTGCGCCCTTCCCCATCGTAGGCCCGGACCTGAAAAGTGTAGGTGCCGGGGTCCAGACCGGTGTAGCGTACGGAGTTACTGGTGGTGGGGGCCGTCCAGTCGGGGTCCAGGCCGACAAGTTTTGTCTGGTAGCGGCGTTCTCCCCGGGGCAAGTAATCCGGGATGGTAAAATCGATGGCGCAGTAGATAATCGAAGGGGAGAGCGTTATTGCCTCAAGTGGTGCGGTAGGCAGCGGGTACGTTTCTTCGTAGTCGTTTCCACCGTCCAGTATTCGGTAGCTCACCAGGGCGGGGTTGTAGCTACTGGGGGCGGTTTGCAGGTCTTCGGTTTTAAAGGAGACAAAGCCGTTGATGCCGCCGGCGTACCAGCGCCCTTCGGCGGGGTTGTAGAAAGTTGACACGGTGTTGAACTCGTCGTTTGCCAGGCCTTCATCGGTGGTAAAGGTGGTGGTTCGCCCGGTCTGCTTATCGTAAAGCACGAGCCCCTCGAAGGTGGTGATCAAAAGTTGGTGATCCTCTGTGAGGTTGAGCGTAGCCACGTCATCGGTTGGCAGTTTAATAAAGTCCTCCTTATCGAAGGCCCGATGCCCTTCGGGTAGGTAACCTCCAATCGTCACGAATGTTCCGGTTTCAGGATCAAACTCCTGAAGCCCGTTTTGCACGGTTGCCAGCGCGAGTAGGCCGCTTTTCCGAATAAATATGTCTGAGATGATGGTTGGGCGGCCATCCGGGAATACGTAAGACAAAAGTTGCTCAGACTCAAAACTGAAACGGTACAGCGCCTGATTGGTCCCGATCCACAAAGCATTCTGTTGCTCATCCAGGGCTACATCTTTGGTGTACCCTCTGATCGCGGTTTCTGGCCCGCTGGTTTGAATGAGGGCGAAAGAGTCTCGTGCGGGATAGAAATAGTAAAGGTGCCCGTCTTGGTGGTATTTTTTTTCTTCGGTGACCAGTAAAAGTTCGTCCTCCGTACGGCCGTTCGTAACCCAGCGGACGACGTGGCTCGGCTCGGGCAGTGGCCAGCGTTTCCAACTATCGTCTGCCGGGCGGTACCGATAAACGAAGCCGAGGTAAGTTTCGGTGGAGTCCAGATCACAACTGTGCCCATAAATATCTCCCTTATAGTTAAGCAGGTTTGTACCACAGCCCCACTGGTCTACCACTTCTCCGTCGTTTTTCAACATGGTGAGGGTATCCAATTCGTTGCTTTTCGGATCTACCCTGAACCAATAGGGCATTTTGGAATCCTTATTGGCGTAAACCAGGCCCTCGTCATCAGCGGCAAAGCCCCGCATCACGTCTCCGAATTTTCCGGGCTTTACCTCCCGGTAGAGGAATCTCCGAAAGGGGCGCTGGGGAGGAGGGCTACAATCGAGGACATAGATACCTCCGTAGGTATTGAGCCGTAGGCCCTCGCTAAAGTCTTGTCCGGAAATGGAGATTACCCGGTCGTCAATGTCGGTAATCCAATTAGCCGAACGGCGTACACCATCAATGACCTGCTCTAAATAGGTAACGCGCACCAGTACATCGTCCAGAAAACCAAAAAACATATTCCCTTGCTCGTCTTCAGCGAAGAAGTTGATGATTTTTCCTTCGGTTAGCGCGGGTAGGAAAAGCTCAAAATCTCCGTCCGGTGCCTTACAAAATGTTCCCAGGCTGTTGCTAAACCACAGTACACCACGCTTATCGAGATGAAGATGGCCTGGGGGTAAATCCGTTGGCAGCCCGAATATCGTTGACTGCCCGTTGCGCTGCTCCTCTATTGTTTGGTCTGTTTGCCGGTACAGCAGGTACCCCGTCTCCGTAGCGGAGACCAGGCGGTCTCCTGACCGAATTTCATCGGCCAATAAATGTACCTGCCGTGGTGATTCTCCGGGCAGGTACGCATAGATGCTGCTCCCCTGGGCGAAGTAAAGTGGCTTACCCATCCGCTGGGCCATCCCGCCGAATACGCCGCGCAACCGGTCGTTGAAACGAGCGCCAAAGACTTTCAGGGTTGCGGGGTTGATTACCTCCACGGAATCAGGAAAATCCCTTTTTTGAACATATAGCCACCCCTTACCATCCCGGTTCATCGGCCCGTTAAAGGTTTGCGAAAAGTCATCAAAGACCGTTACCCCGCCTCCATTGACCCGGCACAGACCACCGGCAGTGCCCGACCAAACCATGCCGGTTGAATCCCGCAGGGAGTTGTAGGCGATCCGGCTAGGCAGGCCCTCTTTGGTACCATAATACTTTAGCCGGTACGCAGGTGTTGGTAGTTCCTGCCCCGTTAGCGCTACAGAACACCCCAGACAGACCGTTAGTACGAGCAAGGCTATGTTGGTTTGTGCAAGCATAATTTTCTTGGCAAGAGAGAGGTTAGGAGGCCTTAAGCAGGTTCTAACAACACGGAGAAACATGAGTCATCCCGGACTTTAGAGAAGTAAACCTGGATGGGTCATAATAATGCACCTGCGAAGTTGTATTCAGAAAGCAGAATTCAGAGGTCAGGTGGCTATGTGCGGTAGCCTGACCTCTGAATTCTGATCTCCGGACGCCGTAATTTGTACAGAAAATAGAAAAACCGACCTAAACTTCGGGATGACTCATGTTGATTTGCTTTTACAGTACAAAAATGATAGTAATACTGCAAAATACGTTAAGTATTACAAATTTACTACATCTTTGAATTTGTATTTGAACTGCTTTAAACGATTACCTACTGAAAAACAACACAATGAACGCACTACTAATAGACGACGAACCAGCCGCCAATACCGAGCTAAAAAACATGTTACGGTCCGCCCACCCTCACATCAACGTAGTGGGCGAAGCTACCAATATTAGTGAGGCACTTTTAAAAATCAGTCAGCTAAATCCGGACATTCTTTTTCTGGACATCGAAATGCCGGGCGGCAATGGCTTTGACCTCATACGCCAATTGGGCGAAACATCACGGCCAGAAATCATCTTCGTTACCAGCCATAATGAGTTTGCCCTACAAGCTTTCAACTCCGCAGTGCTCGGTTACCTCCTCAAGCCGGTAGAGCCCGTTGCCCTGAAAACGGCCATTTCCAGAGCCGAAGAACGGCTGCACCATAAAAACAGTGCCCGCCGCCTGGAGGCACTCCTTTCAAATATGGATTCCACCAACAACGCTGAAAAGCAGATCGGGATCCCGAACGACGGCGGAGTGGAGTTCGTGAAGGCCGGAGACATCATCTGCTGCCAGGGGTTTAAGGGGTACACGCTGATTCATCTTCAGGACCGCAGCAGGCGAACATCCTCCTACCCCATCGGGCGTTATAAGAAGATGTTACCGACCCCGGAGTTTTTCATGACGCACCGCTCTTTTGTCGTCAATCGCCAACACGTAAAAAAAATTACGGCTGACGAACTAGGACTCAGCGGAGGCCTAACCGCCGAAATTAGCCGACGAAGAAAGAAACTGGTAGAACAGTGGCTTGCTTAACCTACCGCTAATCGAACCAAAACAACCGTTCATCGGACCGGCTTTTGACGCTGCCCACCGTTCCCACCATATTGCAGGCATACCCGGCTAAAGTCATACTTATTTACTTGATTAAGATAGATCCTCTGAAACATTTTTTTGAAGCAACACTGGACACATTTTAGATTAGAAAAACACCACAATAGCCATTTACATTGTCCGTCTCCTTTTAACGGGAGGCGGGCTTTTTTTTGGGTTTATCTTTGCGCCTATGTACAAAAGCCTTGTTATTAAAGTTGGCACCAACGTGCTGACCCGACCGGACGGACAGCTAGACATTACCAACATCAGCCACCTGGTGGATCAGATCACTGCGCTCAAGGCAGCGGGAGTCAGCCTCGTGCTCGTTTCCTCAGGCGCCGTTGGGGCCGGGCGTGAGCTCCTGAAGGTCCGGGAAGGTACGGAGGAGGTGGCCCGCAGGCAGGTGCAAAGTGCGGTTGGGCAGGTTCGGTTGATGGAGATTTACCGTCAATTATTCAGCAACCACGGGCTGCTTTGCGCTCAGGTACTGGCCACAAAGGGAGACTTCCGGGATGAGCTCCACGCCAACAATATGCTAAATTGCTTTCGCGCCCTGCTGCTGGACGAGGTGGTGCCCGTTGTAAACGAAAACGACGTTGTAGCCGTCACCGAACTCATGTTTACCGACAACGATGAGCTGGCCGGCCTCGTCTCCCGCATGCTCCGGGTGGATGCCCTCGTCATCCTCTCCAGCGTAGATGGCTTGTTCGACGGGCCACCAGAAAATGCGAACTCCAAACTAATCCCCCACATCGCCGCCGGAGACGAATCCGTGCTCAGCTTCGTACAGGATAAAAAGACCTCCTTCGGAAGGGGCGGCATGGCGACAAAACTCCGCATCGCTACACAGACTGCCGCCGCCGGAATTCCCGTTCTCTTAGGCAACGGCCGCACCCCAAGCATCCTGCAACGGCTGATTGATGGGGAATGGCCGGGGACTTTAGTAAGGGGGTAAAGGGAGAAGGGAGTAAAGG
>CAYWMW010000200.1:0-2811 GCA_964458975.1 uncultured Lewinella sp. | reverse complement strand
CTTACCGCGCTGGCCCTTGCCTGCCTGACCACCGCCTGCGACGTAGAGACCGAGTTCCTGACCGGCAGCAACGTTGAACTGCGCTTCAGCACGGACACCCTCGCCTTCGATACCGTCTTCGTAGCCCGCGGCTCCGCCACCCAGCGCATGAAAATTTATAACGACGGCGAACAACCGATCAAAATTGACCGCATCCGCGTAGAAGGCCGCACCGGCGTAAACTTCATCTTCAACATAGACGGCACCCCCGGCCCCGAAGCCCGCGACATCGTGATCTGGGGCGAAGACAGCATCTTCCTGTTCGTAGAAGTGGAAGTAGACCCCACCGAGCCCGTAAACACCAGCCCCTTCATCGCCGAAGACCGCTTGATTTTTGAAACCGGAGACGTGCAGGAAGACGTACTCTTGCTCGCCTTCGGGCAGAACGCCAACTACCTCAACGGTTTCCGCAGGGGAGAATTTGGTGCGATCAGCGCCATGAACTGCGGCTCCGACGGCTTCTTCACGCTGGATGCTGAGCTGCCGACGGTCATCTACGGCTCACTGACGGTAGACGAATGCATCCTGCGCGCCCTGCCCGGCACCAAAATCTACTTTCACGGTGGCGTGCAGCGCAACGACCAGTTTGCGGGCACCGGTTTCTTCAACGACGGCCTGATCTTCACCACCGCCACCGGGGCCGTCCAGTTTCTCGGTACGCTCGAAGAGCCCGTCATCCTGCGAACGGACCGCCTGGAGCCCAGCTTCGACCAGGAGCCCGCCAAATACCGTGGCCTGGTGCTCGGCGCGGGCAGTAAAGACAACCGCCTGGAATACACCCAACTGTTCAACGCCATCGTTGGCATCACCATCGACAGTGCCGCCGAAGTCACCGTGGAGAACTCCGTGATTGCCTACTCCGGTGGCCCGGCCATCTCCGCATTTCAGTCTGATGTGACGGTGCGCAACTCCGTATTTCACGACAACTTTGGCAACGCGGTACAGTTCGTCAAGGGCGGAACTTTCGTCATGGAGCACTCCACCATCGCTAACTACGGCGTGGATGCCAGTGCGCTGGCGCTGACCAATTTCAGCTGTGACGATAATAACGACAACTGCGTCTTTTCCCGCATGAGCGCCCGGATTCGCAACTCCGTCATCTCCGGCTCGCGGGGCAGTGAGTTGATCTTTATTGACATTTTTGAGGGCGACGAGCCCAGCCAGTGGAATGTGCTGATGAACAACTCCGTCGTCCGTACGGACGGCGCATTTCTTGCCTCCCAGGATAGCCTCTTCGCCGATTTCTACGAAAACATCTGCCGCAACTGCCACAACCTGGAGTTTAGCGAAGAGCTGTTCGTCTCGCTTGAAATGGACGATTACCAGCTGGACTCCCTCAGCGTCGCGCGAGACCTCGGCGTATTTCTCCCCGCCCTGCCTACCGATAAGCTGGGCGTTGACCGGGACACGGACACGCCGGACGCCGGCGCTTTTGAGCGGGTAGACCGCTAAGACTTACTCAGGAGGGTTTTCTCTTTTTTACCCAGCCAGTACGGGCTTTGCCCGTACTGGCTGGGTAAAAAAAGAGAAAACCCTCCTGTATACGTTAATTATCCTCTAAAAGACATTGGCCCTACGCAATCCCCCGTATATTGCAGCCAGCTCTAAATAATTCACATCCCTTGACATGACCAAATCTCTACTTTCGCTTCTATTGGTCTTTTGTTTTACTCCACTTTTCGCTCAGGTAACCATGAGTGATGACTACTTTCCCCTGGCGGGAGATACGTTGAAGTACAACACCGTAGACAGTATTTACCTTTCCACGCTCATGATTTCCGAGCCTGGTGCAGACCTTACGTGGGATTTTGGTACGCCCTCCATCAGTGAGCAACACTCCGACGCGGTGACCTCCACCGAAGGTGACACTTCCTTTGTTGGTGCCGACGTGAAGATCGTTACCGGTTTTAACACAGAGAGTTTTTACTCTGTTTCCGAAACAGAATTTAACCTGGTAGGCATCAAGACCAGTTTTGAATTCCTGCCGAGCTTCGTCATCAGCACTCCCGCAGACCCCGCTCGCCCAACCCGCCGTGCGCCGCTGAACTATTTGGATACTTACCAGACCGTCACCGAGAACATGGCTGTTGTACCCGTAGACAGCCTTCCTCCGGAGGCGATTGCGCTGTTCGGTGAGTCCATCGTGAACTTTGATTCGATGCGGATCACGACTACCTCTACCCGCTCTGACGTTGTAGACTCGTACGGTAACCTAACGATTGACGACAAGACTTACGCGGTACTCCGCGAAGCCCGTACCGAGAATGTCTTCATCAAACTGGAAGTAATTGCCCCGTTTATCCCCTGGACGGACGTTACGGCCACCCTTGCCATAGTTGATCCCAGACTTGCCGCTTTCCTGGGCCAGCAGACGGTGACCAAAACCTTCCTTTTCTGGAGCCCTGAGATCATTGAGCCCGTCGTCGAGATCCTCACCTTTGAGGTATCCGGCGAGATTCAGCGTATGGACTTCCGCCGCCGCCAGCGGCCGGTTTCTACCGGTGGCCCCGGCCTGCGGCAGGAACGCGTCAAAGTATACCCCAACCCGGCCAGCCAGCTGGCTACTTTCGAGTTTACCGGCCTGGAGCGCGGTGACTACACCCTTGCGCTCTACAACGTGAACGGTAGCATGGTGGATTCCCGCAGCTTCTCCCCCCTCGGCGATCAGACCCGCGTTAACGTTGACGTGAGTGCGCTGCCCAAGGGCCTTTACCTCTACAACCTCCGCAATGCGCTGGGGCGGACGATTACTACTAAGCGGCTGATTGTTGG
>CAYWMW010000199.1:0-8287 GCA_964458975.1 uncultured Lewinella sp. | reverse complement strand
TAAGCCCGGTCATCGTAATACGGGTCAAATACGTCGGGGCCTTCGCTTTCAGTCAGTCCGGCGTATTCCAGGAACAAGTGAACCTTCTCACTTTGCACCTGCGTGCGCGCCCGCTCCTTTAAATCGGCTACGTTCTGCCGGTCCATGCCAAAAACGATGTCGTAATGTTCCAGGTCTTCAGCGGTAACGTGATAGCTGCGCTGTGCGGTAATGTCGAGGCCGTGTTCAAGTGCCACCGCCACACTGCGCGGGTCGGGTGGGTTTCCGGTGTGGTAATTGGCGGTACCTCCGCTGGCGACTTCCCAGTCTAAGCCGCGTGCCTCCGCTTCGCGGCGGAGAAGGGCTTCGGCTAGTGGCGAGCGGCAGATGTTGCCAAGACAGACGGCTAGAATTTTCATTGTTCTTGATCTTTACGGATTAATTGACAAAGATACCAGCACTTCAAAAAAACCTTTCGGGCGTTCATTTCGTAGTGTATGCGCCCCCCATCAATCGAATTCAAACATCATGCAACTCAACCTACAGGATACATTCAATAAGGAGTTACCGGCAGATCCGATTACGGAGAACTCCCGCCGGCAGGTTCTTGAAGCAGCGTTTTCTTACGTCACGCCCCGGGTTCCTTCGGCGCCTTCTCTGGTGCATGTTTCGGAGGAAATGTTGCTTGCGATCGGCCTGGAAGAATCAGACAAGGATACGGACGACTTTCTGAATTTCTTTTCGGGCGCAGACGCAGGTGCCGTGGAAGGGATAAAGAGCTATGCGATGTGCTACGGTGGCCATCAATTTGGCGGATGGGCCGGGCAGCTCGGGGATGGCCGGGCGATTAACCTCGGCGAAGTGGTGCACAACAACCAACGGTGGGCCTTACAGCTGAAGGGAGCCGGAGCAACGCCTTACTCCCGGCGGGGGGATGGGCTGGCCGTCTTGCGCTCCTCCGTGCGGGAGCATTTGTGCAGCGAGGCGATGCACCACCTGGGCGTACCCTCTACCCGGTCGCTCTCGCTATCCCTGACCGGAGACGATGTGCTGCGGGATATGCTCTACAACGGCAACACTGCCTACGAGAAAGGAGCGGTAGTTTGCCGGGTGGCTCCGTCTTTTGTCCGCTTCGGTAATTTCCAGATTTTTGCCGCCCGCCAGGACGTGAAGAACCTCCGAAAATTAACAGATTACACCATCCGCCACTTCTACCCCGGCATTGAAGTTGGAACCAAAGCGGGCTACATAAAGTTTTTCTGCGCCGTCGCCGAGCGGACGCTGGAGATGGTGCTGCACTGGCAACGGGTCGGCTTCGTACACGGCGTGATGAATACCGATAATATGTCCATCCTCGGGCTAACCATCGACTACGGCCCCTACGGCTGGCTCGAAGGCTACGACAAAGGCTGGACGCCGAATACAACCGACGCCCAGGGCCGCCGCTACCGCTTCGGTTACCAGGAGGTGATCTCGCTCTGGAACCTCGCCCAACTGGGCAACACCCTGATCCTACTGACGGAAGACACAAAACCGCTCGAAGACGTACTGGAGTGGTTCAAAGCAACCTACACCGTAAAGTACGCAGCGATGATGCGGAACAAACTTGGCCTGCAAACGATGGATGCCGGCGATGGAAAACTGGTCCGACGATTAGAGGAACTCCTGCAAGCCTCAGAGACTGACATGACGATCTTCTTCCGTCAACTAGCCCGGTTTAAGCGCAACACAACCGCCACGGGCAAGGCGCTACTCACTCCGGTGATGGGCGCATTTTACGCACCAACCGCCCTCGAAGGGGAGTTGCTCAACGACTGGGCAACCTGGTTCGACGACTACCGGAAGCGGCTACAAAAAGAAAACACACCGGACGCTGAACGCCGCAGCCTGATGGATGCCGTTAACCCCAAATACGTCCTCCGCAACTACATGGCCCAGTTGGCCATCGATAAGGCCGACGCGGGCGATTACGCCCTGATTGATGAACTCCACCAACTCCTGAAACGCCCTTACGACGAGCAACCGGAGCACGAACACTGGTTCGCTAAGCGGCCGGAATGGGCGCGGCATAAGGTGGGCTGCTCAATGTTGTCTTGTAGCTCTTAAGCAACGGCAGATCTCTACTTCACCCGCGCCCAAAAGTCCGCCTCCATCGCCTCAGCGTCAATATCCTCGTACATCCAAACCGGGCGTTGGGTGTTTTCGGGAGGGGTTAGTACACTGACCTCTGAGGCTTGTTCGGGCTTGAGGAAAGCTTGTAGTAAGGCCACATCCCACATCGTCCATTTCTGCGCGTCGGGGCCGCCGTGGCTTTCCCAACGGGCGCGGAGGTAAGCGCCCAGTTTCCCGGCTTTAGCGAGGTTGCGGAAGGTTGTTTGCCGCGCCCAGGTGTACTTGATGGCGACGGAAATTGGCATCACGTGCAGCTCCAGCCCTTCGGCGTTGAGCAGGTAATTAGCGGCGTTCAGATCGCGGCGGATGTTGAACTCATCTTTGTTCCAGAAGTGGCCATCGAAATCATAGCGGAAGCCAAGGGTATAGGCAACGATCCGATTTGTGATCGCGGGTTCGAGGGCGATGGCGGAGGCCAGATTGGTGGATGCGCCGATGCTGAGCACGGCCAGTTTTTCACCCTCGTTCAGGGCCATTGCTTCGTCGATGATGAACTGTGCTGCGGGGCTGTCACGCGGGTCGTAGTCGCCCCAGGGCTTGCCCATGATCACGTCGGCACCGAGCGGGTGCGGCAGGTCGGTGCGGCCCATGATCTCCAGTAAATCCTCGTTCAGTTGTTGGCTCTGGTAAACCGTACTGTCCCCACTCCATACGTGGAACCACTGTGCGGAACTTAAGCCCAGCACTTCAACGCCGGGGTAACCGTCTTTAAGTAAGTAGGCGATGGCGAACAGGTCGTCAATCTCGTTGGCCGTGTCCGAATCGAGGATCAGCTTTATCGGTGCTTCGCGGGGCCATTCGTGGCGCGGAGCTTCTGGTACTTCGGTTTCGTTCACCACTGTTCTTTCGGGCGGCGGTGCGCAGGTGCAAAGAGCGAGTAAAAGGAGCAAGGGGAAGAAGGTTCGCATTTAGCAAAGATAAGCGCTCCCCGTAGGTCCGGCTTCCGCCGGAGCCTTGAACATAAATAATCAAAGCTCCGGCTGAAGCCGGGCCTACGGGAAGTTGCCTATTTCAGTTTGATCCAGTCCAACTCCAACTGAAAGTCTTCGGCGCGCTTGTTTCCGATCAGTATTGCGAGCTCCGACAGCATTTCTGCAGGGTAATTATCTAGATCAAGACGACGGCCCCGCCACTGTGGCTTCATGGAACTTAGTTTTATTTCAATTTCCTCCCATTCACCGGAAGTCTGAAAATCGCTTACGTAGCTGTGCCGGTCAGCATCATCGGTCTTCGTCCGAAACTGGTAGGCTTTGCCGTCTCCCTTCAGGCGAAGCACCGCCTTCGTCAAACCTTCTATTCGGATGCTGGGCATCCGGTAGCGCAGGGAGCTGAAGCCGCCGTTATTGTCCAACGAAACAAACCCGGAGTACAGCCCGTGGCCCTCGTCGTTCAATTGAAACTTGCCGTCAGAGACACCACCCATTACGGTGTCGTCTACGGTGCGCCAGTCAGAAATATCGGAATCGGGGGTAAAGTCGAAGAGGGTCATTTGATCGGTTTGAAGTAGTTGAATTCAGGGCAGCAGGGCTGCATATTCAGCTTAACGGTGATTGCGTTCTGGTTGTTTTGCTTACTTCTTGGCAAGCACCAACTTAGCTTAAAGTATTCAGCATTTAGACTATAGTAGCCTCGGCTACCAGAGGTGAAATTTTCGTTGCGACAATTTTCGTCGAAGCGGGCCGCTCGGTCACTTCTGGTCAGGGGCGAAGCGGAATCAAAGCTCAACTTGCCACAATTTTGAAAATCACCTGAAGTGACCGAGTGTACTATAGCGCTTGTAGTCGCCTACTAAATGCTGAATGCTTTAAGCTGAATGCTAAATCTCCCCCTTCATCGTAGCCAAAAACGCCACCAAATCCCGAATCTCCCGCCGGGAGATCTTGCCCTCCGCTGACGGCATACTGGAGGGCAGCGTTTCCTCTTCGGCGATGTCGGCCCGGGAGATTTTTCTGATTTCCGTTTTCCCGACTTTCACTTCCAGGTATTCCGGGGTACGGCTAACGACTACACCGGAAAGCATCTCCTCATTTGCGAGCGTAACGAGCACGTTTTCGTGCCCGAGCGCCAGGGCAGCACTCGGGCGGATGATGGAGGTGAGCAACTCGCGCGGTGAAAGCCGGGAGCCGACGCCGGCCAGGTTCGGCCCTACGTTGCCACCGTATTCAAAGATGGCGTGGCAACGGGTACACTGGGCGGTGGAGTTCCAGTAAAACACACCATTTCCGGCACCTTTGTTGCCACCGGCCAGGGCGGTCGTCATCAGGCCAAGGTCGTCGGTTTTCAAAAGTTCTTCTTCGTAGGCGGCGAGCTTGGCTTGCAGGGCTGCGTTGCCTTCGTGTGCTTCCACGGCTTCCACTAGATCGAGGTGGATGACGGCGGGGAGCTTGCCGGCCGCCATCTGGCCGACGAGTTCTCCGAGCAATTCCTCTCCTGCGGTGCCTTTTAGCCTGGCTAATCCGGCGAGGGCGGATTGTGCCTCCCCTACGGTTCCATTAGCGATGATGTCTCGGTAGAGCTTGGTGGCGGATTTGGGCTCGATAGTAGATGCAGGCAATAGTTCCAGGGCCCGGCGACGCACCTGATTGTCCCGGTCGTTGAGTGCGGAGCGGAGGAGTTGCTCCAGGTTTGGTGCGCGGAGTTTATCGAGGGCGATCAATGACTCCGCACGCACAACGGGGTCGCGGTCCCGGCTCATCATAGCGGTCAATTGGTCCGTTACCGCTTTTATCTCTAAGTTGGCCGTAGCACGAATTGCTGCTTTGCGGACCTCCGTATTGCCCCTGGCGATCAGGCTGGGGATGATTTCTCCGAGCTTCGCCGTCACGTAGGTCGCGCTCTTTTTTCGTTGGCCCCGGTAGCGGCCGTCTACCCGGTCGAAGACGGAGGGGTCCGCCCAGGTGCCGAGTGCAGCGAGGGCTTCGGCCCGCATGGCGGCGGGGTTCGCTGGCGTATTGACGTAGGTAACCAGCTCGTTCACCGCGCGGTCGTTGCCAACGTTGACGGCGGCGTTGATGGCCCGGCGGATGAGCGGCTCGCTCGTCCAGGCGCGGGCGTTGAGCGTACTGGCCAGCGCCCACATGGCGCCGGGGATGGTGTAATCGTCGTTGATGGCGCGGGCGGCTTCGGCGACGACGTACTCGTCTTCGTCCTGCAAAAAAGCCTTCACCTCCGCTGATTCCATCCGCCGCAGGGCGACTACGCCGAGGAGGCGGACGTTGCGGTCGGGGTCAGCGGCAAGGTCGCGCATCGCGACGGCATCACCAATGCGGCCGAGGGCGACCATGCCGCCGTGGCGCAGCCAACTGTCTTTGCCGCCGTCTTCGCGCAGCATCGCGATGATGGGTTGTACGGCCGTCTTTTCCTCCGTCCGCCCCAGCGCCTCCATTGCGAAGAAGCGGACGCGGGCGGAGGGATGACCAAGCAGACCGACGAGGGTTTCAGCGTTGCCGCCCTGCTTCAGGTCTCCGATCATTTTAGCGGCCTGGGCGATGATTTCCGGGTCGGCGTCGAGCAGAAACGGAGCCAGGTCGGTGGCCCGGTCTTTGCCTCTACGAATCATCTGGGCCATTCCCCAAAGGCCATGTATCCGGGCCAACTGCGGAGCTTCGTGGTCTGCGGCTACGCCCAGCAACGATCCAAAACCTCCCAGGTCCGGCTGATCTGCCAACATGAACTGTGCCTTCTGGCGGATGCGCTGGTCTTGATGGCCGAGTAATTCCATAATCTTACCCGTGGCTATTGTGCTAAAGTCCGTGGCCAACAGCTCCTGTACCTCAGCCCGTAAAACCTTCTCTGCACCTGCGGCCGCGCCCACGTCCAACTTCCAGATGCGGCCTTCGTTCTTGGTGCCCCAGCCGTTGATCCAGTCGCCGAAATACAAGGCACCTTCAGGTCCAAAGTCGAGGCCGGTGGGCAAGAGCCCCTGCACGAGTGTATCGTGGTTGGCCAACGCAAAGCCAGCGCCAGCGGGCTTCATCTGAAAAGAATGGATCGGCGAATTATTGGGCGAACCCCGGAATTCCGCCACAAAAAAGTGGTTGTAATACTCAGGCGAAAGGGCGGTGCCGGGGTTGTACACCAGCCCCGTAGGCCCGTTCACGAAGTTCTGGATGGCGGGCAAGAAATAGGCCGCTTGTTCGTCGTTGCGGGGCAGGCTCATTTTTTCGTCCATCCACACTTTATAGCGGTTGTTTTTCTCGTCGGTGTACTTGCCGAACTGCCAGTTGATGCGCCAGCCGGTGTCCGATCCGTCGATGAGGTACACCAGCCGTTCGCGCTCGCCGGAGTGGTCGCCGTCGTTGTCAACGGTGATCAAATTACCGTACTGATCGAAGGCAAATTCGTGGGTATTGCGCACGCCGTGGGCGAAGACTTCGTAGTTGGAACCGTCGGGATCGCAGCGGACGACAACGCCCCGGTTCGGGTTTTTCCAGTTCTTGCCGTCCTGGTCGGTCACGTTAGAACCGATGTCCCCAATACCCCACCAAATACGGCCTTGCGGGCCCACCGTGACGCCGCTCATGCCGTGGCCACTAAAGCCAACGTGAACCGCAAAGCCATGCGCCAAAGACTCCGTTTCGTCGGCAATGCCGTCCTTATTTTTGTCGGAGGTTTTCCAGAGGTCCGGCCCAACGGCGACGTAGACTTCCCCGTCATGAAACTCGATTCCGTTGGCTACGTCGGTGATCTCTTCCCCGAAATCTTCGAGGTAGCGCTGGGTATGGTCCGCAACGCCGTCGCCGGTTTTATCGGTAATTAACCAGACGTTTTCCTTTTCGACGGTGAGATCGCGCCAGTCCCGTACGCCGTCTTTATTAAGGTCTTTCAGGTGCGCTTCCGACTGGTCGGAGCCTTCCGCAAAGGTTTTCCGTAAAAACGCCCGCCGGTCTTCAACGGTCTCGAACGACATGGAGGCCACCGTCCAGTCCATATGCCCCCGAATGTCGAATTCGGAGCTGGTCTGCCGCGTCGCACGGGTGTAAAATATCCGTCCGTCTGGCGCTACGCTGATAGCGATGGGGTCCTGCACGATGGAGTCGGCCGCCCAGAGGCTGAGTTCCAGACCATCGGCCACTTCAACGTTGGCTTCCTTCCTGATCTTGACTGCTTCGGCCGCTGCAACCTCAGGATTGAGCGCGATGGATTTGGCTTCATACTTATTTTCAATCACCGGGGCGCGGCCGCAGGTGCAGAGACAGGTTAATAAGAGCAGAGCTAGGAAGGGACGGACGGAGAACTTTTGCATGTTGCTTTCGGCTTGGTTGTTTGCCGAAAGATAGGGAGTTTGGAGTTTGGAGTTTGGAGTCGGGAGTCGGGAGTCGGGAGTCGCTGCCGCTGTTACCACTCACTGCGCTACGCTTGTTCGCTCAAGGTGAGCGATGGGAGTTTGGAGTCGGGAGTCGGGAGTTGCTACGGCTGTTGCCACTCACTGCGCTACGCTTGTTCGCTCAAGGTGAGCAAGCGTAGCGCCGCGAACGGAATTTGCGGTAGCGACTCCCGACTCCCGACTCCAAACTCCCAACTCTACTAGTTCTTCTTCACCCGCTGCGTATGGATCACCTTATTGTCAGCATCCTTCAGCTGAACGAGGTACATGCCCTGGGGCAGGTCGGTGATGTCGTACTTCTTCTTCGCAGCAAAGTCGAAGGCTTTCACCTCCCGGCCCACCATATTGATGACCAGTACGTCCTGCACACGGACGCTGTGACCAATCTCGAAGGTAGTCGTTACGGGGTTAGGAAAGATGCGAAGGTCTTCCGCAGGAGCCTGGGCTGAAAGACAGAGGCTAAGGCTGAAAAAAAGGAAAGAGAGTAGAGCGTTCTTCATGACGGTGTAATTCAAATCCGATTAAGAGAGTAATGTATCCGGCCGGCTTTACGACCAGATTTACCCTTTCAACTCAGCTTGTTTACGCCGGTGCACGAGAAACTTGCGTTTCCTTTAAAAAAATTGAATTTTCTTTGTTTTTGGCGAAATTCAGTCAAAACGCGTTTAAAATGACGTTTTAAGTGGATTATAAAAGAAAAACAAAGTGACTAAATATAGTCATTTGATATTCTCGTTAATATAGAGGCTAGGGGTAGGGGTTGCGAGGATGGCTGCGAGCGAGGGGTTGCGCGGATGGCTGCGAGCGAGG
>CAYWMW010000198.1:0-8309 GCA_964458975.1 uncultured Lewinella sp. | reverse complement strand
ACCAGGATTTTCTTTTAGTAGAACTGCCCGAAGCTACTGAATCAGGAAAAGTCAAAGCTTTTTACTACAACACAACGGATGGTCTGCTACGTGTAGAAAGAATAGATCGGCCTGCATTTTTACGGATGGATTAAAGGGCCGTACTTTGGAGCTAAAGCTAGGGTGTGTAATCTGGCTAATTATTAGTTCACGCTTCGGCTAAAAACGCGAAGCGTTTTCACAAGCCCTGCCCCCGTGGGGAGGGGTTGGGGAGGTATGGGCCGGAGAGCATTGTTACCAAATTACACACCCTAGGCCTAAAGCATTTAATTATGAAAATCGACAACCTTTACCGTTACCCCGTAAAATCCCTCGGCGGCCAGTCCGTAGACTCCTTACAGCCGGAGATTCGGGGTTTTAAGGATGATCGCCGCTGGATGTTCATCGAGCCGCACGGGCAGTTCATCTCCCGGCGGGCCGTGCCGAAAATGTGTGAATTCGCAGCGGAAGTACACGGTGATGAACTGCGGTTTGTGCGCATCGCTGATGGCCATATTCTGGGCGTGGTCGCAGGTGCAAGGAGAGGTCCACAGCAGGTGGACGTAACCGTCTGGGACGACTCCCTGACCGCCACCCTGATCGAGGACGAAAAAATACCGGCCATCGCCACCGCACTCGGCATCCCCGGCGCAAGGCTCGTGTACATGGCCCCCGACAACCGCCGCCCCGTAGACCCCCGCTTCGCTAAACCTAAAGAGGAGGTCTCCTTCGCCGACGGCTTCCCCTACCTCGTCACCTCTACCGCCAGCCTCAACGATCTCTCCGAAAGGGTAGGGGAAGCACTCGACGAGCGCCGCTTCCGCCCCAACATCATCGTAGAGCACAATGTCCCCTTCGCCGAAGACGACTGGACGGATATACGCGTAGGTAATCATCACTTTCGCCTGCCCAAACCCTGCGCCCGCTGCATCATGATCACCCAGGAGCCGGACACCGGAGAGCGCAACCTCCGCGTCTTAGCCGAACTCTCCGCCTACCGGAAGGTCGGTAATAAAGTGATGTTCGGGATGAACGCTTGCTGGGAGAGGGGAGACGGGGTCATCTCGGTTGGTGATGAGGTCCTGGAATTCGGCGAATAACGCCTGCTGCCAGATCTTTCACAATGCGGAATAGTGATATTCTACCGTAGGCCCGGCTTCATCCGGAGCCTTGAAAAGGGAATAATCCAAGGCTCCGGATGAAGCCGGGCCTACGGTAAAACTTACTACGATAAGTACTCCCGGAAAAGCTTAAAAAGCCGACCTTAAAATGAACGATGGAACATTGCTGGTGTACCTCTTGCCAGTAAACCTTCCTTGCACCCGCGCCCGCGCCCAAATCCTCTAAAAAGAGGAAACCATAAAATACAGGCCGAGCTACGGCGTTCAACCACAAAACCTATCCTGATATGCGCCTTTTTGTTTTTACCTTAATTCTACTCTCAAGCCTTTCTGCGCACGCCCAGTTTGGCGTGCAGGTAAGTACGAATTTCAACCAGGCCCAGAACATTTTTCCCGCCGGAAGTATTGCTGTTGAGGAAGATGTTGACTTCTCCGTTGGCACCGAAGTAGCACTGAACTACTGGTTCCGGCTGCCCAAGCAACGAATCGAATTCCTCCCTACGATCTACTACGCAAGGTCAGGTTTTGAGAACAGTGACGCCCACCTGGCTGAATACGGCGCGCAGATGAAAGTCAACGTTTACCCCTTCGACTTTTTAGGCGACTGCGACTGCCCGACTTTCGGAAAACAAGGCCCACAGCTGCAAAAAGGGCTTTTCTTGCAGGTTTCTGGCGGTTACGCCCTATACGACTTGAACTCCGGCCTCGGCTTCGACCTGGCAAACCAGGAAAACAGCCAGGGAGCGACCTTCGGCGGTGCCATCGGGATAGACTTTGGCCTGAGTAACCTGGTTACCTTAACGCCGGTCGCTGGCGTAAGATTCGGAACATCTCCTTACACAGATTCAGGTTTTGCCAACGTAAGCGGAATCATTACCGACGTAGAACGCTCTAATCTAACGACCTTTCACGCCGGGCTCCTGGTTTCCTTCCGCTTCGATCACAAAAGGTATTGATTTTCAGTTGTCGGTTATCCGTTGTCGGGCGAGGACAACCGACAACTGATAACTGATAACCGACAACCGCCACCCACTTTTGCCATCGTAGATAAAGGCTTAAGCTAAGTTTGGCCACCAGCACTGAAATACTACCTTAGAGTTATCAAGTAATAATTCAATGTTTAGTCTGCTCCTCTTGGTGGTTCTTCTCGTACTGGTGGTGGTCCTTGTACCCACACCCCGGAGGAAAGCCGCGTAAACCGACGCAGACGATAAAAGCCGCTTTCCTCCTCATCCGGGAAAGCGGCTTTTCTTTTACCCCAATCGTTAGATGGCACATAAGTTAAATAAGTACAGTAAAAACGTAACCAGTAACCCCGAGCAACCCGCCGCCCGCGCCATGCTCTATGCTACCGGCATGGACGATGCGGACATGGAGAAAGCCCAAATCGGCATCGTCTCCACCGGTTGGGAAGGCAACCCCTGCAATATGCACCTCAACGGGCTGGCCACGGACGTGAAGGCCAGCGTAAACGAACAGGACGAACTGATCGGCCTGATCTACCATACCATCGGTGTTTCCGACGGCATCAGCATGGGGACCGACGGCATGCGCTTCAGCCTCCCGAGCCGGGATGTGATCGCGGACAGCGTAGAAACCGTTGCCGGAGCACAGTGGTACGACGGTCTGGTGACCGTAGTTGGCTGCGATAAAAACATGCCGGGCGCGATGATTGGCCTGGCCCGCCTCAACCGCCCCGCCATCCTGCTCTACGGCGGCACCATCAGCCCCGGTTGCTACGAAGAAGAAAAGCTGGACATCGTCTCCGCCTTCGAGGTGCTCGGTAAATACCGTACCGGCGAGGTAGACGAAACGAAGTACAAAGGCGTCATCCGCCACGCCTGCCCCGGCTCCGGTGCCTGCGGTGGGATGTATACCGCCAACACGATGGCCACGGCGATTGAGGCGATGGGTATGGCTTTGCCCTACAACTCCTCCATCCCCGCCAACTCTGCCGATAAGGCCGCCGACTGCAAGCGCATCGGTGATTACATGCTCAACCTGCTGAAAAAAGACATCAAGCCGAGCGACATCCTGACCCGGAAATCCTTCGAGAACGCCATGGTGACCATCACGGCCCTCGGCGGCTCCACCAACGCCGTGCTCCACCTGCTGGCCATGAGCCACGCCGCCGGGCTGGACATCACGATCGATGACTTCCAGAAAGTCTCCGACAAAGTTCCCTTCATTGCGGACCTCAAGCCTTCGGGTAAGTACGTCATGGAAGACCTTTACTACGTCGGCGGCGTGCCCGCCGTCATGAAAGAACTCCTCAAGCAGGGCCTCCTCCACGGAGACTGCATGACGGTGACCGGTAAAACCCTCGCCGAAAACCTCGCTGAAGCCGAACCGCTCAAGGAAGGCCAGGAAATCATCAAACCCTTCGATCAGCCGATCAAGGAAACCGGCCACCTGCGCATCCTGTACGGTAACCTGGCGACGGAAGGCTCCGTGGCGAAGATCACCGGTAAGGAGGGGCTCCACTTCATGGGGCCTGCGAAGGTCTACAACTCAGAGCTTGAAGCCAATCAGGCGCTTGGCCGTCGGGAAATCAAAGAAGGCGACGTAATGGTGATTCGCTACTCCGGCCCGCAGGGCGGCCCAGGCATGCCGGAGATGCTCAAGCCAACCAGCGAAGTAATGGGCCAGGGCCTCGGCAAAAAGGTCGCGATGATCACCGACGGACGCTTCAGCGGCGGCACCCACGGCTTCGTCGTAGGCCACATCAGCCCCGAAGCCCAGTTGGGCGGCCTGATCGGCTTGCTGGAAGATGGCGACATCATCCGCATCGATGCCGAAAAGAATATCCTCGAAGCCGAACTTGACGAGGCCACCATCGCGGAACGCCGCGCCAGGTGGTCAGCCCCCAAAAGCCGCGCTACCCACGGCGTGCTGAAGAAGTACGCCAAGCTGGTGAGCAGTGCGTCTCTTGGTTGTGTGACCGATCTCTAGCTCGTCCGCCGAGCGGTCCGTAGCGATTCTCCTCACGGAATAATCCGAGAAGCAAGCCCAATCGGTCTTCCCATAAGATCGTTCTCGTTTTTTGGCTTTGCCTTGCCCTTCCCCTAGGCAGACGAGCCACCACCGGAGGTAGCAGCGAGGCTCACCTGCGCCGGGCTCGGCCAACGAGCGAAAGTTGGGCGCGGCCGCAGGATGCAAAATTTAGTTTTTTAAAAAGCAATGTCGATATGAATACAACGCTTATGAAACCTTCTACAAACGGCAAAGCGCCAACTCCCACCCGGATGTCTGGGGCCCACGCCCTGTTGCAGTGCTTGGTCAACGAAGGGGTTGACACCATTTTTGGTTACCCCGGAGGCGCAATCATGCCGGTCTACGATGCCCTGATTGATTTTGAAAAAGAGATCACCCACATCCTGCCCCGCCACGAGCAGGGTGCCATTCATGCGGCCGAAGGCTACGCACGCATCAAGCGCAAAACCGGCGTGTGTATGGCCACCTCCGGCCCCGGCGCAACCAACCTGATCACTGGGCTTTGCGACGCTCAGCTAGACTCCCTCCCGCTGGTCGCCATCACCGGGCAGGTGCCTAGCTATTTGCTGGGCAGCGATGCCTTTCAGGAGGTAGACGTGATCAATACCGCGATTCCGGTAACCAAGTGGTGCTACCAAATTTGCGACCCGAAAGACATCGGTTGGGTATTTAAAAAAGCCTTCCACATCGCCAATACGGGGCGACCCGGGCCTGTTTTGATCGACATCACCAAAGACGCCCAGCTGGCGATGACCGACTTCGCCTACCCGGAAACCTGTAAAATCCGTAGTTACGTTCCTTACAATAAGCCGAAGACCAAAGCACTTAAAGCCGCCGCCGAGCTGATCAACGCTGCCGAACGCCCGATGATTCTGGCGGGCCACGGCATTCACATCGCGCACGCCCAGGAGGTCTTCCGTCAGTTTGTCGATAAAACCGGCATCCCCGTCGGAGCTACCTGCCACGGCCTCTCCGCCCTGCCGAACGATCATGATTTGTTCACCGGTATGCTGGGCATGCACGGAAACTACGGCCCCAACTTCCTCCAGAACGACGCCGACGTCATCGTCGCCATCGGCATGCGCTTCGATGATCGGGTGACGGGCAAACTGGATACCTACCTCCCCGACGCGAAGGTTGTCCATATTGAAGTAGACCCCGCCGAACTGAACAAAAACGTAAAGGCCGTTGCACCCGTCTTAGGAGACGCAAAGGAGGTTCTCGAAAAACTACTCCCGCTGGTAGAGCAAAAAACTTACCCGGCCTGGGTCGGTCGCTTCAAAGAGTGTGACCGCATCGAGCACGAACGCGTCATTAAAAACGCGATTGAACCGACCGAAGACGGGCAAATCCGCATGGGGCAGGTAATCCGCGAGGTAAGCAACCAAACGGAGGGCAAGGCCATCGTCTGTACCGACGTAGGCCAGCACCAGATGATGGCCGCCCGCTACTACGAATACAAAGGGCACGACCAGTGGGTGAGCTCCGGAGGAGCGGGTACCATGGGCTACGGCCTGCCCGCTGCCTTCGGCGCTAAATACGCTGACCCCTCACGGCAGTGCGTCGCCTTCATCGGGGATGGAGGCTTCCAGATGACCCTCCAGGAACTCGGCCTCTGCGCCCAGTGGAACGTGGCCGTGAAGATTGTCTTGCTGGACAATAACTACCTCGGCATGGTCCGCCAGTGGCAGGAGCTTTTTCACAACGAGCGCTACAGCTCCGTTGAGCTGCAAAACCCGGACTTCGTCACCATCGCCAAGGGCTTCGGCGTAGCTGGCCGCTCCATCCGGGACCCGAAAGAGGTGAAAGCAGGCATCGCCGAAATGCTGGCCTACGAGGGGCCTTATCTTCTACATTTACATACCGTGAAGAAAGACAACGTCTTCCCGATGGTACCGTCGGGGAAATCGGTAAGCCAGGTAATTCTCGGCCCGGAGGATATTGAAAGCGTTTAGAACAGCATACTCGGTCACTTCAGGTGATTTAAAATTGTGGCGAGTTGAGCTTTGATTCCGCTTCGACCCTGACCAGAAGTGACCGAGCGGCTCGCTTCGACGAAAATTGGCGCAACGAAATTTTTACCTCTGGTAGCCGAGGCTACTTTAATTAAGCAATAGCATGATGATCGAGAATTACACCATCACGGTTTTTACCGAAGACCACGCCGGGCTGCTTTCGCGGGTGGTGGGCATCTTCAACCGCCGGAACATAAATATTTCCAGCCTCACCACCAGCCAGAGTAGTGACCCAACCATCCACCGTTTCACCATCGTGGTTAAAGTAACGGAGGAAATGGTAATTAAGCTGGTCGCTCAGCTGGATAAACAGGTAGACGTTTTAAAGGCCTTCTACTACGACGACTCCGAGATCGTTCATCAGGAAATTGCCCTGTATAAGGTTCCATTTAAAGCCTTCAGTAACGGGAACTTGGTGGAGCAGATCATCCGGAGGCACAACGCCAGGGTCCTGCTGATTGAACCCGAGTTTGTCGTGATTGAAAAAACAGGACACGAAAAAGAAGCAACGGCGCTGCTTGATGATCTGAAGCAGTTTGGTATTTACGAGTTTGTCCGTTCCGGGCGGGTTGCCATCGTGAAGCCGATGGAACGACTGAACAACTACCTGGCGACTCAGGGAACTGAGGAGTAGAGCAAAAGGGCGCAAACCAAATTGTCGATTTTCGTTCCCCCTTTGGGGGCTAGGGGGCCAAAAAAGCGACAATTTGGTTTGCGTCCGAGCAAAACACGAAGCGCTACTGGCTTTAAACATCCGAAACATGATGCCCTACACCACTGGGCGCATAGAGCGGATCATCCGTACCGACATTTGCCCGGTATACTACGGTGTTTTCCTCCGCCTGAAAGTCGACGCGTAAGCCTGCGGGGATAAAAGCGGTCCGTTGGCGCCGGTTAAGCTCAAAGTCTACCCGGATACCGGAGATGCTGCCTTTGTGGAGGAAGAGAATACACGGCCCTTCGGAAGTGTCTACGAAGAGATAGCCTCCCCCGTTCAGTTCGGCAACGGAGAGGGAGAAATCTGGAGCGGGGGTGTAGTAGTGCTTCCAACTTCCGTCGTCGTCTTCGTCCGAAGGCAAAAGGATGTTTGGATGAACGGGCTCACAGGAAGTATGCTTCAGGAGTTCTGGCACGTCGATATGCTTCGGCGTGAGGCCTCCGCGTAAGACATTGTCGCTGTTGGCCATCAGCTCGATGCAGACCCCCTGGAGGTAGGCGTGGGGGATGCCCGCATCCTGAAAGATACCCTCGCCGGGGCGCAGGTGAACGATGTTGAGCCAGTAGAGACTGAAAATCCCCCGGTCGTGGTGGCCGTCTTTGCTGTAGCGTTCCACGGCGCGGTGGGTCCAGAAGGCGGGGTACTCACGGCCATGATCGAGTTTTGGCCCCAGGCCATCGACGATGGGTTGCAGCAGCTGGTTGATATATTCCTGATCGGCCTCCATTACGTGGCGGTAGAGCCCTTCCACTCCGCTTTTCTGAAGGATCGGGATGAGCTGAGACCAGGAAGGGACGTAACGGCACATCCGGTGGATTTCGGCGATTGGCCGGAAGCCATGGAGGAGGTAAAAGTCCGTGAGCGCAACGCCGAGTTCGGGTTTGTGGTTGTTGTCCCGGTAATTACGGTTGGGGGCGTTGATCGGTGGGCCGTGCAGCTCTTCGTAAGCAAAGCCTGCTTCGGCGGCCTCCTTGGTGGGGTGTACCTGAATTGAAAGCATCTCGCGTACGTCCAGCACCTTGAACAGAAAAGGAAGCTTGCCTTCGAAGCGGTGGGCCACGGCTTCGCCGAGCATGTCTACGGGGCCTGCTTCAATGGCTTTTTCCAGCGTTTTGGAGGTGCCGGAAATCGTTGCCGGACCTTTGGGGTGTGCCCCCATCCAGAACTCCGCTACCGGCTGTTGGTCGGTATTTAGCTGACCCAGTAACTGGGGGAGGTATTTATAGCCGCCCCATGCGTAGTGCTGAAGCACGCCGTTGATGAGTAAAGGCTTATTGGTTTTTGTGGACATTAATGTTGCACGTTCTTAACGGAATACGACTTGCAAAGTTAGCAAAGTTTTTGGCGCGGCCGCAGGTGCAAGGGAAGGTCTTGGAGAAAGAACCAGCGTTTAGGGGTTGCGGAACAATAAGTTATCCGTTTAAAAAATGGCGCTCGCGGCCC